>CANQSY010000027.1 GCA_947626635.1 uncultured Akkermansia sp.
TATAGTATACTTTGAACTTCTTGGCACCCCTTTTTTGTGCCAAGAAGCTGTCGCATTTAATTTTGCGATCCACAAAAAATTGTTAATCTGTAAAATTTGTTTGACTTTTCTTAACTAGTTGGTTAAACTGCGCGCAGAGGACAAGTACCTCACTTTAGGAAACCAAACAAACCTATGAAGACAAAAAGTATCATAACGGCCGCAGCGGCGGGACTTCTTCTGCCGGTGGCAGCCAACGCTGAGACGCAGCCTTGCTGCGAGCAGACCCTGCTCCAGAAGATGGACCTGATGATTCCTTGCTGCGGAGCTCCCGCCTACAAGGTGAAGGCTAACCAGAAAACCGGAACGCAGTGGCACGTTGATATGGCCTACGGGGTGAACGTCCTGCATCGCAGTGCGTTTGATGAAGGATTTAGCGAACACGTGGCTCCCAACTACGCCCTGATTCACGGACACCTCAACCAGCGCATCATCCAGGACGATGTCAACGGCGGCACATGGCTGCACGCGGAATTCATCGGCTCCTGGGGCTTGGAGAAGGACGCCGTAGAGTTAGCGAAGGGTAACCCGCTTGGTTCGGTGACTCTTGCCCATCGTGACCTCGTCGGACCGCGCGACTTCTACTTCCCGGAGATTTCGATCAAGCACTTCTTCAACGGCAAGAAGGCCGCTGTCATCGCCGGTATGGTGAAGTTCGGCGACTACTTTGATGCCGTGGGTATTGCCGGCGACACCTACACCTCCTTCATGAACTCGGGATTCTGCAATTCCACGGTGCTGCCGCTCATCGACAGCAATGTGGGCGGTATCCTGCAGGTGCAACTCGGCAAGAAGAACTACGTGATGGCAGGTGTGACCCGCACGGGTACTAAGCACGGCTATGATCCCATCAACTCTGAGGGCACGGGCTACACGGTGATGGCTGAGTGGGGTCACTACTTCGACGACGGTAAGGGTGTCGTCAAGATCACTCCGTTCTTCACGATGCTTGACGTTGACACGACGGAAGAGGAAATTGAGCATCATCGCAATGCGGGCATTGTCGGTAGCGTGCAGTACACCATCAATGATTACCTGACCGTGTTCGTACGCGGCGGCGTAGCTGCCAAGCAGCAGTACGGCAATGCCGCTGAACTTACCGGCGGTCTGCGCGCCAAGCTCATTCCTTCCCGCAAGGATGACTACCTCGGCATCGCCTACGGCGTGTTCAAGGGACGCAACTATGCCGGTTATGTTGACGAAGATGGCGAGCCGTGGGCTGAAACCTATCATCCTCGCGAGACCGTACTTGAGGCCTACTACAACCTGCAGATCAACGAGTACTTCCGCATCATGCCGCATATCCAGTACATCCATAATCCGGCATACAGCGACAACAACGATTCCGTTGTCGCCAGCGTTCAGGGCGTCATCAGCTTCTGATCTCTGCCGGATATCAGGATAGTCTTTTTTGATTCGCAGCGCATCGGAACATTCCGGTGCGCTGCTTTTTGCTGCGCCGAACAAAACGAGCGTAACTGGGACGTGTGTGGGTAACAGCCCACACGTGTCCTCATTCATTTCAAAAATTCAGCTGCGCTATCGCTTGCCTCACGAGCTTTCGCCGAAACGCGCGCAGGGCGCGAGTTGCCTGAAATCGTAATTCGTAAATAGGCAAACGCATTTCCTAATGCGTTTGCCCCGCTCTTGACATCAAGTTACTTGAGGGAATAGAATGACAGGTATGAAGACGATAACATTGAACAACGGGGTTGAAATGCCGATGGTGGGGTACGGCGTGTTTCAAGTGAAGCCGGAGGAGTGTGAGAGATGCGTGCGGGACGCGATCGCGACGGGATACCGCCTCATTGATACGGCCCAGGCGTACTTCAATGAGGAAGGGGTCGGAGCGGCGGTAGCAAGCTGTGGCGTACCGAGAGAGGAACTTTTCATCACGACGAAAGTGTGGATTTCCCATGCCGGGGAAAAAGCCGCCGCTCAATCAATCGATGATTCCTTGCGCAAGCTGAGAACGGATTACATCGACCTCTTGCTCATCCACCAGGCCTACGGTGATTATTACGGGACCTATCGAGCGATGGAGACAGCCTTGCAAGCCGGCAAGCTGCGCGCTATCGGTGTTTCCAACTTCGGGGCAGGACGTTTCACAGACCTCGCGCTCCACGTGGATGTGAAGCCGGCGGTCAATCAGGTGGAGGCGCACGTCTTTAGCCAGCAGAACGGTCTGATGGAGGTGCTGCGCGAATACGGCACGACCATGATGGCGTGGAGCCCGCTGGGGCAGGGACGTAACGGTTTGTTTTCCCATCCTGTCCTCTCCGACATCGGATCCGGACACGGCAAGACTCCGGCTCAGGTAGCTCTTCGTTACTTGCTGCAGCGTGATATCATTGTCATTCCCAAAAGTACCCATCGGGAGCGAATGCAGGAGAATTTCGCCGTGGAGGACTTTGCGTTGACTGCGGACGAGATGAGCCGAATAGCCTCTCTCAATGAGCACGACGCCGGCAACGTGAATTTTGATGATCCCGGCTTCATCCGTTATCTCATTGAGACCTACGGCTGAGAACATCCCACCCTGGGGAGAAAGGAAGCTGCAGTAATAAGACGTTTCCCTCATTCCTCAGCTTCAGCTCTGCTAGAACGCGCTCCGCGCGCTAGCATCCCAAATCGTAAATCGAAAATTGACGCTTCGGTACCGCACTACCTCAGCGCCCTGCGGGCAACGCATACGCGTTGTCCAATCCGCCTCCGATCCCTCGGCGGCTTTGTAAATCGTAAATCGTAAATCGTAAATAGGCGCCGATAGGCGCCCAGCGCCCCCGCCGCTTTCCTCATAACATCCCGCCATGATTGATCCCACCACCGATGCTCTTGCATCGCATATCCCGCGCCATCGGCGCGCATTATTTCCAAATCGTAAATCGTAAATCGAAAATCGTAAATAGGCGGTGGAACACCGCCCAGCGCCTAGCTGGTTCACTTGAGGAAAAACCGCAGCACCCTTTGCTTCCATCCGGAAAGGGGCGCGTAGCGGAAGGGGAAGTCGAGAAGGGAGGAGCGCCGCAGGATCGGCTTGGCGTGTGAGAAGGTGTCAAAGCCGGCACGTCCGTGGTAAGCGCCCATGCCGCTGTTGCCGACGCCTCCGAAGGGCAGGGAATGGACGGCGAGGTGGACGATGGTGTCGTTCACGCAGAATCCGCCGGCGGAGATGCCGGAAAGGAGCCGCTTCTCGGTAGCGCTGTCTCTCGTGAAGATGTAGCAGGCAAGCGGTTTCGGGCGCCGGCGTATGAAGTCCTCTGCCTCGGCAATGTCATCGTAGGGGATCATCGGGAGAATGGGACCGAAAATTTCTTCCTGCATGCAGGGCGAGTCCGGCTGGACGTTGTCCAGCAAGGTGGGTTCAATACGGAGAGTGGCGGGGTCGCTCCAGCCGCCGCAAAGAACCTGCTCGCCCTCGATCAGACCCAGCAGGCGGCGGAAGTGGCGTTCATTGATAATATGAGGAAAGTCAGGGTTGAGGGTCGGCTGGATCCCGAACATCTCCCGCACCGCCTGAGCAAACTCGCGTGCAAAGGCGTCCTTCACGCTGCGGTGTACGAGCAAGTAGTCCGGGGCCACGCAGGTTTGTCCGGCATTGAGGGTTTTCCCGAAGGCGATGCGGCGAGCGGCGAGAGGGAGAGGAACCGTCGGGTCGAGGATGCAAGGACTCTTGCCGCCGAGCTCAAGAGTGACGGGCGTGAGATGTCGCGCCGCGGCCTGCATCACTTTCTTGCCGACGCCGGGACTGCCGGTGAAGAAAATTTTATCGAAGGCGAGTTCCGGCAATACCTCCGCATCCGGAGAACCTCCATGGACGGTGGTCACGAGCTCGGGTGGGAAGGTGGCGGCGATGAGGTCGCTGAGGGCGGCGGCGGTATGAGGGGCGTTGCGCGAGAAGCGCAGCACGCAGCAGTTGCCGGCGGCGAGGGCGGATATGAGCGGATCGATGCTCAGGAGCAAGGGGTAATTCCACGGACTGATGATGAGCGCTACTCCGAAGGGTTCAGGCACGATGCTCGACGAGCCGGGGAATTGCGATAGCGGAGTGGATACCCTCCGCCGCGCCGCCCAGCGTCGCAGATTCTTCAGTGTGTAGCGCAGCGAGGAGAGCGATAGCCCGATTTCACACATGTACGACTCGGCTGCGGACTTACCTAAATCCTGCTGCAAGGCGCGCGCCAGGTCTGCCTCGCGTTCGCGCAGGGCTGCTTGCAGCCGCTTCAGGACATTTTTGCGAAAGGAAAGCGGCAGGGTAGCGCCGCTCATAAAGTAGTCCCGTTGCCTGTGGAATATCTCCTCGATCTTCATCTCGTTGAGTGGTTGGGTTCTCCCTGTTATCTCAGTAGGCGGCTCTCAATAGTTGCAGCGTTCGCTCCTTATCGAGAGCAACAGGGTTGACGATAAGAGCGCCATCGTTCAGCGCAACCTCCGCCACATGCTCGAGCTCTTGCTCCGGCACGCCGAGGTCGCGAAGACGCAGGTGCAAGCCGGCTGCATCGTGCAGCTTCTGCGTCAGCCCGACCACGGAGTCGAGGAGGGCCTGCGCCCGTTGCTCGCGAGGTAGGGCGGCAGCGGCTTCCATGCCGATCATGTACGGCAAAAGTTCAGCATAACTCCGGTCGGCTTTCGAAAGGTTGTAGCGCATCACGTGGGGCAGCAAAATCGCCATGACGTCCGCGTGCGGTACGTGGCAGACCCCTCCCAGAGCATGTCCGATCGCATGCACGCCGCCGACCATGGAGTTGGAGAAGGCGATGCCGGCGAGTGTGGCGGCAAGAGCCATGTGGAGGCGGGCATCCGCGTCCGAGGGCGCTTCAACGGCGCGCAGCAGGTAACGCGAGACCAGGGAGATGGCGGCCGTGGCGTGGGCGTCGCTCAGAGGGTTTTTCTGCAGGCAGGAGGCGGCCTCAATGGCGTGGCAGAGGGCATCCATCCCCGTGGAGGCGGTAGCGCGGGCAGGGAGCTTGAGCGTCATGCGCGCGTCCAGTATCGCCACGTCCGGCTCCACAAAGGGCGAGAGAAATTCCATCTTCACGTCCTGCGCCTCGTTGCGAATGACCGCCACACCGGTGCATTCCGAGCCCGTCCCGGCCGTTGTGGGCACCACGATAAATGGCACGTGGCGACCGCGGACGAGATTCTCCACGCCGCTCAAGGAGAGGATATCGTCGGTCTCCTGAGAAAGTACGAGGCGCACTCCCTTGGCGGAGTCAATGACGGAGCCTCCGCCGACGGCGACAATGGAGTCGCAGGCGTGTTCCCTGAAAAGGGAAGCGATGCGGTTCACGACGCTCAGGGAGGAGTCGACGGGGATGTCCGTGAATGTCGCCGCGGCAGGGCAGCCTTCCTCGCTCATGAGTTCTGCGACGATCGTGGCAATACCCAGCTTCATGAGCATGGTGTCCGTGAGGAGCAGGGGATGCGCCGCGCCGAGGTGGCGTAGCTCGTCGGGGATGCGCTCCAGGGCATGGTCGCCGCAGAGGATCTTGACGGCGTTTTGGTATTCGAAGAAGGGAGGGTTCATGTGTAGGAACGTGATAGGAAACCGAGAATCAATCGCCCGTAAAGGCGCAGAGGAGAAGAAGGCAGAGCGGGTACCTCCGTGAGGATGCGCCGCGACATGAAAGCCGGGAAAAGGTAGGCCTCCGCGCGGTCCACGAGACGGGCCAGACGCATGACGTCCGCGATTTCACCCTGCATGGTGAAGGAGTGGCGAGCGTAGCCGTGGGCGAGCCCTATCTGTCCGGTGAACATGAGAAACGAGTCCGCGAGGGACTTGAGCCGCAGTTCGCAGGTGGTTTTGGCAGGAGCCTGCTCGAGGCGCAGCAGGCGTTTGCCGTCCCACTGCACGTAGAGCGTCGGCGCGTCGTGTCCGGTGTGGATGGCGTAGGAGATGCCGACAGGTAGCGCTTCCATCTGTTCCCGCACAAAGGGATCCAGCCAACGGAGCTCCACAAGCGCGGCGTGCACGAGCCGTAAGGCCGCTGCTACCGTAAGTTTCTTGATGAAGCGTTTCATGGGGCGAACGTTGCGGCGTGCGAGATGAGTGAGTTTCAGGAACGGTCGGCAGCAGCCCGGCGTAGTCGGTCCATCATCGCGCAGCCGATGCCGGTCTCCGGCAGCTCCTCCGCTATGATGACCTGAACATCCTCCCGCTCGTCCATCGCGCGCATCACGGCAAATAGCCGCACGGCGGCCTCCGCAAGTCGTCCGCTACCGGGTGAAAGACACTCGACGTGCGACCATGTCTCCTGCCGGGCGAGAGGGGAGTCGCCCTGGTAGCTGATCAGCCCGTAGGCGACGTTGGGCTCCGGGGAGAAGGGGAGGCGAGGGTTGTGCAGAAGGAGGGGTTTTATCGGGGCGTAGTGGGAGGGGAGTTGCCCCGGTGCGCTAGGCATGGTTTTCGTGGTGTCCGCGCCTTTCTTTTTGTTGTGCAGCACCCGACATATCCCGCGCAACTTCTCGCGGGTAATCGGTCCCTCCCGCAGCAGCTGCACCGCCGGCTTCCCCTTTTCATCCGTACAGGGCAGCAGGATGGTGCTTTCCAATCCCTCGGTGCAGGCGCCCGCATCAATGATGAGAGGGATACGTCCCCCAAGCTCTTTCATCACGGCGGCCGCGCTCGTCGGGGAGATGCGTCCGAATCGGTTCGCGCTGGGGGCGGCGATGGGATGCCCCAACGCTTTCGCGATACCTCGCATCGTTTCATGCTGCGGCACTCTGCAAGCCACAGTGGGCAACCCGCTCGTCACGATGTCCGGCACACAGCTCTTTCGCGGCAGCACCAGAGTCATGGGCCCCGGCCAGAAGGTCTCGGCCAGACGGTTCACAAGTCCTTCCAGTTGCGGCGGTACATCGGCGATGTCGTGCAGGGCAGCAGCTTTCGGGAGATGACAAATGAGAGGGTCGAAGCTCGGTCGCTCCTTCGCTTCAAATACCTTGGCAACGGCCTCGGCGTTGAAGGCATCCGCCCCCAGTCCGTACACCGTCTCCGTGGGGATAGCCGCAATGTCGCCGCGCGCCAGCAGCTGCGCTACCTCGCGGTATGTAACTTCATTCCTCCCCGGTACTTCCACTTCTATGACACGCGTTTCCATCAACCTCGCGATCGTTTCATCCGCGTAGCGCCCGCGGCGCGCTCAGCCTCCTTCCGGATTCTTACTCGATTTTTGCCTTCTTGACGAGGAGGTCCATCACCTTGTTGCAGAGGACATCGAGCCGAATCGGCGTGAGCCGGTTTTCTCTGATAAGCTTGCGGGTGAAGCCCTTGATGTTTTTCTCGCCGGTCTCGTTGGCTATCGCGGAGATGCGTTGTACCATTTCGTATTCGGAGACGTCTATGTTCTCTTTCTCAGCAATCGTCTGGAGAGCGAGGTAAACGCGTATGCTGCGCTCAGTCTCCGCCCTCGCGACAGTTTTCATCTCATCCAGGTCCTTGGTCGCATCGAAGTTGCCCGTCTGGATGGCGGAATAGACATTGCGGCGCAAGGTGTTGGGGACCTCGGCCTCGACGATCGACTCGGGCAACGGGAAACTGAGATGATCGGCCAGGTAGTTGGTAATTTGGTCGCGGACGGACGCGTCGTTCTGCGTTACCTTCCTGTTATGCAGCTCATCCCGCAGGATGGCGCGAACCTCCTCTTCCGACTTGCCGGGGATGAAGGACTCAATCAGCTCCTTCGTGATGTCAGGAACCCGCTTCTCAAGCACTTCCTTGATTGAACAGGAAAAGACCACTTCCTTCCCTTGCAGCTCCTCCGCAGGGAAATTCTCGCCCAACTTGCAGACCACATCCCGGCTTTCCCCCGCCTTGCATCCTATCAAGCCCTCCGTCAGCCCCGGGATGTACTTGTCATCCAGAGATTGCCGGTAATCCGTCCGTCCGTCCATAAATCCCATCGACCGTCCGCAAAATTCCGCCACCGGTTTCCCTTCCGTCGTCGTGGTAAAATCCATGTTGACGATGTCGTTCTCCGTGGCCTCGCGGTCCACCGGCTCGTACTTCGCCTGACTTCTGGCGACCGCCTTAAGGGATTCCTCGATTTCCTCATCCGTCACTTCCTCCGATTCGCGCTTCACGGCAATGCCGATATAGTCCGGAAGGTTAAACTCGGGGCAGATAAGCAGGTCGGACCTGACCTCTACCTGTCCGTCCTCCTTCTCCTCCAGCTCCATCTTGGAGAAGCTCATGATAGAGAGATCCGGATTTCGCTCCAACGTCTCCCGACGCACTTGTTCCGTCAGGTCGTCATTAAGGTAGTTGTTGATCTCATCGGCATAACGTCGCAGGATGACGCTCTTGGGTGTCTTCCCCGGACGAAAGCCGGGTACGGACGCTTGGCGCACAAAATCCGCTAATATCGGCTTTCTGGCTTTCTCAACTTCTTCAGGCGTCACCACGGCTACCAGAGTAGCCTCACATTCATTCTTCGTGTCAATGCGGATATCCATAGCTTTTCTACGCTGTCCTACGCAGCGCGCAATATCCTATCACTTATTCAGAAATTGGCAAGCAAATTGTAATCCACCCTACCCCAAAATAAAGTTCACAGGCATGACCGCATTGCCTCAAGAATAACATTCACCGAGGAGAACCCCAAAAACCTCGGAAGAGAATTGCAAGAACATTGATTGACGTTCAGAGAAGGTAATGTGCTTGTCTTTTCAAGCACGGAGGTAAATGGGGTTGGGTGTCGTGGTTCATAGTGTCTGAGTTTGTTATGGAGAAATTACCCTAGCAGGCTCTGAACTTCTTGGCACCCCTTTTTTGTGCCAAGAAACTGTCGCATTTCATTTTGCAAGCCACACAGCCATGAACGGGGCTTGAAGGCGTGAGGATTTTATGCTACCCTGTGGGAGGATAGAAGCTATGCTGCGCGCGGTAACATTTGATATGGACGGTACACTGGGAGATACTCACGCCCTTTGTGTGGCGGCGTATCGCCGTTGCGTGGAGGAATTGACGGGTGAGCGTCCCAGCGAGCGGGACGTCGTCGAGAAGTTCGGGGTGAGTGACCGTGGGGTGTTGGGAGGTCTGCTCGGTATGGACCCGGACGATGAACGCCTGCCCATCGGCAAGTTAGTGGAGGTGTACGAGGAGATGCACGACAGCATAGCGCCCCGACCGGTGGAGGGAATCAATGAGGCGTTGACTCAGCTTCGAGACATGGGACTGCGCCTAGCCGTCGTCACGGGGAAGGAGCATTACACGGCTCTTCCTACCCTGCGCCGCTACGGCATGGAACATACCTTTGATCAAGTGCTCTACGGCACCCCCACTCACAACAACAAAGCCGAACAGCTCGCTTCCCTGCTGCGCTTGTGGGATCTTTCCGCCGATGAACTCGTTTACGTGGGCGATATGCCCAGTGATATCCAAATGGCGCATGAGGCGGGCGTACGCATCATCAACGCGGCGTGGGCGACGGAGGCGGCCGAGCTCAGCGAGCGCTGCCTGGCCCAAAAACCGGATTACCGCCTTAGCTCTGTGAAGGAACTCTGCCCCCTGATCAGAAACCTGATGATTCTGTGAAAAAACTGCTGACAACCATTCTTTTGACGATGACATTAGGAACTCCATCTATGGGTCAGGAGGCGAGCGCCGTCTATCCCGTGCCGCAGCAATGTGCTCTGGAAAAAGGTTCTACGCGTGTGCAGTCTGTCCAAATCAATATGCGGGAGCATTCGCCGACGGATGACGCCATGTGGGCGCGTCTCCCGAAGGACGTCCCCGGCGCGTACGCTCTGCGTATCACTCCCGGCAAACTGGAGGTGTGGACCAATGACGAAGACGGTCTCTATTACGCCAAGCAGACGCTCAGTCAGCTGCTCAGCGAAAAGGTGAAGGACGCCCGCATTGCCCAAAAAGATCCCTTTCCGGATATGGATATCCACGAGGTCGCCTTGCAGGGTGAGCTGAACATGGGAGAAATAATCGATTGGCCGGATATCCCGTACCGCGGGGTGGTGGAGGGCTATTACGGTGCCCCCTGGAGCGCGGAGGCTCGCCGCTCTCAGCTTGAGTTCTACGGACGCAACAAAATGAATGTGTACGTCTATGCCCCGAAGGACGACCCCTTCCACCATGGCCGGGGCTGCTACCAACCTTACCCTCCGGAAAAGGCGCAGGAGATCCGCTCCCTCGTCGAGTGCGCCCGCAAGAATCATGTCCGTTTCGTCTGGGCCATTCACCCCGCGGATACGGTACACTGGCAGCAGAATGACGGCAAGGAGCAGTTGGACGCTCTCTGCCTCAAATTGGAGGGGATGTATGAACTGGGCGTGAGGGGCTTCGCGGTGCTTATTGACGACACAGGCGGCGAGATCAGCAAGGCTCAGCGCCAGGTGCAGCTTGCTAACTTCATCGTGGAGAATTTTATCCGCAAGCATCCGGATGTGGCGCAGCAGCTCCTCGTGTGCCCCACTGGCTATAACCGCTCATGGGCCCAAAAGGAGGAGCTCCGAACCCTCGGTCAAGGTCTCGCGCCGGAAGCTCTCGTTTTTTGGACCGGTGACACCGTCGTGCATGACATCACGAAGGAGGGACAGCAGTGGGTCATGGAGCAACTGGGGCGCCCTACCTTCGTCTGGTGGAACTGGCCGTGCAACGACTTCAAGTCGAATCGTCTTTCCATGGGGCGCACCTACGGCTTATCGCAGGCTCCTGCCATGAAGCAGCTGCTTTCCGGCTTTGTTGCCAATCCCATGGAAGAAGCCGAGGCCTCGAAGATAGGGCTCTTCGGTGTTGCGGATTACACGTGGAATATCGCTCAATTTAATTCATCAACCTCGTGGAAGCAGGCCATAGCCCGTCTCTACCCGAAACGTGCCAAGGAAATGCAGTGCTTCTGCGAGCACAACTCCTACCTCTTGCCGAACACGCATGGTTATTACCGTGAGGAATCTGTTTGTTTAGCCCCTGCCGTGGCGACATGGAACAAAAGCTTGCAGGAGGGGCAACCGGATCCGACCGCTGCCGAACAGCTCCTCCGGGAATACGGTGCCATGCGAGAGAGCGGACGTCGGCTGCTGAGCGACGAGTCCCCGCTCAGCCGAGAAATCAAACCCTGGCTGGAGAGTTTCGCTCTCACCGGCGAGATCGGTCGCCGGGCTGTCCGGTTGTGCATGACCCCGAACGATGACGACGAGTGCCTCTCCGAACTGCCCGACCTGCTTGAGTATGTTGTGCGGCTGCGCAGCGTGAAAAGGGAACGATGGGATGGTGTGAAGAAGACGCCGGCGGCGGATGTGGAAGTGGCCGCCTACGCGCTGACGCCGACGATGGAAGCAGCTCTCGAGGAGGTAGGAAAACGGGCGTACGCGTCGCTTTGCGGTGCGAAGGCGGACGAGTTGTCTCCCCCTTCCGAAAGGGAAGAGGACGCGCCCACGGCGCGGCACGACATCCCGCATGCACCCGCCCTCCGGGTCAAACGGAGTGGCGATTGCGTGGAGCTCAGTCGGGTCATGGAGGTGTACAGCATGCAACCGGGGAACTTCGTGGAGATTGTATTCCCTGAGCCCGTGCAGCTGAAGCTTGCAGCGATCAACTTGGGAGATGCCGAGATAGCGAAGTGGGCTCGCGTCGAGCTCACCACACCGACCGGAGAAATCATTTCTCCCCGGCTCCTCGCGGCAGGTCCGCAGCTTACCTTCAGGAATCCTTCGCCGCAGACTGTCTCCTCCATTCGTGTGGTCCAGGCGGGTGACTCACCGCGGCAGGTGTCCTTCACGCAATTCCGCGTGACGCTCGTTGGCGACAAAGCGAGGGAGAACCTCCGGTTGCTGACGGATCGTGATTTGTCAACATTTGTCGATTGCGGAGAGTCAGGAGTGGATGTGTCCCTGCCGTGTCCCGCCGGCACAAAGGAGGTCATCGTCGTCGGCTCTGCGGAGAGCAGCATCGAGGGCGCATCCCTCCGGTCTCAGGTGAAGGAAAAAAATCTTCGCTATTTCGTTGTGTCGAAGCCGACATCGCGCATCCATCTCACCGCTCCCCGGGCAGAGGGGAAGTTGATCGGCGAAGTTATCTTTAGATGATACCCATGACGATTCGCTTGCAGAAGAGTTTTTCCATGATGCTCCTTGTGTTGGGACTGCTCGGGTGCGTTCTTCCGGCGGCCCCGGTCAACCACGTGTACATCCTGACCGGTCAATCCAATTCGCTGGGCGCCGTGAAAGGGTCGCCGGCTTCGCCGGAACAGCTCGAAAAGTATTCCAGCAAAGGTATGCTTTGGAATGGTAACATGGTCCGCGATACAGGCGAGTGCTTCGTTCAACATCCCTCGTGGTCTCAGGTTGCCCCGCAGGAGCCCGCTTATCCCGCCGGCTCCGCCAACCTCTGCATGGGACCGGAGTACGGCTTTTGCTCCATGATGCAGCGCCGTGGCTGGCATTCCGGTGGGGACAGGAAACTTTGCGTCATCAAGGCTTCCTTGGACGGTGGAGGGAACAGCTGCTGGTCGGAGGGTTCCCCGGGCTATACCTCGCTCTCTCAAACCGTCAGAAAAGCCCTCGGCGAGTTGAAGGGCAAGACCCGGGTGCATGCGCTGCTCTACCTGCAAGGCGAGTCCAACAGAGGCGTTGAAATCACCGAAACTCAACAACGCTTCCTCGACCTCCTCAGCCGCGTCGCCAAGGATACCAAAAAAGGTCCCAAAATGGCCGTCGTCGGTCAATGCGCTACATGGAATGGCACGGAGAATAAGGATGACGCCGGCCATACCAGCGCCGAATTGATGGAGGAGCTCGCCCGCAAGAAAAAAAATATCGGTTTCGTGCGTACCCGCGACCTCACGAAAATTACATCGGGCGATCTTCTCGGCGTCCATTACGACGGTATTTCTCAAATCACGATTGGTGCGCGCTACGCGTACGCCATCGCCGTCCTGGAAAAATTGCCCATGGGCTCCGTGCGCAATGATAACCCGGCGGCGTCTCTGGAAAGCCCTGCGGCGTGGTGGGGAGGGAAGGTCCCGACTCCGGAAACGGTGGCCACGTGGGATATATCGGCCCTGCGTGGGGAGCATGCGCTGGGCAAGTCGCTCGCCGTGTCAGGTCTGCTCGTGGAAGATGCCACCGGGGGCAAGGTGAAAATTGTTGCCCAAGAGGGCGCCCGCCCCCAACTCGTCCTCGGTTCCGACGGCATACGTCTGCAGGAGGCCGACCTCGAGCTGCTCTGCGATGTGCACCTCTCGGCGCAACAAACATGGAAACTTCGCGAGGGCAGAAAACTCGTTCTCGGCTCCCCGCAAAACCCTATCGCCCTCTCCGGTCCGGGTCCCGTCGCTATCCGGGGCGCTCGCGATGCATCCGTCATCATCTATCTCAAGCCGGGTTCCTCGGCGGATGCCGTCAAGGCGGCGCCCGATGGTCCTGCGCTCGAGGTCCGCTCCTCCGAATGATTGTTCCTTCCCTCTCCGCCTTGTCGTGCCATGATTCCCTCTCTGTTGATTTTCCTGCGCAGCCTGCTCTCGGTGATGGGTGCGGCTGCTCTGCTCTTCTTCTTTTCGTACCCGGACACTCTCCTCCCACCGAACCCGGACGTTGATTACGTGGAGGGGGTGACGCTCTATGACTTCAAGCCCGTCATCTGGCTTCTGCCGGCGCTGTTCATGGAGCTCGTCAGCTTGTGCGGTCCGCGGCGCAACTTCGTGTGGTTCACGGGGCTGCTTTCCGTCTTTCTGGCCGCTGTGGTCGCTTTCCCCGTTCTCAAGGCATGGGAGCCGGAGTGGGTTGTTCCTACCTTTGGTTATGAGGACGGGAAACTCACGGTCGGTCTCTGTTACTTTGCCATCTTTATCCTCGTGAGTGTGGTGATCCGCTGTGGTCTCGGCTCCTACCTTTTCCACGAGAACTGGGGCGCGTCTGATGAGGGAAGTACCGTGCAGGCTAATGTCCTGGACCCGTCAAAAGCTCTCACCGTGCGCGAAATAGCCGCCCTCCCGCAGCGTGAGGCCCCGCGTTTCCTTTTTGGCGATGCCGATCAGGGGGTTATTCACCGTTTCGTGGAGCTCATGCGTCGCCTCGGCTACTCCAAGCTGCGCCGTCTGCTCCTCTTTTTCGTCGGTCTGCTCGCTCTCGTCGGGTGGTTTTTCTTCTATCCTCAGCCCTCCCCACAGGAGGCGCTGCACCGTGATCTCACGCGGATGTACGAGCACGTGGAGCTGCCGAACGGCTCGCTACGTGCAACGCGTGCCGCTGTGCATGCTGCCGTCCGCGTGCTTCGTCGCGTTTCGGATGAGGAGCTTTTTGCCGGAATGTCCGTGCAGGAGGCGGAGTCCTGGCTGCGGCTGGACCAAGCCCCGCGCGCCTACCGCGCCCTTCTGCGTGATTCATCTGAGCTGGAGCTCGCTTCGACCGACGCCCTTTTTGAAAGTCGCACCCGCTTCTTCACGGTATCCGATGGCAAGCGCACCGTTGTGCTCTTTGTCCGCATGAATGCCGATGACTCCCGGATCAATGTGAGCGAGATGGTCGATGCCGGCTGGAATGCGAAGGTGGACCTCCTGCGCCGCCGCTTCGGTTCCGACATCTCCGCGCGTTTCTTTTCGCGGTGAGCCTCACGCGCGGTAGGCCACAGCCCCGGCATAGCCGACGGACGGGGTGATAAGTTCCACCTGCACCCCGCTGTCGTTCAGCAGTCGGACGTCCCCTCCCTTCAGCAAAAATGGATGGTCCCCACTGTGAAGAATCCCCGTGCCGTCCATCTTGACCAATGCCTCTGTCACGCACCAGCAGTTGTAGAATTCCTCCGTGGAGCAGCCGCCCGCATTCCACTCCTCCCATTGCTCCGGATACATGATACGGCGCGCCACATTGCGCATCTGCGTGCGTGGACGCATCAGTTCGATGTCGATGCCAACCGCCATATCGTGAAAGGCCAGAGCCAGTTTGTCGCCGGAGTGGCTGATGTTAAAATGCAGCGGGCTGAATTCGGGCTTCCCGTTCTCGCCGTAGGTGAAGAGAATCTCCTCCGGTTGCCGTCCGCTGCGCCGTGCCAGCTCCCGCCGTAATATCGTCCGCATGACCAGGTACTTCTCCCCACGCGCTGCATAGGCTGCCCGCTCCGTGGCGTCCAGATGCTCCGGCGTCAGCAACGGCGCATAATCTTCTCGCAGGTCGTAAATGAGGTAGTGCATGTCAGTCTTGCAGGGGAACGAAGCGCAGGGTGTTCTCCTCGCTGTCGTAGATGGCGAACGAGGGGTGACCGAATCGTCCTTGGAGGTCGCCGGGGTTGGCGATGAGGGTGCGCTCGATGCGTTGCAGGTCCGGTCGATGGGTGTGCCCGTAGAAGATGGCGTCGTATCCGTTCATGGCGGCGGTTCGCAGCGCATAGCCGGGAACATGCATGATGTAAATTCTCCGCCCGTTGATTTCCAACTCCGTCGCCTCGTCGTAAAATCTCGTGTCGGTCATTTCTCGTACCGCCTCGTGGTAGGTCGACCTCGGGTAATCATTGTTCCCCGCCACAAGGTCCATGGGTCCCCCCCAGGCGGCGTACAAGGCGTGCAGTGTGCCCGGACTGACCAGGTCCCCCAGGTAAAGCAGCCTCGCGCAGCCTGCTTGCTTGGCCAGTTGCGTGGCGCGTCGCAGGTTCTCCTCCTCATCATGCGCGTCTGACATCACGGCGACCAGCATAAGCTTTAATCGAGGAAGAGAGGGGTTAGGGGGTCAGGATGCTGCAGGGGAGCGCCCGCCGGTGTTGCCACGAGTTTGCCGGCAGAGTAGTACCGCAGGGTCCCCTCCTTCGGGGCGGGCGTGATCTTGTAGTGGGGGCGACACTCCGCGTCCGTGTAGCCGATGTACCGTGAACGCTCGTTGAGAATGCGGTTGAGATTGTGGCTCATCTCTGCCGCGTAATCTCTGTCGTCATTCTGGGAGAACCAGGCGCTGTAGGCCTCCTCCGCCTTGTCGGCGGCCGCAGTGCGGCTCATCCAACATCCCGTGGTGAGAGGGTACTTCAGACTGTCCCTCAACTCCCGAAAAGAACGGATGTCCTTTTCCAACGTGGGAGAAAAGCGTACGCCGAACACCTGCTGCTTGCCGTGCAGACGCATGATCTCCAGGAGGGCGTTGTACACGTATGCCTTTGCTAAAGCCGGGCACCCCTTGTCGTGGATGCGCGTGATTCGTCCCAGCAGCTCGGGTAGGTTGGCCTTGAGGAAGAAGGTGGACCGATCCAGCTGCACGCGCTTGATGATGGCACGTGGGTCAACGAAACGGACCAACATGGCGTTGGCGAACGGCAGAAGCAGCTGATTCTCTCCCCCCGGCCTGTACTGCGGATCCAGCTCGGATCTCTTCACCTGCGCCTCCCCCTTGTCGGTGATGCTCGGCTCGTCGTCGCTGTACACCAGCCGTCCGTCCGCCCCCACGACTTCATACACGGGGCGCCGGAGCGTTTGCGTGGTAAACAGTTCTTCCATGAGGTGGAGCTGCTCCACCCCGGCGGGCGAGCCCTGCCCGAAGTTCGGTCCGGCATTCAGGATGGCATTTTGGATGAGCTTGGGGTATTTTCGCGGAATCTTGTGGCGCATGGAGCGCAGCTGACTCTCTATCTCTTGCTCGTCGGGAAGCTGACGGCTGCAGGCGAAGGCTCGAACGGCTGTCTCATACACCTGTGGCTTGAATTCGCTCAAGGCGTTGAGATGTTCCTTGTAGCTGCGCGCCGTGCTGAGCAGGCTGAGCGCGCGCGTGAGGCTTTCTGCATCCGCCAGACATTGAGTCACACTCTCCTTTGTTTTCTCATTCGGGGCAATGATGGCGGGATCGAGGTCGAAGGTGTCCCGCGCATTTTGGAAATCCTCCATGAGGGCGCATAGTTCCTTGTGTGCGGCGCGCAGTTGGGGGATATCCTGTTCCGGATTGCCGCTGAGGGCAGGTGCGGGGTAGGGGACGGAGAGACGGGCGACGGCTGCGCGCTTTTGTTGCTCGAGTACTTCGCGCTCGGGGCGGCAGAGCTCATCCCAATCGGCAAGCAGTTTGCCGGAGAACGGCATCGGCAGGGAGCGGATGAGTCGCAGGAATTCTCCGCGTTCCTCGATGCTGATGGCAGAGATGGCGTGGTGCTTTTCGTAGAGGCGAATGCGCTGCGCATATTCCTCCGCCTTGCGCGGCACGCTCTGCTGCCAGGAACGTACCCGGTTAGCAAGCGGCTCAACCTTCTTGCTCATGAGACGATTGATACCGGTGTCCGTGGCTTTCAGCAGTTCCGCCGTTTTCTCCCATTCCCCGGCCTGATAGACCCTTTCCAGTTGCTCAACGAGAGTGTCGGCGCGTCGGTGCAACAACCATGCCGTCCCCGCCAGCAACAGCAGGATTCCCAGCACGCCTGTCCCCCAGTAGAGGAGTGTGCGTGATCCCCTCTTGCGGCGGCGTTTCAGTTCCTCCTCCAAGCGACGAAGGAGCGCCGATGTCCCTTCCGGGGCGGGAGCCTTGAGCTCTTTGAGCCGGCGCAGACACATTTGCAGGGTCTTCCGAACGCTTTGCAGTTCCGCCGTCGGCATGCAAGAGAGCGTATGCGCCCCGCTCAATTTCTGCACCTCGTTGTCGATCTGCTCGCGGGTGTCTTCCGTGATTCGTTGCTCGCGTTCCTTCTTGCTCTCGGTGCAGTGCAGGGGCTTGCCGGCTTTGAGCCGCGCCAGTTCATCCGCCGCTTCACGGTCCTCCGGCCGCTCCTCGACCATTCGCTCCAGCAGTTCCCGCACCTCCGTCATTTTCCCGGCAAGAGCGAGTCGACGCACGGTGCGCCACGTAGTCTGTGAAGTGCTGCGGGTCATGAGGAGGGAAAACGCGGTTTAAAATACCAGATGAGCTCGCCCTTCTTCCTGACGCTCACCTTGGTGAGGATGAGGTCGAGAGAGGGAAGGGGCGAAGCGATGAACTGCTCTCTCTGCGCATGATACGCCTCTCGAACGACCTCATCAAACTTTTTCTGGAGAGCTCCCAGCAGAACGCGCACGTTTTCGCGCTTGCCCAGTTTTGTGTGGAGCTCCGGCGCAGCCGCATGCGCCGAATCCCGATTCTCTCGAATGTCGCGTTGCGTCGGCATGAGCTCCTCGCAGCCCTTGAGGACCTGCTCCCGCAAAAAATTCCCGTACTGTTCCGCGCGAAAGAGCGAGGCGTAGTAGTCAATAAGGCGGTCGCGTCGGCTCTTGTCGCGCGCCGCAGCCATTTCTGTGAGCACATAGTAAAGGTGAGCCACCGTGCTTTCCTCCGTCCCTTTCTGGCGCGGCGTGTTAGCGTACTTGGTCAGTGCCGTGCGCACGGCTGCCCGACCGTCAAACATCTCATCGACGACGCAACCAACCTCGGTGGACGTGCTGTTGGCTGTGTTTTTCACGTGCAGGTGGGGCCTGCAGCGGCTCCCTTCTCGGACCGGTATGTCGGCTACTTGATTCATTTCTCCCAGTTGAGGCAGATAGAAACTATGCCCCGGTTCGAGCCTTATGGGTTGCTCCCCGATTTGTTTGGTCCACTCTTCCCCCTTCCCTCGCATGTCAACGCGTATTTCATTGCGCGAGGCCGTGAGGTAGGTCTCCGGCTGTGCGGTGCGCAGCTCGTCCGCCGGTCGCGGCAGGGAAGCGCGTTGCGTAGGCCTCAGTTGGATGCAGATTTTCGGGATGAGGAGGACGGTATCGAGCTTGCCCTCCGCTGTACAAAATGGTATTCGCACCGCTGCTTCTTGTCCCTCCACGCTGCATTCCTCCAATTTTCCCCGTTGCACGTTGAGCAGTACCTCCGGACAGTCGGTGGCGCGCTTCCCACTGCGCAGCAGCGTAAGACGATACACACCGTCCGCTTTCTTTCCCAATTTGAGGGTAGCCTCGCCCGGCTTGAGGAGAACACGCCGTTGTTGCGGGGTGCCTGCGTCGAAACTGTTGTCCCGGTACCATAGGATGTACGTGCCTTGGCTGATTTCTGTTTCCTGTTCCGGCAGGAAACCGTCCGGTAGCTGATTTCCCACAAGGAAGGGGCGCAGCTCCCCGAGCTCGCTGCCGGACGCCTCTTCCCGGCTCGAGCCAACCGTCGTCGAATCGACCTCCGGCTCTTCGTCCATTGGTTCGCTCCGCGGGGGGCGTGGAGCAGTCGGCTGCGGGGCCGGGCGTGGTTTCTCGACTACGTGCGCCGGCTCTTTCGGCTCCGGTCTGTTCTCAACGTCTGCCGGTCGCGCGCTGTTATCGGGCAGCCGGAGACCGGGGAGTTCTCCTACGGCGTCCTCCGGCTCCCCATCTTCCGACCATAGCCACATGGCTAGGACGAGGAGTCCGATGATGACAATGCCCGAGAGCATCAAGTAGAAGAGCATTCCTCGGCCTCTCTCCGGTAGCTCATCGTCGGCGTCCGGTTCAATCAGGTCGTCGCTGGAATATTCCTTGTACGTGCAGGGTGGTGCCGGCAGGGCGGAGAGCAGGGCGGCAGTCTCTTCTACCGCGGGGACCGCTTCCTCCTGCGGCTTCTGCTGCTTGTCCGCTTCCTCCTGCACAGGTCCCGACGGGATGGGAGGCTTCGTCTCTTGCAGTCCCGGCTTGATTTCAAGAACGGGCAGGGGGGTGTGCTTCGTGAGCAGATGAAACGCTGTCCCGCCGGCGCAAAAAAGGCGTCTCTCCGTGTCGTTGATTTCTCGTTCGCTCGCTGACGTGCAGTAACGGATGCCCCACCCATGCGTCGGCGCAAGTGCGTCGCTCTCGTGCATGAGCCGCAGAACATCGCGCGTATTTGTCCCGTCCGGCATGAGAAGGAGAACTCCCCGCGCATAGACCGGATCCGCCAGGATGCCCGCATTCTCGCTCTTCCCGGTGAAGATGTACCACGTCGGCTGCCCGTCGGTGCTGGGACATTGCAGCGGGAGGCGCAGAGGCGGTATGACAGACCCGATACCGGCGATCTCGCTCGCACTGTGTACCCACACGTGATGCAATTCGAGCGCGAGCGCCATTCCGGCGGGCGTGAGGGGAATCTCGTCGCTCGTTGCCCGGTGCGCCTCCTCATCCGTCATCGCGATGTGATGCACAATGTTGGTCGCTTTTTCTCCCTCGCCCGTCAGCGTGGAACAGCTGAATACGTGCAGCCTCTCATTCCCTACGCTCTTCCCATCATACATGTATTTCGCGCCGCGCAGACCGCTCGCGCCGTTGACAAATCTCTCTGCCGTCTTTGCAAAATACTTTTCCAGCTCCGGAGGAAAACCCTCACTGCGCGCCAGCACTTCCGACCGTGGTGTCGCCACACCCTGTCGGCAGTTCGTTACGGTATGGATGAGCTGGTGAGACATGGGTCAACCCGCGCTTCAAGGGTTGGTCTTGCGCAAGAGATCGGGCTCCTTGCAGTGCAGCGCCCAGAGGATGGGGTCAACGACCCGTTGAGGATGGACCTGTCCGCCGGGTAATGAGGGCTGTTTCTCCCCTCCTGTTCCGTCTGTCGTCTCCTCCGTCGTCTCCCCAAATGATGAGACGGCAAAATAGCACACATTCGTTGAGATAGCTTCTGCATTGGTGCAGATGCTCGGCGAGACATTGAAAAGCAATTCCCGCAGCCTCTTTGAGTTCGCCTCCACAAATTTAGGCTGGAATTTTCCGACGCGTATACTCGGCAGGAGCGGCTCAGAACCCAGTAGATCCAGCCATACGTCGCTCTTTCCTATGATGACCGCCAGCGGCACATCCAACCTCTCCTCCAATGGCAAACCTAACTCCGTGCGCAGCCTCATCTCGGTCTCGGAGAGAAGCAGCGCTTGCATTCCTTGCTCCTGCGCTCCGTGTTTGCCTTTTGCTTCTTCGCCATTGGCAATAATCTTTCGAAACCCCGCATCCTTCGTCGGGTCGAACAGGAAAAAAATCCCGGAAGCCATGCTGAGGTGTCCCGTGCTCGCGCTTGGCTCGCCGCGTCCCGGTACACAATCCTCGCCCGCCGTATCGTACATCACGAGCGAATACGTCCTTCCTCCCCGACTCAGGTTGTAGATGAACGGACGGGGCAGGGAAAGATACCGGTTCCCTTTCCACACCTTCTCGTAGAACTCCCCATCCGCCGTCGTTCGCTCCGGCGCTTCGCCCGCCTCACCCGTCGCAGAAAATAGCCGCATGCGCATCGCATTCTGCGCAGCGTTGTTTGTGGGGTCTGCATCCCGGAAGGCTATCCCGAACTCGCGCGGCAGCGTGTACTCAAGCTCATGCAGCATGCTTGTCAGGTAATAGGTCTTCCCCGAGTCCGGTATGCCGATGAGAGAAAAAATGTGCTGCTTGGTGCGTGAGAAAAATGGCGGCAACTTCAGGTGGCAGCTCGGACACGCGTACTCCCTCACAGCCATGCCCATCGCGTCCAGCACGGTCCCCTTTGCATCCACCTGTTGCGGGGTGAAACGCTGCTGGACTTCCGCCCCCAGGATACTGTCTCCGCGCAGCTGCGGATGAACCGCCACGGCCTGTACCTGCTGCAGAGTGAACTTTTCCCAGCAGTGAGGACAACATATCTCGCGCCGTTCGTCCGCCGCCTCATTCGTTTTCGGAATCGGCTGTGCAGAAGCCGGCACGGCCGCCGGTTGAGGAACCAGCCCTTGCTCCGCAAACTGTGCCACGTCAATGATGTCGCAGAGCAGAAAGGCGCAGGTGCTCAGCCCCGTGAAAACGACAAGTTTTTCTCCTGCTGTTTCCCGTGGAATGAGCGCTAGATCGCGCAGCCTCATCATCCCACTCCACTTCCCCTGCTGCACATCATACACGTACCATTCCTCCGGATTCAATGAACCGAAATCCGGCAGGAACCGTTCATCGCCAAACCAGCAAATAAAACACCCGCGCGCTAACACCAGCAAGTTGATCGTGTGCGGCTCGATCCGACTCTCCTGCTTCTGCCTCATCCCATTCAGTGAATAGCTCGCCTGCGACGAATGAGGAAAAAACATACACCGATTCTCTCGGATCGCAAAGGATCCCCCTACATCTGCCGCCATCCTGCACCGAAACACGTTCTCCTCCCTCCGTCCTATCGTCATAAATGACGCCTCTGACACGCGCAGCTTTTTGGTTAGGCAGTCGTATATGTACAGTTTGTTATTCATGGACGCGTCCCGCCCCTTATATCATATTTTCCCTTTTCCGTCAAGCTAACACCCACATTGTTTCATCGCAATCTACACGTGTCCCAAGAAAAATTTTCCCCGCACTCATCGAACTCGCCCCGCATCAATCCCAACGCTTTGGCTCTGCCTCCCCGCGCGAAGCGCGCTAGTCTCCCACATCGTAAATCGTATTCAATTATCCGAAATTTTCGGATAACTGCCCCGGATGGGAAAAATTACAACGTGAATCACTACGGGTTGCAGATAGCGATTCGGGGCAGGTGAACAAAGAATTTCCCGCTTGAAGGTCTGACCAGCGTATTCGGAATACGCA
>CANQSY010000028.1 GCA_947626635.1 uncultured Akkermansia sp.
ATGAGGTCAGAGACTATGTTTTTCCGGTTAATGTAAAAGCAGAGATGGAAAATATCTACATCATGCCCGGGTATCGTTTGACAACGCCCCTGACCGATTCCCTGAATTTATTCGGCGGGGTCAATGTCGGTCTTGCTCAGACGAAGGGGAAGCTGGAGGCAAGCGCTTTTGGAAAGACATTGAGCGAGAGCAAGGACAAATGGGGCTTCGCGTGGAGCGCGGAAGTTGGCGTAGCTCAAAAGGTCACCAATACCGGATCTGTGACTCTCGCCCTCCAAATGCAGGGATTATACGGACGTCCGACGTTTGATCAGGTGCTTGCGGGAAGACCCAGTTCTCAGCTCAACCTCGGCGTGCGCGTTGGCTACAGCTGCCGGTTCTGATGAATCCGTATAGCAGAATGATCAATCAGGCGGGGCCCCACAGCCTCGCCTTTTTTTATCTCATATTGCTCCTGGACGACTTCATTCTGATACGGATTTCGGGACATCGTTTAGGTAGACAACAATCCTTGTCAAAGGAGGAGAGGCGTGATAGAATGCGCGCATGTTTATTCGTCGGTTCATGGTCATGATACTGCTCAGCTTCACGCTGGTCGCGTGTTCGCCTCCTCCTCCGCAGTACGTTACGACGAAACTGGTGACCGAACGTCGCCATAGCCTCTATGAGCATCTGATCCATCTTCTGCCGCCCGAACAACAGTCTTCCGCCGATGCACAGGCGGAGGCTCGCTGGCTGGCCGATACCTCTTACAAAGCCGCCGCCGGTATATCACGCGTCAATGATTCAAGATTTCCCGGTTGGATGGGCAATGCCCTCGTCAACATGAAAGCCCAGGATCGCGGTCTCTGTTGGCATTACCAGCACGATATGTACCGCGAGCTGCGCCGCCGCCCGCTGCACTATTTCCGTATCGGGTGCTGCGTTCGCGACCAAGGGCACAGGTCGGAGCATAACTGCGTGTACATCGCCCGAAAGGGTACCCCATGGCCCAAGGCATGGGTGCTGGACGCCTGGCGCTGGAATGGACGCCTTCGCATTTATAATGGGGAAAAGCTGGACCGCGACGAATGGGCTGACCTCCCGGAGGTGGAGCGAATGCTTGCTCAGTTTTACACGGAGGGGCATCGCTGGCCCATTGAGCACTGGTACGTCCTGCGGGATGGGGGCGGAAAGTATTCTCTCTTTTACACGGTGAGAGCCAGAAGGGGAAAGCAGGTGGGACGAATGTATAAAAATATGTACGACGGAGCCCTGCAACACCCCGGCTCTCTCACCAATTATTAACCGCAAAATATTAGATTTTGTCGGGATTTGACAGCAGAACGCATCTGTGGTAGAATGCCGACCGTAGAACGATGTTGCTTTCGATCAGACAGTATGGGGATCCGGTCCTGCGTACGCCGTGCGCACCGGTCGAGAAGGTTGACCTGGAGCTCAACACGCTTGCCGTGAATATGCTCGAAACGATGTATGCCGCGGAGGGGATCGGTCTCGCCGCCCCGCAGGTCGGTCTCGGGCTTCAACTCGTCGTCATTGATATTCCCGCCGAGGAGGTGAATGAGGGTGAATGCGTCACCGTGAATGGTGAGGAAAAACCTGTGCGCAGCATCATGCCTCTTGTCTTTATTAACCCCAAGCTGGAGCCCTATGGCGAGCAGGAGTTGTGTACGGAAGGTTGCCTGAGCGTGCGCGGGGTGCGCTCCAAGGTGTCGCGTCCGAACCGCGTGAAGGCGACGCTGCATAAGCTGGATGGCAAGGTGCTGGAGATAGATTGCGGCGGGTTGCTGGCGCGTTGCTTGCAGCACGAGTGCGACCATCTGTCCGGCCTCTTGTTCACGGATAAGGTTTCAAGCGCCGCCAAGGTGACGATTACGAAGCGTCTTAAGAACCTGTTGCATCTGAGCTCCGATGCTCATTGACGAGTGACCGGCAAAAAGCGCGCAGCATCGTGGCATACACAGCGCTGCGTGAAATCTTGGCTCGTTTGCCCGGCTTCGTGCGCCGGATGGCAGCGAGAGTTTTGAGCCCGAGGAGAGCCGGCAGCAAGCTTGCGAAGCGGACGCGGAAGGACCGCAGGCTGCGCGCATACTGCACACCGGTGCGCAGGTAGCGCTCCGCGCGCTGCATCCATTCCTCAGGGTCGGAGCACAGGTAGCTGCGTCCGCGCCGCTTGTCTTCCTCGCGGTCGCGCAGGATATTGACAAGCTGCAATCCACAGCCGTATCGCGCGGCGGCTTCCTGGAGCGCCTCCGCCTGTGACGGATCACAGAATTTCTCTCCGAGGCAGCACAGCCCCAGTTGGGTCCAAAAACGTCCCACGCAGCCGGCCACCCGGTATGTGTAGAGCTTGGTCTGTTCATCGGAGAGCACGCAGTTGTGCTCCTCAAAGAAGGAGAGGTCCCACTGCTGTCCCTTGAGGATGGTATCGAGCACGCCTCGCAGGAGTTCAGGCTGTGGGTCAGGGAGTTTCCCCGGTAGTTGAAGAATCTCGCCGAAACGAGAGAGCAGCTGCGCCTCCGCCGCTGTGTCCGCCTGCCGACAGATTTCATCAGGAAGAGCTTGCCATTCGCTCTCGCCGGCGATAGCTGCCCGCATTTTCTCAAGGAGCTCGATGCGCCGGTGCAGGGCTATCCCCGTTGCATCCGCTACACTGTCCGTTGCCCGCGCCAAAAGATACCCCGCACTGACGGCCGGGCGCATCTCCGCCGGCAAGGCCGAGATGGATAAATAAAACGAGCGAGACACATCGCGCAGCAATGTCGCTTCCTCCTGCATGCGCGCCATTATAGCATCGGGGGAGAGCGATGGCAAGACGAGTAAAAAAGAGTTGCATCTGCGGCGATGAACTGGTAGGATGGGGGCGCTATGAAAATCGCCGTCATCGGAAAAGGAGGGCGCGAGCAAGCTTTGGTCGAAACCCTGGCAGACTCTCCCGAAAAACCTCAATTGTTTTCTTTCCCTAGCAGCGATGCCATCCTTCAGACAGCCCAACCTATCCCGGCGCATGATTTGGATGAACTCATCCTCTGGATGAAGGACCATCAGATCGACCTCTGTGTGGCGGGTGAGGAGAGCTACCTCGTGAAAGGCGAGGGGCTGGCTAACCGCTGCGCCGCTGTCGGAATCCCCTGCTGGGGGCCCCCCAAGGAGAGCGCTCAGTTGGAAGCTTCCAAGCAGTTTGCCAAGGAATTCCTGATGCGCCACGGCATACCCACGGGACGAGCCGTCGCCGTACAGGATCGCGAGGCTGCTCTCAAGGCAATTGACAGCCATTATCCCACCGTCCTCAAATTCGACGGTCTCGCCGCCGGCAAGGGGGTCGCCGTCTGCATGAATGCCGAGCAGGCCGAGGACTTCCTGGATGAGGTCTTTGTGGCGAAGCGCTTTGGTCCGGGGCGCTTGCTTGTGGAGGAATACCTCACGGGACCGGAGATTTCCATTTTTGCCGCCGTGTGTGACGACCGATATCTCATCCTTTGCCCCGCCCGCGACTACAAGCGCCTCAAGGACGGCGATGAAGGACCCAATACCGGCGGCATGGGCGCCGTTGCTTCCCGTCGGCTGACGGATTCCGAAACATTGCACCTCATTGAAAAGACGATCGTGGCGCCCACGGTGGCGGGGCTTTGCGCAGATAAGTTGCCTTACCGCGGTTTCCTCTACTTCGGACTGATGCTGACGCCGGATGGACCGAAGGTGATCGAGTACAACTGCCGCTTTGGTGACCCGGAGTGCGAGGCGGTGATGCCCCTGTTGCGCGGGGATCTGGCAGGCTTCTGTTTAGCGGGCGCGCGCGGAGAGTTCAAGCCTGAGCTTATCTCGTTTGAGGACGGATGGAGCGTCTGCTGCATCATCGCTTCCGCCGGCTACCCCGCTTCTTCTCATAGTGGCGATACGATCCACGGGTTGCAGAATTGCTCCGCTCGCGTTTTCCACTGCGGCACTAAGCGCGTAGGTGATTCCTGGCAGACCGCCGGAGGACGCGTGCTTGCCATCGTCGCCACGGGCGACACCCTCGACGCCGCGCGCAAGTCCGCTCACGCCGAGGCAGCCAAAATCGACTTTGCCGGCAGCCAGCGCCGCAGCGACATCGCCTACCGTAATGTTTAAACAACTTTTGTTCTCTACACGATCATGAAACATACACGTCACCTCAGTTCAACCGATTTCCTCTACAAAATTCTCGATACGCCTTCCCCGACCGGGATGGAAATCCAGGCTCAGCGCATCTGGGCGGATTACGTAGCTCCTTACACGGACGCCCAGGAGTGCGACGCATACGGCTCCACTTGGGCCACGTTGCGCGCCAAGCAGAAGAGTGCTCCTACCCTCATGCTGGATGCGCACGCGGATGAAATCGGCTTCTCCATCCGCCATATTACCGACGATGGCTTTGCCTACGTGGAGCGTCTCGGCGGCTCAGACGTTGCCATTGCGCGGGGACGCCGCCTGCGCTTCTTCGGCGATAAGGGCGAGGTCTTCGGCATCATCGGCAATACTGCCATCCATATCCGCGAGGATCAGGACAAGGCTCCCAAACTCTGGGAGCTCTACGTGGATCTCGGTTGCCGCAGCAAGGAAGAGGTCGAAAAACTCGGTCTGCACGTGGGTGATCGCGCCGTGTACTGCGATGGTCCCCTCATGCTCAACGATGGCGGTCGCCTCGTCTGCCGAGCTCTGGATGATCGTCTTTGCGGGTATATTGTGGCTGAGACCGCTCGCGCGCTGCACGAGCGCAAGATTCGTCCGGCGTGGAATATCATTTTTGCCAACAGCGTGCAGGAAGAGGTCGGTTGCTACGGCGCTCAGATGCTGACTTACCGCATTCACCCGGATGCCGCCATTTGTCTGGATGTGACGCACGCCACAGATACCCCGGGGCTTGCGCCGACCCGTTACGGCGAAGTGAAACTCGGTCTTGGCCCTTGCCTCTGCATCGGACCTGCCTGCCATCCCAAGCTCAACGCCCGCATCGAACAAGTTGCCGCCGCCGCCAAGCTCCCGCTCCAGAGAGAGACCTCCGGTCGCGCCACCGGCACAAATACGGATTCCATCTTCCGTTCTCGCGAAGGGGTGCCCTCCACCAATCTTTCCCTCCCCCTGCGTTATATGCACAGCCCGGTAGAAACAGCCGACCTTGCGGATGTCTCTGCCACGGTGGATGTGCTTGTGGAGTTCATCGCCTCGCTCAAGGCATCGGAGATTTCCGCCACACGCTGCGCGGCGAATAATTAAGGTCAGCGCGCTATGATGGAATGGTGGGAAGCGGTCGTGCTGGGCATTGTCGAAGGTCTCACGGAATACCTGCCCGTGAGCTCGACCGGCCACCTCATCATTGCCCAGTTCCTTATGGGCCTCAAGGAATCCTCCGCCCTGAGCGCTTTTGAAATATGTATCCAGGGAGGCGCTATTCTCGCCGTTCTCGGGCTTTACCGTAGTCGAGTCGCTCTTATTTGGCGCGGTCTGTGGCTCGGGGAACCGGCGGGACGACGTCTGTTGCTCAATCTTATCCTGGGGTTCATTCCTGCTGCTGTTGTCGGACTGCTGTGCGCGGGGTTGATCAAGGACTACCTGTTCCACGCGCACGTGGTGATGGTGACCTGGGCCGTCGGCGGCCTTGTCATTTTGCTCTACGTCCGTCACCGGGAACGGTCGGGTCTTGGCAGCGGAGGAAAGACCCTGGAGGACCTCTCCGCTCCGGGTGCTTTGGCCATTGGCGCCATGCAGTGTGTTGCCATGTGCCCCGGTGTGAGCCGCAGTCTGATGACCATGCTCGGCGGGCTCGCTGTAGGCCTGGGCCTCTCTGCGGCTGTCGAGTTCAGCTTCCTCCTCGGTCTCATCACCCTTGGCGCCGCTACTTGCCACGACGCCGTCAAACATGGCGCCGACATGGTTCAGCAAATCGGCTGGTCCTCGATGCTTATCGGCACGTTCGTCGCTTGGGGATCCTCCGTTATCGCCGTCAAGTGGATGGTCGCTTACCTCAATCGCCACAGCCTCGCGCTCTTCGGCTGGTACCGTCTTGCCGTTGCTCTTCTCATGCTGATTCTCATCTTCTGCGGCCTCCATTGATCCCGCCACTAATGTTTTTGCATTGCATTCCCGCGCTCTGCGCGCGAGTTACCTGAAATCGTAAATGATATATGGTTTACGCTTGTAGCAGGCGCACCATGCGATCCGCGCGGGGCAGTGTCATCGTGATGGTGGTGCCCAGACCTCGGCGCGAGGCGATGCTGAGCGTTCCGCCGTGCTGACGCACGATGTGGCGCACAATGAGCAGTCCCAATCCATGTCCCTTTTCCTTGGTGGAGCGGAAGGGCTCATACATGCTGCCCATGACTTCGTGCGAGATGCCGCTGCCGTTGTCGCCGATGCTGATACCGATATCCGTGTCGTTGTACGATGTGCGCACAGATATTCCGCCGTCCGGACCGGTGAGGGATTGCAGGGCGTTGCGAATAAGGTTGTACAGCGCGCGAAAAAGTTGCTCGGCGTCGGCGCTGATCTCCGGGAGGTCTTCACGCAACTCTGTCTGCAAGGAGGCGTCGCGATGGGCAATTTCCGGCGTCAGCAGACGGATCACGCGCTCGATGACTTCGTTCACCTGTACCGTGGTGCGCACGAGTTTCGTGGGCCGCATGGACTGTAAGAAATGATGCAGGAGGGTATCCAGTCGTTTCGTTTCAGCCAGTGCGTCGTCGAGGAGTCCTCCCAGTGCCGCGCGGGTTGAGGCGGATTGTTTGTCGAGTTTTCGTCGGATCAGTTGGAGACCGAGACCGAGCGAGTTCAGCGGATTGCCGATTTCATGCGCTACGGCCGACGTGAGGAAGGTGAGCAGGTTGAATTGCTCGTCTTCGGCATTTTGTTCCTCTTTCTCGTGGGCCTCTGTGTCGTCGCGCACAAGGAGCAGACATCCTCCTTCGTCGGCCAGCGGTGTGATGAGGAAATTATAGTGTCTGTCCGTCGGGTAGTTCACATGGATGTCGCGCATCACAGCGACCCCGCTCTCGAGCAGTTGCTGCCAGGTGCAGGCACCGGCGGCGAGATGATCAAAACTCTCGCGCATCAGGTCCCGCAGGGGACGGTTGTAGATGGTGCAGGCTGCCTTGTTCGCAAGCCTCGGCTGTCCGTCGTTGCCAAAGAGGATGAGACCATCGCGCAGCGCGTCAAAGACTTCCTGGAGCAACCCTTTTTCAGCGGCGAGCTTGAGGAAGAGCTGCCTAATTTCCTCCGGCCTGAGGTTATCGAGGCGAGCGGCTATTTTTTCGATGGTATCGCGACGCATGGTTATGAGTTGGGGTGGGATGACGTGCTCGGGGAGGAGCCGAGTGTGATGGTTATTTCACGGAAAAGAGAGGAAACCTCTATACACAGGATGCCGTTTTCTTCTTTGCCGGACACCTCCGCGCCGTCCGCCTCTACGTGGACCTCTTTCCCGGTCGGTAGGGCGTGCAGAGCAATCGTGGTCGTGTTGCGCTTCGGTCGGTACTGCCCCGTGCGTCGACAGGTGATGCGTATGTCGCGCATCGTGGTGGTGCAGGTAAATTCATGCAGCAAGAAGGCGCCGTAGCGGTAGGCCAGACCATCCCCCGCGTCCTCGTAGAGTGAGCTTGAGGAACTGCTTCCCGGAGCCCACCACATTTCCAGCGTCAGAGGTGGCTCCTCAAGCTCTCCCACGTATTGCTGCACGGGCCACCGCGGGATGATGTACCCGCCACGAACGTAGACCGGTATGTACTCCGGCGGTGTCGGTACGCTCGCTTCGCCGTCTTGCACGGGCGCAGGGGTGTCGTCCCACAAGGAGTACCACACGCCGGGGGGAAGATAGAGCGAGCGCTGCGTCTGTCCGGGGTGGTGCACAGGGACGACGTAGAGAGCATCGCCGAGGAAAAATTCACTGCTGCGCCAGTAGGTGTCCGTGTTTTCCGGATACATGAGCGCGAGGGAACGAATGATGGGCGTCCCCTGCGAGGAGTAGTGGTAGAACAGCGTGTAGATGTAGGGGAGCAGACGGTAGCGCTCTTCAATGGCGCGCCGTACATGGCTCTCCACTTCTTCCCCGAAGCACCAGGGCTCTTGTCCCCCAAACTCTCCGTTGTTGTGGTTCCGGAAAAAGACGTGGAACGCCGCCATTTGCATCCACCGGCAGAAAAGCTCGGGCGACGGTCGCCCCAAGAAGCCTCCCGTGTCCGCCCCGCAAAAGGAAATGCCACTCGTCGAGAGCCTTTGTACCATCAGGTTCGCCATCTTGAGGTTCTCCCAGTCCGAGTTGTTGTCCCCCGTCCATGTCGCCGCCCAGCGTTGCAATCCGGCAAAACCTGAGCGCGAGAGGACAAACGGCCGTCGCTGCGGCGCGCCCTTTTCCATCCCTAAGCGCGTCGCCTGGGCCATACACTGTCCGTAGATGTTATGGGCTTTCAGATGAGAGCAGGCAAAGCCATCAAAGTCGTGTCGCGTGTCGTCCGGGAAGGTGCGGTCCGGGAAGATGACCGGCTCATTCATATCCGTCCATATCCCGCGTACGCCGTATTCTCCTATCTCGCGGTGAAACAACTCTGCCCACCACTGCCGCGTCTGCGGATTCGTGAAATCCGGGAACGTGCACAGTCCCGGCCAGACCTCCGCTTCCAGGAGCGCCCCGTCGTGCCGCCGACAGAATACGTTGCGCTCAAACCCGCTGCGCCATACATAATTGTCCGGGTTGATTTTGATCCCCGGATCCACAATCGTCACTACCTTAAATCCCTCTTTCCCGAGGTCGCGGATGAGTCCCGGCGGGTCGGGAAAGCGCTCTCTGTCCCATGTGAGGCTCTGATAGCGCTTCATGTGGTGAATGTCGAGGTGAATGGAGTCGCACGGGATACGCCGCTCGCGGAGTGTATGAGCCACGTCGCGCACATTTTGCTCCGGATAGTAGCTCCACTTGCTTTGGTGGTACCCTAAGACCCACAGGGGTGGCATGGGCGCCAGCCCGGACAGACGTGTGTAGAGGCGCACGGTATCGAGGGCGGTTTCCCCACTGATGAAGTAGTAGTCCATGACTCCCCCGTCCGCGCCGAAGAGCAGGCGGTCCTTGCGCTCTTTCCCAAAGTCGAAGTACGAGCGCATCGTGTTGTCGAAGAAGATGCCGTACTGGGTGCCGCGATTGAGGCACAGGAAAAAGGGGATGCTCTTGTACAGAGGATCACTATCGGGAGTGAACTTGTAATGGTCCGCTCCCCACATTTCAAGCCTTTTCCCGCGTAAATTGAGCGCGCAGGGTTTGTCCCCCAGCCCGTAGAAATGCGCCTCATCCGGCATCTGCTTCAGTGCCCATACCAAATGGTCTCCCGTGCGCTCCTGGGTGCGGTGACCGACCCCCTCCGCATCCGCGTTCAGCAGCGCTCCGCTCTCGTTGTCGTAAAATTCCAGTCCTCCGTCTTCCAGACGTACCCGCACGCATAAACGCCGCGTCTGCAGGACGAGCGCGTCTTCTCCGTGATGTTCCTCAATCGACGGCGGTTTCGGCTGATATTCCGTCGCGACGCCGTAGCTGGGCACCTGCTCAAAGACAACCCCCGTCACATACCGGCACCTCACAATTCCTTCCTCCGGGAAACTCAGCCTCAGACGCGAGGTCGGCAACTGCAGCTCCAGCGTCCATGAATCCAACCATTCCGGATGTAAGTACATTCTCGTTGTCCGTCTCTTTTTACGTGTCGCTAAGACGTCGCCCCATTTCTCCCACCATGAACTGCTCGTCCATCTCTTAACCGGGAGGCCATTGCAAATCCCTTCCTCCTAGGATGTGGATATGCAGGTGGGGCACCGTTTGTCCGGCGCGCGCTCCCGTGTTGAGGACCGTCCGAAAACCCTCCTCCTCGATGCCCAGCATCCGGGCTATTTCCCCCACCTTGAGCATCAAGTGAGCCAGCAACGATGCATCTTCTTGCGAGGCCGCCGCTATGCTGGACAATGCCTTCCTCGGTACCAGCAGGACGTGCTGAGGAGCCACCGGTGATATATCCCGAAACGCCACGCATTGCTCATCCTCGTACACGATGTCAGCAGGTATCTCGTGGTCCGCTATCTTCTCAAAGAGTGTCTTTTCCATCGCACCTCCACCTTTAGCACACTTCAGGGCTCAGTGCAATCATTTTGTGCCTTGTCCGACAAAAATGGGGAGTGTACGGAGATGGAAGCACGGTTAGCATGACTGCAAACCATTGTTCAGTGAACCCGTCAAAGCCGCCTTCGATCCCTCGGCGGCTTTGCTGGAACGCGCGCAGCGCGCGAACCTCCCGAAATCGTAATTCGTAAATCGAAAATCGTAAATAGGCGCCGAAGGCGCCCCGTCCTTTACCGTGAAAATTGTGATTTCTTGCGCCCTTTAAGTGCAAAAAAAAGCAAGGTTGTTGAATTTAGGCTTGCATGATGAGGAGTCGGGCGTATAATCTCCTCACCTTGTAAGGTCGATTTGCCGCAGCCACGAAAAATCAACCCAATCACAAGAATCAGTATGAGCGAAATCAACGTAGACGACTTCAAGACCAACGAGAAGGATACCGGTTCCACCGGTTTCCAAGTCGCGGTTCTTACGAAGCGTATCCAGCACCTCACCGAGCACCTCACCGAGCACAAGCAGGACCACGCCTCCCGGCGCGGCTTGCTCATGATGGTCGCCAAGCGCCGTAAGTTGCTGGACTATGCCAAGCGTACGGATGCGGAACTTTACCGCAACTTGCTCAGCAAGCTTTCCCTGCGCCGCTGAGGTCGTAAAATGCACAGCATTTCCCCAACCGCCGCCTGCTTCCGGCAGTCGGCGGCTTTTTACTTATTGCGCATCGGAGCAGGGGAAACGTCCGTCGGTTAAGCTATCCTCTCCCGTCCCAACTTCCGTTTCATCGTCGACAAAACAATCGGCGTGTCCTCCCAAGGAGAACACGCCGTTGAGCGAAGCGGACGAGGCTTGAACTCGCGACCTCAGCCGTGACAGGGCTGCGCTCTAACCAAACTGAGCTACCGCTCCATCCACACCGCGTTGCCGCAGGTGCGCAGGCATTTTACAGATAACCTTGTGCAATAGCAAGCCTTTTTTTCGGTTTTCGCGCAGCAAAATGCAAAAGTTACGCGAGATCGCACGTTATGGCGCGTCCTCAATGAGGCGCAAGGGGATATTCGAGAGGGGGTACTCCGGGACCTGGATAAGCTCGACGCCGTAGAGGGAGGCAATGGCCGGAGCCTCCGATTTTTTGTAGTCCAGACCGTAGTAGATTGTTTTGACTCCGTGAGCACACAAGGCTTGCATACAAGAAGTGCAGGGCATCGTGGTGCAGGCGACAACGCGCGCTTCGCCGCGCCTGAAGAGACTGCATAGATTGATTTCCGCATGGAGCATGAACTTTTGTCGCTCATCTCTTGAATCCCAAAAATGAGGCGGAGCGGTGAAACCGGGGAAGAGACCGTTGTAGGCTGTGCCGATGACCCGGTTGTCTTTGTCGAGCGCGGCTGCCCCGACCTTGCGGTAGGGATCCTCGGAACGCAAGGCCGCCACGTGTGCCAGGGCCATGACGTACTGCGGGATGGATAAACGAGCCATGGTTTTTAGGATAGGGAATTACACGTGGTGTCGTCGGGGAAAATTTCGTCGGCGACGAGGGAGTCGAGGGTCTGGCGGCGACGGATGAGGGCGAAGGTGGAGCCGTCCACAAGGACCTCGGCAGCGAGAGGTCGCGAGTTGTAGGTAGAGGACATGGAGAAGCCGTACGCTCCCGCGCTCATTTCGGCGAGAAGCTCGCCGGGCTTTACATCCGGGATGGAGCGGTCCTGCGCCTGGAAGTCACCGGATTCGCAGATGGGACCGACGATGTCGGCGACGATGGTATCACCGGACGGATGCTCGCGCACTGGGTGGATTTCATGGTAGCCCTCGTAGAGAGCAGGGCGAATGATGTCGTTCATCCCGGCATCAATCATTTTGAAGGTCTTGACCTCTCCCTTTTTCTCGTAAACGCAGCGGGTGAGCATGACGGCCGCATTGCCGACAAGGCGGCGACCGGGCTCAAGCAGGATGCGAAGTCCGAGGGGCTTCAGCAAGGGGATGAGAGCCTGAGCGTACGACTTGATCGTGATCTGCTGCGGGTGTTCATCCCACCATTTTTTTTCACCGGAGGCCAGACACCCATCGTAAATGATGCCGATGCCGCCGCCGATGCTCCAGAACTCTATGCCGTAGGTTTCCTTGAGACGGGCAGCGATAGGCGCTATTTTCTCGACGGCCATGACGAAGGGGGTTACCTCCGTGAGCTGAGATCCGATGTGCATCTGTATGCCTCGAATACGCAGATGGTGCATTTGCGCGGCAATCTCAGCGTAGAGGGATTCAATACGAGAGATGTCCACGCCGAACTTATTTTCATTCGTCCCGGTGGTGATGTACTTATGCGTGTGGGCATCAACGTTGGGGTTCACGCGCACGGCCACGGGAGCTACAGTGCCCATTTCGGCAGCGATGCGGTCGATCTCGCGCAACTCATTCTCACTTTCACAGATGAAGCAATAGATGCCCGAGGAAAGAGCGTAGCGGATCTCCGGCTCAGTCTTGGCAACTCCCGCATACGTGCACAATGCCGGGTTCCCCCCCGCGCGGATAACGCGCCAAAGTTCTCCGCCGGACACGATATCGAAGCCGCAGCCACGTTGCGCCATGAGTCGCAGAATGGCGCCGTTGGAGCACGCTTTTACGGCAAAGGCAATGTGTGCATCGATGGCGGCGAAGGAATGCCGGAATTCATCCAGGTCCTCAAGGAGGGTTCGTTTGCTATAAACAAAGGTGGGGGTGCCGTAGGCTTCTGCAATGTCGTTGAGATTGACATCCTCGCAGTACAGCGAGCCGTTTTTATACGCGAATTGGTGCATAAGATGGTAATGGGGGATAGGGTGTCAGGAGTGAGGGTCCGATGAACCCGGGTGAGGATTGTCGTCAATGATGGCGGCAACCCAGTTGAGGTCGACCGAGTTTTCCAAGGCGAGTTTGAGAAACACGGTGAACGGAACTGCTAGGAGCATGCCGATGGGTCCCCAAATCCAGCCCCAGATGAGAACAGAGAAGAGCACGATCGTGGTGGCAATGCCGAATTGCTTACCGAGGAAAAGAGGCTCAATGCAGTTGCCGATGGCGAAGTTGATCGCCAGATAGCCCCCCGTGACGATGAACATGCTCCCCCAATCGCGCAGCAAGAGAGCCAGCAGAATCGGCGGCACCGCCGCCACGATGGAGCCTATGGTCGGGATGTAGTTGAGCACGCACGCAACGAAGCCCCACATGAAGGCAAAAGGCACATGCATGGCGTGGCAGAGCCACCAGGCGAGCAGGCCCGTGCTTACGCTGGCAAGGGTCTTAATGATGAGGTATTTTTGGACTTCACGCAGGGCGGAGACAACTTTATCTTTGCCTTGAAGGCTGTTCGGAAGGCGGTTCAGGTTGCGGCGAAAGAGCGGGGCCTCCCCTAAAATAAAGGTCATGAGGATCAGCACGAGCGTGGTGATCGACATGAAGGAGAGAATCTGGGTCGTGACAGATTGAGAGAAGGAAATGATATGCTGGGTATCGATAAGCGACTGACGCGACACGAAATCTCTCGCATAATCGCCGATGCCGATTTGGTCGGTCCAGGATAAAAAGTCGTTGAATTTGTCTTGGACGTGCTGGAGGAAGTCTCCCTGCAAGGTGGACTTCACATCGGCTGCCAGTGATTTAATGAAGCTCACCAAACCGTAAATAACCCCGATGTCAAAAAACACCGTGAACGTGACGGCCAGCCAATGGGGCATTTTGACATACCTCCTCAAGGCTTCGGTAATCGGGTAGCTGATGATGGCTAAAAATGCCGCAAGTACCACGGGAACGCAAAAATCACGCGTGTAGCGCAAACCAAAGATGACGATAAATGCCGCTGCCGCCGTGACGAGTGCGCGTCCTCCTTCGCCTAGCATGACCGGTCCACTTGTCAGACTCGGCGTTTTCGATGTCATTTCCTGCTGTTCACTCATCGCGAAGATTGTATCTTTTCACGTCCCATAATTCAAGGAGAAAAGCGGAGAACTGCGTCCGCGTGCTGACTTTTTTCAGCTCAAGGAGGGTAATGTGAGCATGACGCGACCGTCATGATTGATCCCACCACCAATGCTTTTGCATTGCATTTCCCGCGCCTTCGCGCGCGAATTCCCCGAAATCGTAAATCGAAAATCGTAAATAGGCGGCGGAACGCCCGGAGCCCGGACGCTTTCCTTTCATCACCGCTCCCTCGTCCTCGAAAATTTCGCAACGCTACTGCTCGGCATCCCCGCGCCTTTGGCGCGCGAACTTCCCGAAATCGTAAATCGTAAATCGTAAATAGGCGGCGGAACGCCGCCCAGCCCCAGGCATCATCGGGTGGCGGAGAGCTCATCCTCCAGCATGATGAGGGCTCGCCGCACAACTTCAGCGCGGAATGCCCGGCGATGCAGATCGGGAAGGAAATGAGTCACGGCACGAGCCGAAGACGGCGTGTGCAGAGCAAGGCACACCGTGCCGACAGGAGGCTCATCGGGGGCGGCTGTGGGACCGGCATTGCCGGAGACAGCGAGAGCATAATCCGCATGGGCAAGCCGGCGAGCCCCGTCTGCCATGGCCAGCACTACGGGTTCGCTTACGACGCTATGGCGCGCAATGATCTCCGATGGCACGTTCAGGAGTCGCTCTTTTGCTTCGTTGCAATAGGTCACCCATCCGTAGCGGAAAACGTGTGAGGCGCCGGGGATGTCGGTGATGGAAGCAGAGATGAGACCTCCCGTGCAGCTTTCCGCCGTGGCGAGAGTCATGGAACGGGAACGGAGAAGGCGAACGACTTCTCCGGCGAGTTCAAAATGGGTGGCGGCGTCAGGAACCATGAAGTTGAGAAGAAGTGAGAGAATTTCAGTCGGCTGAGGGAACGGAGATGGAGACGGTGGCAAGCGCGGCGATGCCTTCCGCCCGCCCTAGGGCGCCGAGGTGCTCGTTGGTGGTAGCCTTGATGCCGACACGGCGCGCGGGAATGCCCAGGATAGGGGAAAGGACGTCCTTCATCTGAGGTATCCGGGGCAGGAGACGCGGCTCCTCCGCGATGAGGGCGCAATCGACATTATTCAGCTTTCCTCCCTGGCTGTGCATGAGCTCAACCGCCTTTTCCACAATGCGCAGCGAATCGATGCCAGCGCACGCCGGATCGTTGGGCGGAAACCAGTGCCCTATGTCCGGCTCGCCCATGGCGCCGAGGATGGCGTCGGCCAGCGCGTGGCACAAGACATCGGCGTCGCTGTGGCCTTCCAATCCTCGCGTAGGATGCACTTGCACCCCGCCGAGCATGAGCGGGCGAGGAGTGGACGAGAAACGGTGGATATCGTAGCCGAGTCCTGTAAGAGAGATCATGTTCATTCGAATGGGGAGGGTGAGGGTTAGTGAGCGTCAAGCCAGTTGGAGGCGACACCTGTTTCAATGACGAGCGGCACTCCGGCGGGGAGAGGAAGGGCATCCCTCATGGCAGCCGTGATGGCAGGAATGAGCTCCTCGGCCTCCGGTGCATAAAGATCAAAGAGCAATTCGTCGTGAATTTGCATGATCATGCGGGTTTTGTAGCCGCGTAGGAGGTCGGACACGCGGATCATGGCCAGTTTGATCATGTCCGCCGCGCTGCCTTGGATGGGCGTGTTGATCGCAGTGCGCTCTGCGGCGGATCGCAGGTTGAAATTGGCTCCGTTAATGTCGGGAAGTACGCGGCGACGTCCGCAAAGCGTCTCCGCATACCCCTTTTCCCTCGCCTTGCTGATGAGGTTTTCCATGTACTGCTTCACCATGGGAAATTGCGTGAAGTAGCTTTCAATAAGCTCGGCGGCTTCAGCGCGTGCGCAGTTGAGGCGCTGGGAGAGACCGAACGTGGAGATGCCGTAAATGATGCCGAAGTTGACGGTTTTTGCCTTGCGTCGCATATCGGCGGTAACCTCCTCGTGCGGGATGCCGTAAATACGGGATGCCGTTTCCGCGTGAATGTCTCGTCCGTGGACGAAGGCGGAGACGAGAGCAGGATCTCCGGAGAGGGCGGCCATGATACGCAGCTCCACCTGGGAGTAATCAGCCGAAAGAATGCTCCACCCGTCGCCACGAGACACAAAGGCCCGACGAATGAATTTGCCGGTATCGGTGCGCACGGGGATGTTCTGCAGGTTCGGGCTTTGGGAGGCGAGGCGACCGGTGGCGGTCACCATCTGGAGGAGGGTGGAATGAATCCGTCCGTCCGTCGACGAGATGAAGCGCGGAAGGGCATCCAGGTAGGTTCCCTTGAGTTTGCTGAGCTCTCGATACTCCAGTATATCACCCACGAGGGGGGAGAGGGGAACAAGTCGACGCAGAGTCTCCTCATCCGTGACGTATTGACCATTCCTCGTCTTCTTTGGTTTAGCGAGTAATTTCATCTCGCCGAAAAGCAGGTCGCCGATTTGCTGGGGGGAGTTGAGGTTGATGGGGTGTCCCGCGATAGAGACGATACGCTCACGAAGTTCCTCGATTTGTGTTCCGAGCTCTGCCGAGCTTTCCTCCAACAGCGCCGGCTCCACCTTCATGCCTTCCAGTTCGATGTCGGCCAGCACGGGGAGAAGGGGAAATTCAACCTCGCGCATGAGCTTCTCCAGCTCACTGCTTTTAAGCAGCGGAGCAAGACTGTCCGCCAGTTGTAGCGTGATATCAGCGTCTTCTGCGGCGTAATCGCACATTTTTTCGGGAGGAACAGCCTCCGTATCGGCCTCCCCTCCGGCCACATCCTCAAAGTGGATAGTGCGGTAGGAGAGAAGGGTCTCGGCCATGTCGTCCATATTGTGCCGCTGTTCAGGATGCAGCGCCGTATGCGCCAGCATGACGTCGAAGTAGGGACCGCACATCTCCATCCCGGCGCGCTTGAGCACCTTCAGGTCAAATTTGAGATTTTGCCCAACCTTAGTTGCTCCGGATTGGAAGGCCGCCCGGAAGATTTCGATATCCTGCGCGCCATGCAGGGGGATGTAGTAGGCCTCGTGCGGCTGCAGACAAAAGGAGATCCCCAGAGCTGTATCCTGCAAGGGGTCCAGCCCGGTGGTTTCGGTATCAAACGCCCAGCGCGGTGCGTTGGCTAGTCGTTCGACCAGTCGGGCAATCTCCGTTGGGTCCGTGAGCAGGGTGTAGGTGTGCGGGGTGTCCTCAACGGAGTGAAGGAGCGGCGGGGCAAAAAGGTCCTGCTGGAAGAGATCGCCTCCTGCCGCGGGCTCGGTAGCCGATGCCTTTATCGGCGCGGATGTTTGTAGTCCAAGCCGCTTGCCGAGTCCACGGAATTCAAGGCGACGGAAGATGGCTTCCAGCGCGGGTGGATCGAAATCGCGGCGGATGAAGTCGTCGAGTGAACAGGGTAGGGGGGCGTCGCGTCGTATGGTGGCGAGTTCGTAGGAAAGCCGGGCCGAGTCGGCGTTCTGTTCGATTTTCTCCCGCAACTTGCCCTTGATTTCCTCGGTGTGGGCAAGGATGTTCTCGACGCTACCCAGTTGCTCCACCAGCTTGCGTGCCGTTACGGCTCCCACCCCCGGCACTCCCGGTATGTTGTCGGAGCTGTCGCCCATGAGCGCGAGGATATCGACGATTTGCGCGGGGGTAGAGATCCCCCACTCCGCCATAAATTCTTCCATGTGGACGGCTCCAAAATCATTCCCTTTCTTTCCGGGTTTCAGGAAGGAGCAGTGAGGAGAAAGCAGCTGCCCCAGATCCTTGTCCGCCGACACCATGTAGGCATGCATCTCGCCGTTTCTTTCGTCAACCTGTCGTGTGATGGTCCCGATCAGATCATCCGCCTCATATCCCGGTACCTGTACGGTCGTGATGCGCATAGCCCGCAGAATATCCAGCACGTCGGGAATGGAGTCGCGCAGCTCCTGGGGCATGGCTTGCCTGTTTGCCTTGTATTCCGCGTAGCGCTCATGTCGGAACGTGGGACCGGACGGATCCAGGCAAGTGACAAGATGAGTCGGGTTGTACTTCTCAAGAAGGGTGAGCAGGGTGTTGGTGAAGCCAAACGCTGCGGATGTATTCAGACCGGAGGAAGTACGAACCGGTGCGTTGATGAATGCGTAGAACGCGCGGTAAAGCAGCGCCATGCCATCCAGTATAAACAGTGTCTCCATCGCGCACGATGATACCATGGATACCGCGCCGCAGCAACCTCAAAAAACGACCGCTGCAAGCAACGCCTGCAGCGGTGGCCTATCGTTCACTTTTATCAGGTTTTTACCAACGTGCGCCAAAGCCGACCACAATGGAATGCTGACCCAGCGCTACGTGTTCCTTCCTATTGTAGAAAGAGCGGGAGAACTCGTAACCGACCTTAACATAGAGGGTATCTGAGCATTGCACCTTGATTCCTGCGTCCAGCGCAAACGTGAAGCCTCCCGTATGAACCTTATCGCTTGTGTCGAGATCATCTCCGCTTGGCTCGACCGTTTTGTCCTCGAACTCAGCCAGTCTCCAGGCATAACCGGCTTTTGCACCGAGGTCAAGGAAGACGTGGTCCGTCAGACCCACGTTCGCGTCATACCCCAGCATGAGCGGTATTCTTGTTGATTCAACACGAATATCCTGATTTTTCTCGGTCCCCCCTTCGTAGCCGGCAGAAAGGGAAAACTCATGGCGCACGGTGGAAACGGCATTGCTGTAGAGGCTGAATACCAGTCGAGCTCCGTAAGTGTCCGCCTCGTCATCTTCGGCCGCGAAATTGTAGAGGCCCTCGATGGAGTATGCGGGCTGCCAATCGTAGGGAGTGAGCTCACCGCCGGCGGGCGAAGGCAGATAATATGGAGCCGCCGAAGCCGCTCCGCCAAGTGCGCCCAGCAGCGCTACCAGAGAAAGAACTTTTTTCATAGCACCTCACTTTTAGCATATCTGCGCATCGCATGCAAGCTCCTTTTTGTCATCTTGCCTAAATTCTCGCTCTCTCCTCGATATTTCTCCCTTTCTCCGGGCTCATTGAACCCGTCTCCCGTGCGTAAGGCGTGGCGGATAAAAAAAAGCGCCGGCATCAACCGGCGCTTTGCTTAAGGTGGAAATGAGATCGGGGGTCTGCCGCCACATCAACTCGCGTTGGTGACCTCCTCCCGGCGCGGCGCCAATGCAAGGAAGAGCAGGGTCCAGCCGGAGAAGATCATCTCGATGGCAATGACGGTGCCCAGCAGCCAGAAGGAGCTTTCCGGCCACCCCCACGTGACGAGAGCGCCGAGGATGATGGAGATCAGCGCGTTGAAGAAGCGCCACGCGCTTCCGGTTTGACGTCGCAAACTGAAGGCCATTGCCAGACGCAAGACACCTCCTACCAGCAGGGCTATCCCGATCACCAGCGTGATGACCGACAAGGATACCCCCGTGCGCATGATGAACGTGAGTCCCAGGAGACAGTAGAGGAGCGCTGCCAGAAAGTTCCATAGACGGTACCCCGGACGCGTGAATACCTGAATAAGACGCATCAGCGCCACGACCAGCAGCACAAAGCCCGCTACCCACACTGCCGATGCCCCCATGAGGTAAGGGAAACTCAGCAGGACGAACCCTAGTATGAGCTCAGCTATAGCCAGAAGCGCCATCAACCACGTGTGAGACGTCGCCCGGCCCATCGGATGCATTGTTGTTTCATTATTCATGACAGATTGTAGTTAATCGTTGTTGTGTTTTTTCCCAGTCGATATGCTTGAGAAAGGCATTCACGTATCCGGCTCGGTTGTTGTGGTAACGCAAGTAATAGGCATGTTCCCACACGTCGCACGCAAACAGCGGCAGAAAACCCGGCGCCAGAATATCCTGGTGGCGCTCAATCCCGAATATGCGGAGCAGTCCACTTACCGGATCCATCCCTACCACGCTCCATCCACTGCCTTGCACTCCCATCGCCACCGCCTTAAAGATTTTTTCAAATCCTTCCATGCTTCCGAATGAATGATTGATCGCATCCGCCAAGTTTCCCTTCGGGGTGCCTCCTTGCATTCCGGTGATGCTCTCCCAGTACAAACAATGCAAGATGTGTCCTCCCAAATTGAAGGCGAGCAGCCGCGCTGCCTCCGGCGCTGCTTCGGCAGCGAGTTCGCCGCACGCCACACGCTGCAGAGTGTCCGCCGCCGCATTTGCCCCGGCAACGTACGCCGCGTGATGCTTGTCATGGTGCAGCAACACGGTTTCCTCGTCCAACAGAGGCTCCAGTGACGCTGCCGCATACGGCAGATCCGGCAGCACATATCGTCCCTCTTCATACCCGCAGGTCAGGTGCGTCTTTTTCATGGTAAAAGGTGAGAGACCCGACCATGAAATTACGTTCAATTCCCGTTAGACAGACTGCGCTCTTGTTCTTCCAATGACAGGTTCGTTACCGTCTTCAATCTCACAACGCGCCCTGATGCATCAGTTCTTGTTGGATGGAACGTATTCCATGCTCAATACCGTCACATTGTCGGCATCCGGCAATTCCAACTCGCGACAGCCTTGCACAATCTCTGCTGATAATCGATTGAGAGGCGCGTCGAGCGCTTTCTGCGCCGCCTCACTCAGAGGTTTCCCTAAGAGCAACTCGTCCACCCCATCACTCGCCAGCACCACCCGATCCCCGGGCAGCAGCAAGTAGGGAGTAGCGGGGTTGTCGATGAGTGGTATCTTGGCCCCGGTCACAGCAGATCGCAAGGAATGAGCCTGTGAAATCGCAACGTCAGCCACCTCCTCGCTATTGCGTAAAAACTGCTCATACATGGCACGTAACGAGTGATCGGCATTCAAACGCACCAACCTCCCTCGTCGCCACAACAGGAGAGGGGAGTCCCCAACGCTCACCCACCACATGACTCCCCCGGATATATAGACGGCAAGCAATGTGCACCCACCGTACAATGCCCGCTTCGCAAAAAAATCTCCCACGGCTGCATTGGCCTTTTCCAATGCCTTCAGCATGAGCCCTGCCATACTCCCCCCCTCCGACCATTCAAAAAATTCTGTAAAGGACTTGGAAGCAATCTCCGCAGCCTGAAAGCCGCAATCGTGTCCTCCCATCCCATCGCACACAACCGCTAACGTCCCATTCGGGAAGTGGCGCACAGCATATGCATCCTCTTGATCCACGCGTTTGCCTATCCACTGAGCGATGTTTACGTTCACAACTCCGCTTTCTATCACATCCCTTGCGCGATAGCAAGAAAAAAAGCTGCCCCCTGTTCCGACAAATGCACATACATCCTATGAAATATTTTCCTGGGACCCGTGTGGAATTTTGCCTTCTTCCATAAAAAACCCCTTGACATCCCTCCCTCTTCACCCTATACTTCGCCCTGTTTCCAGGGCTATGGTGTAATTGGCAACACATCGGTTTCTGGCACCGCTATTCGGGGTTCGAGTCCCTGTAGCCCT
>CANQSY010000029.1 GCA_947626635.1 uncultured Akkermansia sp.
CCCACCTGGAATTGCCAGATTTGGTGTCTCACAACGGCGCTGTTCACGTAGTTGTCAAAGTTCCCTCCGCGCATGGGGGACGCATCCAACGTTCCGCTCCACTCGTGCTCCAATCTCGATTGCTGCGGGTCGAGCAGGTAATTCACCCAGGAAGAGCACAGGTTATTTGTCACTTCCGTCATGCCTCTCCACAGCATGCCCGGACGCGTTTGGTTCACGTGTCCGAATTCGTGCGCCACACCCCACGAACTTTTTTTCAATGCTTCAGGATCCGCCAGCACGTCCATTGTACTGACGTGGAACGCTCCGCCGTACCCGTCCGCATGCATGAATCCTTTCCACTGCACGCGACCGTGAATATGGTTCCCCGGATGCGAGCCATCGAACTTCCAGCCCATCACGTCGTCCTGTTCCATCTCGACGATGCGGTCGTAGAGATCCAGCAACTCCGGACCTTTGCTGGGACAGTACTTCCGCAGCGAGGCTACGTCATAGGTCAACTGACAGCGTGTCCCCAAGAGGTCGAGGATACCGCACTTAGCGGAGGCGAGCAGTCTCTTCCATGTCGCCTCGTCGTCCTGCGGAGTGAACACGCCGTTGATCTTCCCGCCGGCAATGGAGATGTGCACCGGCGGTTCCTTCTCCGGATGGTCGGAGCGGTAGTCGATGTAGCCCAGACCCGAGGACTTTATTTGAATGACGTTTTCCCCTTCGTTCAGCGGGTACACATCATGGCTGCCGGACATCCCGAAGTCGTGGACAATGAGCGAGATTTTCTTCCCCTCGCCGCCCTTGACGTTCAGGGACGCCGTCTCGCCATTACTGAAGAAGATGCCGGTAGGATTCTCAAACGAGGAATACTGTGAGATTTTAAGACGTTTACGAAGTTCATCGTTGCTCAGATACGCGCGGAATTCGCGGTTTCTGTAACTCACATCCGGCGGACCCTGGTTGATGTTCGAGTAGTCCGTGAATTGCGGCACATCGCCATCCGCGAGGACGCACGCCGCGCCCACGAGAAGGCTTCCGAACACTGTTCTCCAAGTTTTCATCATCATCGTCTCAGTAGTATCTCAATTCATTTCAGAAGGCGAGCCACCTCGCCGCTGGCGTAGTCGGCTGCGTCTTTCCCCTGCGAGTCCTTTGCGTCCTTGCGAGCGTGAGCCTTAAGCAACATTTTCACAATTTCCACGTTTCCCGCCTTTGCCGCACTCACCAGCAACGGCTCCTCAAACACGTCACTGTTCACCTTCAATCCCGCCTTAAGAATTTCTTGCACCATGTTCGTCTTTCCATGCCGGATGGCTATCTCTATCGGTGAGCCTACCCACCCAAGGATGGGGCTGAAGTTTACCTTTTTGTAGAGGGGTAGAAGCACCCTCACGACGTCCACTTTCCCTGTCCAAACAGCATCATGCAATGCGGTGGAACCGTTATCACTCGGTTCCATGGGATCCGCACCCGCCTTGAGCAGCATCTGCACCATCTCCACATCTCCGTTCATCGCAGCTGCGTGCAGCGGAGTCTTCCCGTCCGCATGCTTCGTTGACAGCCTTGCACCGGCCTTGATCAAGATGCGCACGGCTTCCTTGTTCCGATTGAGGGCTGCCTCGTTTAAGAGGCACGTCAATCCATCCTCGGCGATAACCTCGGGACTCATGCCGTGAGCCAGCATCTCGCGAAGTTTGCCCGTTTCTCCCCGTTTGATATCGGCAAAAACTTCGAGCTCTTTCGTCCGCACCTTTTCCGCTTCCTTCAGCAGCGCCTTGATCTCCTCATTCTCCGTCAGGTCAATCGGCAGCCGCCCCTGCTTATCCTTCGCCAAAACATCCGCGCCGCGACTGATCAGCAACTGCGCCGCTGCCTTACGTCCGCCCTGCACGGCCAGGTGCAGCGGCGTCATTCCCACCTCATTGCGCAGATTCACGGGGTACCCCTCCTGGAGCCTCTTGCGCACCAAATCGACATCTCCCGCTCGGGCGGCTTCACTTAACGAATAGACGCTGTTGCTGCAACGGGCCGGGTGGTACCGCACCTTCCTGCGCGGCTCACGCTTTTCCTCCTCCTCCGCGACAACCTGCTCCTTGGTCGGCTCACTCGGTTCATCGATTTCCTCTTCGGTCGTCCGTACGCTCACCTGGGGGGTCTCCGTATCGCTCTTCACCGTGACAGGTTTCTCCGTATCTGTTTTCTTCGGGTCGGGTTCATCCCGGTGAGTTCGCACCTCGGCGATCGGTTCCTGTCCCGTCCGGGATACCTCCTCGGAGCGTTGGCTATCCTGTCGGACGACGGGCTTCGGCTGAGGCTTCGGCTGCGGTTCAGGCTCCGGCGGAAGAGGTGGCGGCAACGGCTCATCCACCTCATGGTCCGGGGCGAGATGCGTCGTTTGCTGCGCCTGTTGTCGGTGAACCTTCCTCACCGGCACGGGTTTTGATTCGACGGGCTCCTCTTTGGCGCCCTCATTCCCCACGAGCATCCTCCCCACAGCGACGACACCCAACAGGACGAGAGCGCACCCCACAAAAGGCAGCACGCGCGATTCCTTCCTCGTCACCTTTCTCTTTTTTCTGCTTCGTCTCATCTCGTTTGCCTCACTGCCACTATAGTATGACTTCCTCCATCTATCAAGTTATTTTTAGTTATTTTACGAGACAAGCGAACAAGAATTCCCGCGCGTGCCCATAAAAAACCGGCGTGCCTGCCGAAGCAAACACGCCGATGATCAACAGATGAGTAAGGGGAAACGCTTACATCATGCCGCCCATACCTCCCATGCCTCCCATGTCGGCGCCACCGCCGCCATGACCGCAGGAGCACTTCTTCTCCGGCAGCTCGGTGATGAGGCACTCCGTCGTCAGCATGAGACCCGCGATGGACGCCGCATTCTGCAGAGCCGTGCGAGCCACCTTGGTGGGATCCACGACGCCGCTGGTCAGCAGGTCCTCATAGTCATCGGTCACCACATTGTAGCCCTCGTTGGGGGACTTGAGACTCTTGACCTTTTCGACGATGAGGGCGGCTTCGCGGCCGGCGTTCTCGACGAGTTGGCGCAGCGGGGATTCGACGGCGCGATAGACGATATCGGCACCCGTCTTCTCATCTCCGGAGAGCTTGAGCTTGCCGATGGCCTTTTGGGCGCGGATCAGGGCAACGCCGCCGCCCGGCACGATACCTTCCTCCACAGCCGCCCGCGTGGCATGCAGGGCATCGTCCACGCGATCTTTTTTCTCCTTCATCTCCGTCTCGGTCGCGGCGCCCACCTTAATGACGGCGACACCGCCGGCGAGTTTGGCGAGGCGTTCCTGGAGTTTTTCGCGGTCGTAATCGCTCGTGGTATCTTCGATCTGCTTACGGATCTGAGAAACGCGGGCCGAGATGTCGGAGGACTTGCCGGCGCCTTCGATAATGACCGTCGTGTCCTTGGTGACGACGACACGTTTAGCGACGCCGAGCTGGTCGATTTCGACATTTTCAAGTTTCAGGCCGAGGTCTTCCGAGATGCACTGCCCGCCGGTGAGGATGGCGATATCCTGGAGCATGGCCTTGCGACGATCGCCGAAGCCCGGCGCCTTCACAGCGCAGACGTTCAAGGTGCCGCGCAGGCGGTTCACGACGAGAGCTGCCAGCGCCTCGCCCTCGATATCCTCCGCAATGATGAGGAAGGGCTTGCCGGTCTTGGCCACCTTTTCGAGGATGGGCAGGAAATCCTTGAGGTTGCTGATCTTCTTCTCAAAGATGAGGATGTAGGGATTTTCCAGAGCCGCCTCCATCGTGTCGGCGTTGGTCACGAAGTAGGGGGAGAGGTAGCCCTTATCGAACTGCATCCCTTCCACCACGTCGAGGCTGGTGTCGATGCCCTTCGCCTCTTCCACGGTGATGGTGCCATCCTTGCCTACCTTGTCCATCGCCTCCGCGATGATCTTGCCGATCTCGGCGTCCCAGTTAGCGGAGACCGTCGCCACCTGCTCAATCTCCTTGGAGGAATCCACCGGCTTGGAGATCTTCTTGAGCTCCTCGACAACGGCTGCAGCGGCCTTGTTGATGCCGCGCTGCAGGGATATCGGGTTTGCCCCGGCCGTCACGTTGCGCAGACCCTCGCGGTAGATGCTCTCCGCCAGCACGGTCGCCGTCGTGGTGCCGTCGCCGGCGATGTCGTTGGTCTTGGCAGAGACCTCGCGCACCAGCTGGGCTCCCATGTTTTCATAGGGGTCCTCGAGCTCCACCTCCTTGGCCACGGTCACGCCGTCCTTGGTGATGTTCGGCGAGCCGAACTTCTTGTCGATCACGACATTGCGTCCCGCGGGTCCGAGAGTGCTCTTCACCGCCTTGGCGATTTTGCTGACACCCGCCAGCAGGCTCTGCCTTGCCGTCTCTTCAAATGTGAGTTGTTTTGCCATAGTGTTTTCAGTAGAAGGTTAATGTTAATCAATCACGGCGAGAATGTCGCTCTCGGAAATGATGGTGTACGTCGTGCCGTCCACCACAATCTCCGTGCCACCATATTTGGTGATGAGCACCCTGTCGTTCACCGCCACATGAAAGGAAATCTCCTTGCCGTCTTTGTCGCGGCCGCCGGTTCCGATGGCGCGAACAATGGCCTCCTGGGGTTTTTCTTTTGCGGTGTCCGGGAGGAAAAGTCCTCCCGCGGTCTTACTCTCGGCTTCTACTCGTTCGACGAGTACGCGTTGTCCTAGTGGTTTAATCATGGTTGTATTGGGTAGTATAGTGTTATGGGTTAAAGGGAGAATCATTGCTCATCGTCCACGACCTCGGCGTCCACCACCTTCCCCTTGGCCTTGCGGGGACCGGCGTCGCCTCCTCCTGCGTCCGCGGACGTGTCCGGCGCGGGACCTGCGGCTGCGCCGGCGGCTTGTGCGGCCTGTGACAGCTCGCCGAGCATCTTCTCCAGTTCGGAGGTGAGGGTGCGGGCTTTTTCGACGTCCTTGGCTTCGGCAGCGGCCTTGAGGGCATTCACTTTTTCGGTGATAGGTTGTTTGAGCTGCTCCGGGGCTTTATCGCCGAGTTCATTGAGCTGGCGTTCCACGTTGTGGGCGAGGGAATCGGCCTTGTTGAGGGTCTCGATATCTTCGGCGCGCTTGCGGTCTTCCTCGGCATGGGCTTCGGCGTCCTTCTTGGCGCGTTCGATTTCGTCCTTGGAGAGACCGGAGGATCCCTGGATGGAGATATTCTGCTCCTTGCCGGTATTCTTGTCCTTGGCCGTGACTTTCAGGATGCCGTTGGCATCGATGTCGAAGGTGACCTCGATCTGCGGGACGCCACGCGGCGCGGGCTGAATGCCGTCGAGCTTGAAGTTGCCAAGCAGTTTGTTGTCATTAAACATCTTGCGTTCACCCTGACAAATCCGGATGTCCACCGCCGGCTGGTTGTCGGCCGCCGTGGAGAACACCTGGCTCTTGTGCGTCGGGATCGTCGTGTTGCGGTCGATCATCGGCGTTGCGATGCCCCCCATGGTTTCGATGGAAAGCGTCAGCGGCGTCACATCCAGCAGCAGCACGTCGTTCACGTCGCCGGTGAGCACGCCGCCCTGGATCGCGGCGCCGACCGCCACCACCTCGTCCGGATTCACTCCCTTGTGGGGTTCTTTGCCCGCGAGGCGTTTAGCCATCTCCTGCACGGCCGGCATACGCGTCATGCCGCCCACGAGAACGAGCTCGTTGATGTCGCTCGTGCTCAAACCGGCGGCGGAGATGCAGTTGCGCACGGGGTTGGCCGTACGCTCCAGAAGCGACTCGGTGAGTTGCTCCAGTTTGCTGCGCGTCAGGGTCATTTGGATGTGCTTCGGACCTGTGGCGTCCATGGTGATGAACGGCAGGGAAATGTCGTAGCTCTGCGTCGAGCTCAGGGCGATCTTCGCCTTTTCGGCTTCCTCCTTGATACGCTGCAGGGCGTCGGTCTGCCGGGAAATATCCATCCCCTCCTTGGTCTTGAATTCCTCCAGGACCCAGTTGATGATGCAGTTGTCCCAGTCATCGCCGCCGAGGTGCGTATCGCCGTCGCTCGCCTTCACCTCGAACACCCCGTCGCCGATTTCCAGCACCGAGATATCAAAAGTACCGCCACCCAGGTCGTACACGGCGATCTTCTCCTCGTCGCTCTTCTTGTCCAGCCCGTACGCCAGCGCGGCTGCCGTCGGCTCATTGATGATCCTTCGCACCTTCAGCCCTGCGATCTCGCCGGCTGCCTTGGTCGCGTTTCTCTGGGCGTCGTTGAAGTAGGCCGGCACGGTGATCACGGCCTCCGTGATCTTCTCGCCCAGCCGCGACTCCGCATCCGCCTTCAGCTTGCCCAGCACCATCGCGCTGATCTCCTGCGGCGAATACACCTTGGTCTCTCCGTTCACCTCCACCTGAATGTGCGCATCACCATTGGCAGCCTGCACAATCGTGTACGGCACCTTCCTATCCTCTTCGGTCAGCTCCGAGTACTTCCGACCGATCAGTCGTTTTGCGGAGAAAATGGTGTTGCGCGGGTTCGTCACGGCCTGGCGTTTTGCCGCCTGACCCACGATACGCTCACCCGTTTTGGTAAATGCCACGATGGACGGTGTCGTCCGCGCGCCCTCGCTGTTCTCCAGGACGGTTGCCTGTCCGCCCTCCATGACAGCCATGCACGAATTCGTGGTTCCTAAGTCGATTCCTAGTATTTTGCTCATATCTTAAGTGTCTCCTTTCTAACCTCCCCTTCCGGAAAGGTTGTCTGCGTTCACTTTTCTCTTTGCAAATCTTATGCCAACTTTTTGATTTCTTGTCATCTGTTGATTATCAATCATTTTACTCAATAGACTTGCAAAGCCTTCCTGTTACATTTTGTCACACCTGTGCCACATTTTGTCACTCACATGTTACATTTTGTCACACCTCCCAAGGTCCGGCATACTATCTGATCCCCCTGCCCGCCCGCTTCGCGTGCGCCCTACACGGGGCCGTCGGGAGCTTTCGCTTTCCCGCGCCTTTGGCGCGCGAATTCCCTGAAATCGTAAATTGACTCGTAGGCACCCCATTGCCTACTCGCCCTGCGGGCAACGCATACGCGTTGTCCAATCCCACTCCGGGCCCTCGTGGGCTTTGTAAATCGTAAATAGGCGCCGCTAGGCGCCCCGTGTGTTCCACTCCAGGATACGGACATCGCCGGCGGGGATGGAGAGGGGGAGACCGGAATCATTCAGCTGCTCGGCGGAGGCGAGGATGGGCGGGAGGTCCGGACGGAGGAGGTCAGTGAACGAGAAGAGCTGAGAGAAATGGCGGGACCAGCGGATGGCGTCTGTGGGGATATGGATGCAGGTATGGGCATCCGTATGGGGGGAAAAGTTGCAGACGACGAGGACCGTGGAGCGGGCGTGGGGGGAATGGCGCAGGAAGGAGTAGAGGCGGTGACCGGAGGTCGATTCACCGTCCTCGCGGCCGTAGCCGGGGGTTTGTTGGTTGGACCAGTTGAGGCCGTAGAACGAGCCGGAGGCGAGGGCGGGGTGCTGCACGAGGCGGAGGAGGCGGAGGCAGAAGGAGCGGAAGTCGGTTTGTTGCGGGGAAAGGAGGGCGCCGTCGAATTTTCCGTTATTTGACCAGAGTTGGAGACGGGGGAGGGAGGTATAGTCGAAGATGCTTGTGCGTCCGTTATGGCCGCCGAAGCCGCCGGGACCCTCGGCGCGTTCGAGCAGCTCCTGACCGTTGTAGAAGAGGATGGGACCGCAGGTTGTGGTGAACTGGGCGGTCATGAGGGCGCGGGCAGTCGCTTCGCCGACGCCTCCCCAGAATTGCGGGGAAGCGAGGCGCGGTTCGTCGTGGTTTTCCACGTAGCGCACGCCGCCGTGGAAGAGGGGATTTTCCGAACGCTGGAAGGCATCCAGATCGTTGACCCACGTTCCACCCTCGTTCAGCGCCCGCAAGGCGTGGTAGGCATCTGCGTCATAGACGCCCTCAAAGCCCGCATCCAGAAGCGCCGGTTGCGGGTCCCCCCGCATCAGTTTCATGTTGTCGTTGTACGCCTCCGCCAGGAAGCACACCTCGGCATCGCGCAGACGCGCGTGTGCGATTGCCCAGCGCCAGAAGGCCAGCGGCACCATGTGCGCCATGTCGCACCGGAAGCCGCCCACCCCCATGTTCTGCCACCACGCGAGCACCTCGTCGAGCAGCAGCCAGGTGCGCGGCAGGGCATCGCGCGGCGCCATGAGACCCGGAAGGGATTCCGCCTCATCCGCCCCATGGCGGTAATCGCAGCCGTAGTTGAGCTTCACGGTTTCGTACCAGTCGAAGGAAGAGGGGGTCCAGGTAGCGGCATTGTTGCCGGTGACCCGCCCGCACCCGCGTTCCGGGAGGAACTCGCCGTCCGGCAGGAGCATGGGACGCTCCTCGCCGGGCGGGCACTCGAGGTAGTAGTAGGCATTGTCGCGGTGGAAAAAGACATCCCGTCGGTCGCGAGCGCCCAGCTCCATCTCCGGCAGGGAGGGCGAGCTGTAACAGCGCGACACATGGTTCGGGACAAAGTCCATCATCGGCGTCATTCCCCATCGGCGCACGCGGTCCAGCAGCTCGCGGTATTCCTCCAGCCGTCGCTCAGGCTTCTCCGCCAGGTCCGGGTCCACGTCAAAGTAATCGGTCACAGCGTACGGGCTGCCGGCGAGCCCCTTCACCACACAGGCGGGGTGCGCCGGGGCGCCGGGGTGCGGCGTTTGGGTCGCGTGGCGCAGCACCCCCGTGAGCCACAGGTGCGTCACTCCCATCTCGGCGAGGGCGTGCAGCGCGGCATCATTCACGGCCGCGAAGGTGCCGCAGCCGTTCTGCTCGCGCGACCCTCCTTCCACCCCGCCGCGTTGGAAGTTGCCGAAGTGGCGCACAAAGAGCTGGTAAACGACCTTACGCATCCCGGTCAATCTCGAGGTACTCGTAGGCGAGGCGGCGGCAGAGGTGGAGGTCCTGCTTGCCGGAGGCGAGCAAGGGGATTTGGTCAACGGGGATGAGGAAACGCGGGACCCACAGGTTCGGGTAGCCCATGGCGGTCATCTCCGTGCGCAAGAGACTGAGAGTCTCCCTCTGTGCCGCGGGATCCGCATGCTCGGGGAGAGAGGACAGCAGCACAATCACCTCGCCCTTCTGTTCATCGAGAACCCCCGTGACGGCTATTTTGATGCTGTCGTCCGTCTCCAGGCGGAGAATCTTGTTCACGGCCTCCTCCACTCCCTCGTGGGGCACCATCTCGCCGCCGATCTTGGAGAAGCGCGAGAGGCGACCGCCGAGCGTCACAAAACCATTGAGGTCCATTTGTCCGATATCGCCGCTCCTGAACCAGCCGTCGCGGAGGACGTCGGCGTTGAGCTGCGGTCTCTTGACGTAGCCGCGGAAGAGATTCGGACCCTTCAGCCAGATCATGCCTCGCTCGGTGAGGGGAAGCTGACGGCTATCGTCGTCCACGTCGGTGATACGGATGGCGATGCCGGGCAGGAGCGAGCCGATGCTGCGCGGCACCGTTCCCGGAATCGTGAAGGCGGAGCCCGGCGTGGTCGGCTCATCCGGCAGATTCACGGAGCACACAGGCGCCGCCTCGGTCAGACCGTATCCCTCCAGCAGCTGCACCCCGCAGCGCGTGAGAAACTCCCTCTCCAGATCCGGCTGAAGACGCTCCGCTCCCACGATGAAGTAGCGCACGGAGGCAAAGGTGTAGGCTTCCGCTCGGCGCAACATCGTTCGTGCAAACGTCGGCGTGGCGCACAGCATCGTGAGCTTGTATTTTTCAATGAGCTGGCAGAGCGTGCGCGCATCCGTGGGGTTCGGGTAGGTGCAGATCGGACGCCCCTTGAGCAGCGGCAAAATGAGCGCTATCGTGAGACCGAAGCTGTGGAAAAGCGGCAGACTGCCCAGCACGCGCTCCCGGTCCAGCGACAGCCGGCAGCAGCTCTGCGCCACATTCGCCAGCAGCATCCGGTGCGTCAGCGTCACCCCCTTCGGCTCGCCCGTGGACCCCGCCGTGAACAGCATCACGGCCTCGTCCTCCCCGCTGCGCGCATCGGTATGGTACATCCGGCAGAGCAGAGACGTCGGCGCCGTCCGCGCCAGCAGGACATCGCGCAGCAGCAGCAGCTTCGGAATGCTCTTGATGAGCTCCTCCACGAAAAGAATCTGCTCCTCGGGCGGCCAGGAAAAATTCGGCAATTTTTTCATGAAGGGGCGGGCCGTGATAAAGGTTCGGATCTCCGCCTGCTGCACCGTGCTCTCAAAGGCCTTGCCGGAAGAGGCGTAGTTGATCATCACCGGCGTCTTGCGCGCCAGCATACAGGCCAGCAGCGCAATCGTCCCACCCGGACCCGGCGGCAGGATGACGCCTATCCTCTCGCCCTCCGTCTTGACCAGTCGTCTCGCCACCCCCATCGCCACCCCGAGTATTTTGTAGTAGGGGACCGCCTTCTGGCTCAGGCCGTCGATCATCTCCACACTCCCGTGCTTGCGCAGGGCGGACACGAGATGCGTGGTGACGGAACCCTGCAGGTAGTCCCGGGTGGAGAAAGCCTCCATCCCCTGCTCCATCCATGCGGCATAGACCTTTTCGCCCATGTGCATACCGACCGGGATGCCGGGGAGGATGTAGAATTCCTCCCGACAACCGGACTCCGCGACATCGCGGTACAAGTTATCGCGCGTGCTCCCGTAGTAGCCCAGGAAGAGCGGACAGACCGGCAGACGCATCTCCTGCACGTAATCGAGGAAAAGCTTGGGCACATCGGTCAGACTGCCGCGCACCTTGGACAGCTTGCCCGGCAGGAAAATGACGCTCTTGTCCTGCCGGAGTCGGTTCCGGATCCACAGCTTGGCCGCCTGGGGCGTGCCGTTGCGGAAGTCAAAATGTTCGATAGGTACCCCCTTCCGGGTGATCCATTGCTCCACCTCGGTCGGCGGCGGGAATAGCGGGTCCGTCATGTAGCAGAGCTTGCCCCGGAGGAGGTAGTGCAGCGCCTTGCACGCCTGCACACTCAGCCGATTCGGCATATAGAAGGCCGGCGCCGCCATGTTCTGTTGTCCGTGGATAGTGATAGGAGCCATCGTCTCAGTCAAAGGAAGTTAATCATGGGATGAAAAAAACGCATGATTTGTTCGTACCAATTTTTCTACCATCCCGGCGTCCGGATGGTATCGGGGGGCGGGCTTGCTTCTCGCGACAAGCCTGCCCCCCTCAACATAGCCAGATGATAAAAGACCGCCTCTCAATCAGAAAACGTAGCTGCAGTTTAACCCCGCCACCACCGCAAAGTTGCGATACGGCACCAGCGTGGAATCCTCCATACCGAACAGAGCCGTCGCATTGCGCAGCGAGGAAGTCTTCGCCGCCTTCTGGGCGCCGGCGCCCAGCCAGTTGAAGCTCACGCTCGGCGTCAGGACAAAGTGCTTGGTCACGAAGTAGGGCGTGGAAAGCTTGATCCAGAAGGCCTGCGCGCCGTTCATGTTCGCGCTATGACCGGGATCAAAGTAGTTGGCCGTCGCGCTCATGGCGAAGGTCGCCAAGCCCGCCACCTTGATGTTCTCCGGCGTCCCGACGATGGGGGCCTTGAACGTGACGTACGGCTCAAACCACCATCCCTGCACGCCCTGGAAGCTCAGGCGCACGGTGTTGCCCAGCTCGACCCATTTGGCCGGCTCGTACACCGTCTCAAGAAAGACCTCATTCACGCAGGATGCACTCTGATTGCGGAAGTGCTTGGCAAACGCACCCAGCAAACCACCGTGCACAAATTCATGACCCACGGAGACGTGTCCGTACTTGCCGCTGTACTTCAGCGCCGTCATCACGGCAAACTCGTTCTCCACGTTGCGCGGCGCCACCGTCAGCGGCATACCGACCGCCGACGCAACTGCATTGATTTTGGCATACGGGGCCGGTCCGTACATGGTATGACCGGAGGAGACCATGCGGTACGCGATCATGCTGTCCACGCTCCACTGCTTCTGCTTGTGTCCCAGATCGTAATTCATCTTGAGGGCCACGAGCTCCGAGCTGTCGCCTTCCGCGACCGAGTGGGAGATCACGAGACCGCGTCCCACGTAGTTACTGTCGTACCCTACCGTCAGGGAACCGGTGACGCGCTTTGCTGAAAGGGCAGGAAGCTGTGCAAAACTTTCTGCCGACATAGTCTCCGCCGCCATTGCCGGTGTCAGCAAGGCCGCTACGGCGATTAGTGTGTATCGAACTTTCATAGGTATGGTTCTTTGTTGATCACAGGCGTCCCACTCACCTCCGCTCCCGCAGGAGCCTATTCCGTCCCCGCAGGGACAAAAGATGCCGGAAACGCCTTCTCTTCTATTCTAACGAACTCCCCCGGTATGTCAAACATAATTTACGAGTGCGATTTGGGAAATTGGGGAAGAGGCAAACGCATTGACAATCGCGTTGGTGAGAAGTATGATGGTCGGCGTGCCAGGAAGCAGAACAGCGGACGAGGAGGGAGCAGAATGAGTGAGGCAACAGGAAAGGCGTCACGTTGGGCGGTTCTCACGGCGTACTTCATGATCTACGTCGTGTGGGGGTCCACCTATTTTTTCATCGGGGAGGCGATGGATGGGTTTCCGCCGTACGTATTAGGCGGGTTGCGATTTACGGCGGCGGGCTTACTGCTGCTGGGGTTTGCCGTGGCGTGCGGGGAGAAGCCTTTTGACCCCGCACTGATGCGGGTGTCCATTCCTTGCGGCATGCTGATGCTCTTTGCCGATATGACGTCGATCATGCTGGCGCAGCGGTACATCAGCAGCAGTTTGGAGGCGGTGCTGGCATCATCCACCATGATATGGATCACGTTGTTCAACTACCGTTCCTGGCGCTACAACTTTCGCAATGCGCGCGTGCCGCTGGGGCTCGTGGGCGGATTGGCGGGGGTGGTGCTGCTCTACCTGCATGAACTGACGCTGCCGGAAGGGGACGGAGAATACGGCGTGATCATCTTTCTTGCCGGCATGATTGCCTGGTCCGTGGGTTCCCTTTTCATCAAGTACTGCGCCTCGACGCATGAGAACGTGAATGCGTGGAGCGGCACGGGCTGGCAGATGTTTACCGCGGGACTGGCTTTCTGGGCGGTGGCGGCATCCACGGGCGAGACCTCGGAGCTGGCGTGGAGCGAGGTGCCATGGCACGCCTGGTGGAATGTCGGCTACCTCGTCCTCTTCGGTTCCATCCTCGCCTACACGAGCTACGTCTGGCTGCTCAAGGTACGTCCCGCAACCGAGGTGGCGACCCATGCCTACGCCAACCCCTTCATCGCCATCCTTCTCGGGGCCTGCTTCGGCGGGGAGAGCATCTCGCCCACCCAATGGCTCGGACTCGCCATCATCCTCGCCAGCCTGGTCCTCGTGAACGGTCGGCACAAACGCCGCCGGCATCAAGACAACTGACGAACGCCAAGCGCCGCACACATGTCCAATCCGCCTCCGGACCCTCGTGGGTTTTGCAGGAACGCGCGCAGCGCGCTAGCATCCCAAATCGTAAATCGTAAATCGAAAATCGTAAATAGGCGCCTCCGCGCCCAGGTCCCTCGGGCGCTTTGTCAATCGTAAATCCTTCCTCCATCTCCTTTCTAACTACGCATCACCGTTGACCCCGGAAATTCCGCTACGTACGAGCTCGGCAACCCCGCGCCTTTGGCGCGCGAGTTACCTGAAATCGTAAATCGTAAATCGTCAATCGTAAATAGGCGCCGCTAGGCGCCCATGTCCTATCCTTTCATGCCGGAGATGTTGCCGTCGTCATCCACTCGAAAATCGGCGGCGGCGGGGATTTTGGGGAGGGCGGGCATGCGCATGATGTCGCCGCAGAGGGCGACGAGGAAGCCGGCGCCGTTGGCGATTTCAAAATCGCGCACGGTGATGACAAAGTCGGAGGGACGGCCGCGCAGAGCCGGGTTATCCGTGAGCGAATTCTGCGTCTTGGCCATGCAGATCGGCAGGTCCGTGAGTCCGTTTTTCTCCAGGAGGGCGAGCTTCTTACGCGCGGCGGAGGTGAGCACGACATCGTCGGCTCCGTAGATCTTCTGCGCGATGCAGCGCATCCTCTCCTCCACGGGGATATCAAGACCGTAGAGGGGCGAGAACGGCGCGGGAGTGCCCGCCTTGATACTCTCCACCACCCTGCCGGCAAGCGCGGTTGCACCCTCTCCGCCCTTGCCAAAGACATCCGCCACCTCGCAGGGCACACCCTCCCTCGCGCAAAATTGCCGCACGGTTTGCAATTCCTCCTCGGTGTCCAGCGCCGCAAAACGGTTGATCGCCACGATCACCGGACGACCGTACAAGCGAGCGCTCTCGATATGCGCCTGCAAATTGGGCAGACCGCGCTGCACGGCCTCGGCATTCGGCGCGTCCAGCATCCCCTTGTCCACCCCGCCGTGCATCTTCAACGCGCGAATCGTCGCCACCAGCACAATCGCGTCCGGCGCCAGCCCGCTCTGCCGGCACTTGATGTCCAGAAACTTCTCCGCCCCCAGGTCGAAGGCAAAACCGGCTTCCGTCACCGCATAATCCGCGCAGCTCAGCGCCATCTTCGTCGCAATGACAGAGTTGCAGCCGTGCGCTATGTTGGCGAACGGACCGCCATGCACAAACGCCGGCACGCCCTCCACACTCTGCACGAGGTTCGGGTTGATCGCCTCGCGCAGGATGGCGAGCATGGCATCCGTCACCCCGAACTCCCGCGCGTACACCGCCTCATCCTCCGCCGTGAAGCCCACGACGATGTTGTCGATGCGGCGGCGCAGGTCGGCACGGTCCTCGGCGAGACAGAGACAGGCCATGATCTCGGAGGCCGGTGTGATATTGAAGCCATCCTCGCGCGGCACGCCGTTTTTGTTGAGACCGACGACGATATGGCGCAGGGCTCGGTCATTCATATCCATCACGCGCTTCCAAGTCACCTTGTTCTGGTCCAGCCGCGTGGTGTGGTAGAAAAGCGCATTATCCACCACAGCGGCCAGCAGGTTGTTGGCTGCCGTGATGGCGGGAAAATCTCCGTTAAAACTCAGGTTGATGCTCTCCCCCGGCACAATGCTCGACTTCCCGCCGCCGGTGGCGCCTCCCTTCCGTCCGAACACCGGACCCATGGACGGCTCGCGCAGCGCGAGACACACCTTCTCGCCCAACTTCTGCAGACCCTGCGCCAACCCGATGGACACCGTGGTCTTTCCCTCTCCCGCCGGCGTCGGCGTCAGCGCGCTCACCAGAATCAACTTTCCCCGTCCGGACCTCCCCTTCAGCGCCTCAAGACTCACCTTTGCCTTATCCCGACCATACGGCAGCACCACCTGCTCATCCAGCCCCAAACGCTCTGCCATATCCTGCGCCCATGTCGTTGCTTTTGTCCTCTGCATGTCACCAACATAGCACAACTCGCGCCGACTGGCAATGCTATTTACGATTTACGATTTACGATTTACGAATTACGATTTGGGATGCTCGCGCGCTACGCGCGGGGGAGCGGAGCGGTAGCGTAGCGGAATTTTGGGGGTCTATGGTGATGGGCGAAAGCGAGGTAGTACCTGCCGAAGGTGGCGCCCGGGCGGAGTTCCTCCGCCTATTTACGATTGACGATTTACGATTTACGATTTCGGGTAACTTGCGCGCCAAAGGCGCGGGAAATGCAATGCAAAAAAGCATTGGTGGTGGGATCAATCATGGTGGGGTGTTATGAGTTGCCATTGCCTATTTACGATTTACGAGTTACGTTGACTCGTAGGCACCCCATTGACTCAGCGCCGCCCCATCGGCGCTGAGCCCTTCGGGCAACGCTTGCCTTAAGCTCGCCTCACGAGCTTTCGCCCCTGCGGGGCAGCCCTGCGGGCTGGCTAATCGGTCTTACAGCCGTCGACCGCCTTGCCTACTCACCCTTCGGGCAACGCTTGCGCGTTGTCCAATCCCACTTCGAGCCCTCGTGGGCTTTCTCAGGGAATTCGCGCGCGGGGTTATTTTTCCTGCGAGCGGATGTACCGGATTTCCTTATCGAGGAGGGCGCCGACGCGGTGTTTGGCGAGGTAAACCTGGGCGATGCTGACGCCGAGTCGGCGGTGGACATCGACAGGTTTCATGCCGCGGATGACGTTGTAGTCAAAGATCTGGAACTGCTTGGGGGAGACCTTCATCTTCACCCGTTCGATGGCGGCCTTCATGACATTTTGCTGCCATTCTTTTTCCCAGATGCTCTCGAAGGAACTGTCGCCGAGGTCGGCGATTTGCTCGATGGGGGCGGCAGCCGGGAGACCTTCCTCGGCGGAGGGGGAGGAAGAGGCCGTGTCGTGAGCGCGGGCGCGAAATTGGTCGCTGATGCGCCAGCTGGTCACCTTCCAGAGCCAGCTTTTGAAGGAGCCGCGTTCGGGGTCGTAGGCCTTCTTTCGGGTTTGCTTGGCGATGGTGATCACCGTTTCCTGGACGACATCCCAGGCTTCATGCTCGCGCAGACCGGCCTGGATGGCCACGGCATAGATCAGGCGCCAGTAGGTGCGGTAAAATTCCTCCCAGCTTTTGCGGTCCTCCCAGTCTGCCAGCTTGAGGATAAGGCTGCGCCTCGTGCGGTCCGCCAGTTTCTCCAAATCCCCGGCCGAAAGTTTCCGGTGCGTCTCTTCATCGCCTTCCATACCACTCATCACTCTATCACATCTCACCCCTCCACGCAAGGCACAAGAATGCCATCCGCCATCCCGTGGATCTTTTTCTTGTCCGAGGGCACCACCGTCGCCAAACATCCCCCCAACTCCGTTCGGTCCCCGGAGCGGAAGTAATACGGACACAGCCGCACCCTGCCCTCCATCCGCCGCAGCTCGCCGTCCGCGGAGTAAAAGGGGTGCTGCACGATGGCCGTCTCGCGGTACTCCTGCATCACCCACGGCGTGACGGAGCTCTCCCTCAGCGCGCGCTGCAGGCTCTGCGTCCACTGCTCCGCAGAGACGTCGTGACCCACGACCACACTGCGGCTCCCCCAGGCCAGAGGCGAGAAGCCGGAAATCTTGAGCACGAGACGCCGGGCGGTCCGACCCAGCCGCGCCACCTCGTCCCAGCTGTTGAGTTCGAGCCAAGGGAGGGCGGCGGTGGGAGGCAGGGGGCGGGGGTCCACGATCCAGCTGTGCGGCACGATACGGCGGAGGGACTGTCCATGCGCCGCGCGCAGGAGTCTGTCCCATTCCGCGTGCAGCCCCGGCGCGTGCAGCAGCGCAAGCCAGAGTTTTTCCTCCAGGTGCGCCACCGGCGGCGGGGAGAGTTCGACGGACCCGGCAGCCGCCGCCTCGCAGAGGGACCTCGCCGCCGGCACATTATCACTGTCGAACAGTTCCCAGAAGCGGTAAATCATGCGGCGCTCATCGGCGCGCAGCATCTCCGCCTCGGTGTAGTCAAACCCCGCGCCCAGCTCGCCTGCCAGCCAGCGCATCTCGGGTCGGTAGTCCGCCGATTCCTCGGAGACCGCCACAAGCGCACCCTGCGGGTGAGCCTTGCGCATCCCCTGCGCTATCCCGTCCGCCCCGCCCAGGGGCTCGTACCCGTGCGCCGCGTAAAGACGCGAAAGCCACAGCGTTATCCCCATCCCGCCCGGCACACTGTCCAGCTCCACCAGCGAGAGCTCGTCGTTCTCGCCGAGCAGGAGGTCCGGTCGCAACACGAGCGGACGCACCGAGCTGAGCGCCGGGCTCCTCTGCACGCGCACGAGCCATTCCGGCTTTCCGGCATCCAGGACGCGCGCCACCCAGCCATCCCGGCGCGCGCTGTCCGCGTACATCTTCTGAGCGGCCTCCTGAAACTGCGCCAGCACGTGCCCCAAGCCCCGCAGCCGCCGCACAACGCCACGGCTCAGTCTCAGGGGCTCCGGCGACGCCAGCCAGGGCAGCTCACCGGCACGCGGGAAAAGACCGCCCGGCGGCAGCGCGTTCAACATATCCTGCTGAGTCAACGGCATCATCCTCGCTGAAATCATGAGGGCTCCACGAGCACATCGCGCGCGCGGTTCGCTCCCTGCGGCGGGGAAATCACGCCACGCTCCTCCATCATGTCCATGATCTTGGCGGCCCGACTGTACCCGATGCTGAAGCGGCGCTGCAGCAGGGAGGTGGAGGCCTTGCGCTCGGTGACCACGAGATTGACGCAGCGCGTGTAGAGTTCCTCTTCCTCCTCGCTTGCGGAGCCATTGCGCCCGACCGACGGTCCCTCGCTCCCGGCATTATTGACGGCCATGGCGGCGCTCTGCACAAAGTTTTGCTTGGCGTGGGAGGCGCAGAACTGGATGATGGAGGCGATTTCCGCGTCGGAGACAAAAGCGCCCTGCGCGCGCGCCATCTTGCTCGGTCCCCCCGGCGGCAGGAAGAGGAGGTCGCCCTTGCCGAGCAGGTTCTCCGCCCCCCTCTCATCGAGGATGACCCGCGAGTCCAGCTGACTGGACACCTTCAGCGCAATACGCGAGGTCAGGTTGCTCTTGATGATGCCGGTCACCACCTGCGCGCGCGGCGACTGGGTCGCAACGATCATGTGGATTCCCGCGGCGCGCGCCTTGGCCGTGAGTCGCTGGATGTAATTCTCCAGGTCCTCCTTGACCTGGCTCATCAGGTCCGCCAGCTCATCAATCACGATCACGACGTAGGGCAGCCGCGAGGGGAAGGACTCATCGTCCGTGAAGTCCAGCTCCCCCTGCTCCTCCTCATCCTCCTCCGGGATGTCGCAGCCCCGGGAGCTCTCGACGTCGCGCACGATGGCATCCACGGCATCGGGGTTCTCGCGGCGGAGCGACGGCTCGTCCTCATCGTCCGTCACGGGTTGTGCGTCCGGCGGCAAGGCATTGTAGTCCGCGAGATTGCGGACCCCCATCTTGCTGAAGAGGCTGTAGCGGTGTTCCATCTCATTGACGGCCCAGCGCAGCGCGCCGATCACCCGCGTGGGATCCGTCACCACCGGTACCGCCAGGTGCGGCAGCTTCTTGTACGGCTGCATCTCCACCACCTTCGGGTCCACCAGAATCAGTTTGAGCTCATCGGGGCGGAACTTATAGAGGAAGGAGATGAGCATGCTGTTGATACACACGGACTTGCCGGACCCGGTGGAGCCGGCGACGAGAACGTGCGGCATGGCGGCCAGGTCCCCGATCACCGGGTTGCCGTACACATCCTTCCCGAGAGCGACAGGAATGCGCACCTTCGGGTCGTGGAATTCATCGGACTGCAGCAGCTCGCGCAGGTACACCGGCTCCTTGATGCTGTTCTCCAGCTCCACCCCCACCGTCGATTTGCCCGGGATAGGCGCCAGGATGTTCACGGAGCGACTCTCCGTCACCAACTGGATATCCTTGCTCCTCCCCGCCACCGCTTTGACCGATTGCCCGCGCGGCACAGAAAATTCGTAGCGGGTCACACTCGGTCCGCGGGTGATATCCCCCGGCTGCACGGCGATGCGGAAGGACTCGAGCGCGTCGGCGATGATGCTCTGCTTGCGCAGCATCTCCTCGCGCGCCTGGCTGCGCACGCTCTCCGACACCGGCTCGTACTTCAGCAGCTCGTACGGCGGCAGGGGGTACTCCTCCTGAACCGGCGCCTTCCTCGTCGGACGCACCTTCTTCGGCTGACTCGCGGGCTTCGTCGGCTTCGCCGCCTCCCGCGACCGCGTCGGTTTCTTGTCCTCGGTCCTGATTCCCAGATGCCGTTCGAGGGCGGCCTGCGTGTGGGCGTTGATGGGCAGCTCCTCCTCTTCCTCGTCCTCCGCCCCCGGTGCATTCCGGCGCGCGATGTCCTCCTCCACCTGCTCCATCAGGTCCAGCAGGTTGTCCCCTCGCGCGGGCGCATGCCCCGCGGGGCGGGTGTGCCGTCGCTCCCGGGGCTTCGTTTCCCTCTCCTCCTCGGGCGGGGAGAGAAGCTCGGGGGGAGTCTCCGTTTCCTCAGGAACTTGCTCGGTGCGGGGCGCTCTTTCCCGGGGCGGAGCAACAGGGGCGCTCACCTCCCCATCGCGGGCGGGTACCGTCCCGACCTCCCGCGCCCTCTCCTGCCAGGGCACATGACGCGCCGCTGCCGCGCGACGCCGTCTCTCCCTCCAGACGCGCCATCTCTCCGCCAACGTCGCCACATCCCGCTTCTCCGCCGTGTACAAAATCTTCGGCGTCAACCGCGCAAAATAAATCAGCGCCACCGCGTGCACCAGCAGCATCAGCGCCGTTCCCCAATACTTCCCCAGCAGCGCCTGCGTGCTGCTTACCCCGTCCAGGTACCCCAGCTCGCCCCCCACCGTGCGAATCTGCATCCCCTGCGCCCAGTCCACCAGCACGCGCCCCTGCATGGAGAACGCCGCGCACGCCGTGATCACCATCACCGCCCAAGCCACCCATTGCCCGCCCCTGCGTTCGCGCGGCCATATCACCATCCCGAGCGCCGGCGCCATCATCAGCACCGCCCCGTACAACGCCCCCATCCCGAAAAGTCGGTACATCACACCCGCCGCATACATCCCCACAACCCCCATCCAGTTGCTGCACCCCTCCGCCATGTTCCCTCCCCTGTTCAGGTACCCCCAACTCACCTCCTCCACCCGATAGCTCAGCAAGCTCAACACCAAAAAAATCCCCAGCGCCGCCAGCGCCACCCCCCACACGCGACGTCGCCGCGCTACCTCCTCGCGCGCGTCTCCCTCAACACTCATTCTTTCCATCATCTGCTGCATCCCTTCGCCCCCATTATACTACAACCCAACCCCACTAGGCAATGACAATTCATTGCCATTGCCTATTTACGATTTACGAATTACGATTTACGATGTGGGATGCTAGCGCGCCAAAGGCGCGGGAAATGCAATGCAAAAGCATTGGTGGTGGGATCAGTCATGGCGGGGCGGGGGACTGGGCGGCGCCTATTTACGATTTACGATGTGGAAATAATGCGCGCGGAGCGCGGGGAAGCTAAGCCGGGGCGCGGCAGAATTTCCGGGGGCGTTGCGTAAGGGGTAGTAGGAAAGGGAAGAGGGCAGAGGGAAGACATTTACGCCGGCGGCGAGTTGCCCCGCCGCCGGCGTATTTCTTCTTCTTTTCTATCTTATCGCTTCCCAGCGAGAAAGTCTTTCGTTGGTGCGTTGTTTTTTTAGAAGTTCACGCGGTAACCGACTGTGGCGTTGAAGCTGGTCCAGCCGCTGCGCATCTCGGCGGAGGCGTCCATGAACATGCTGGAATCCGTTCC
>CANQSY010000030.1 GCA_947626635.1 uncultured Akkermansia sp.
TCGCGTTTTTCATGGAACACATATGCTTGACTTACGGAGGGAGGGGGAGTAGACTTGACCCGCAACAAAAGAACCCCTGAACGATATGTCGAGGACACCAATTATAGCCGCAAACTGGAAGATGAATATGGGCCCGAAAGAGGCTCGTGAATTTTTAGCCGCTTTCAAGCAGGAGCAGCTCTGCGACTGCAAAGGAGTGCAGAAGGTGATCGTGCCGCCCTTTGTCACGATACCCGCTGTGATGGACGCCTTGGATGGCTGCAAGTGCATCGGCGTGGGCGCGCAGGATGTGAGCGACCACGATAACGGAGCCTTCACGGGCGAGATTTCCACGGCGATGTTGTCGGAGCTGGGTTGCAGTTATGTCGTGCTCGGCCACAGCGAGCGTCGGCAGTACCACGGCGAGACCAACGCGTACATCAACAAGAAAATCAAGAAGGCGCTCGCGGCGGGACTCATCCCCATCTATTGCATCGGCGAGACGCTTGAGCAACGCGAGGCCGGCAAGCTGCAGGACATTCTCAAGAGTCAGGTGGTGGAAGGATTGGCTGATCTGACTCCTGAGCAGGTGTCGGGCATCGTTATCGCTTATGAGCCGGTGTGGGCCATCGGTACGGGAAAGACCGCCAGCGCGGCCGATGCGCAGGACGCACATGCTTTCATCCGCAGCGTGGTGGCGGAGACCTTCGGCACGGATGCCGCCGCAGCGGTGCGCATCCAGTACGGCGGATCCGTGAAACCGGGCAACGCGGCGGAGTTGATGAGCCAGCCGGACATCGATGGAGCGCTTGTGGGCGGCGCCGCGCTGAAGCCGGATTCTTTCGCGGCCATCATCCGCGCTGCTGTGTGAGGTCACACGGAACAGACGACTTTCAGACCCATCCTCTTCCTCCCCGTGAGGAAGAGGATTTTTTTCATACGCGCGTGGAGCGGAAGATCAGGAAAGCCGGCAGACCCGCAGCAGGAGCTCGGCAAAGAAGATGCCGAGACTCAGGAGTCCCGGTTCCTCTCGTACGGTGAGAAGGTCGAGGTGAGTTGGTACCACGCCACTACGGCGAGGAGGAGGACAAAGAAGCTTCTCGCCAAGCCGCGCAAGATGCCGGTCGGTTTTCGCGCCGCCATGATTGCTCCCGCCACCAATGCTTGCGCATTGCATTTCCCGCGCCATCGGCGCGCTAGCATCCCAAATCGTAATTCGTAAATAGGCGCCCTTGGGCGCCCAGCGCCCCCGCCCCGCTCCTTTCTATCTAACACCTCGCATTGCTTCAAAAATTCCGCTCCGCTATCGCTCAGTAATTCCGCGCCACCGGCGCGCGAGTTACCTGAAATCGTAAATTGATTCGTCGGCACCGCACTGCCTCCTCACCCTACGGGCAAAAGTTGCGCTTTTGTCCAACCGCCCTTCCCGCCCGCTTCGCGTGCGCCCTATACGGGGCCGTCGGGCGTCTTGTAAATCGTAAATCGTAAATAGGCGCCGAAGGCGCCCCTCCCCCTTCTTCTGCAGAAAACTATTCCGGAAGAGCAGGATGAGGGTGAGAAGAACGAGGGCGGCACGTCTGTTCATAGCCGGTCATAGTGCTTGGAAGCGGCGTTGAATTTCGTTGATGGAGAGGGGAATCATCGTGGGTTTGCCGCGCGGGGTGCAGTAGGGGATCTCGCAGTGCAGCAGCTCGTGCAGGAGTTGACCGGGATGGTGCAGCCAAGCCGTCATATCCTCCCGCATGACGTAGCGTTGCGCCAGGCGAATGGCAAAGAGTTCGTAAGGGTCGCGGGAGCGCTTGAGTTTGGTTTCACCGTTGCTGAATGCCTCGATGAGTTCCGCAATGAAGTCATCCACCTTATCCAGCGAGAGAAAGATGGGCAGGGAGTCAACGCGAAGAGTGCGTTCGCCGAAGAACTGTACCCGGAAGCCGGCTTGGAGGAAAAGAGGTTGCAGGTCCTTCACGAGCCCCACGTCCCGAGTATCCAGCTCCACCATGGCGGGAGTGAGCAGCTGTTGCGACGGGATGGAGCTCTTGTTGGCTGAGACGATACGCTCAAAGACGATGCGCTCCCGCGCTGCCCTCATGGAGAGGAGAACCAGTCCCTCTGCGTTTTCAAAGAGAGCGTATTGCCCGTGGATGTTGCCGAGATGACGGAAAGCCGGTGTGTCCGAGTCTTCTGCCGGACGCCCCGCAGGAGCAACTGGACCCTGCGCGGGCGAGGAAGGTGAAGGTTGCGCCGGAATGCCGAGCTCTTGCTGCTGCGGCTCGACGACGAGGCGCAGCGCAGGGCGGATGGGTGACGCCTCTTCGTCGGGGGGAGGAACGCTTGCCGGAGTTCCGCCGGACGGCGTATCGGGCTTTGCAGGGACAAGGCTCGTTGTTTCGCCGCGTGCGTGGTCGGTCAGTGTCGCGGACACAGCATCCATCACTGCGCTTGTGATGTCGGCCGGTCGACGAAAACGCACTTCGCGTTTGGCGGGATGGACGTTGACATCGACCAGGGCCGGCTCTACTTCCAGATACAGGAAATAGCCGGGCTGAAGACCGGTGGGGAAGCCTCCATAGCCATCCCGCACGGCGCGCGTGAGCATCTTGTCCTCGATGGGTCGACTGTTGAGGTAGATGTATTGCAGCCGCCGATTGCGGCGTGCATCCGTCAGCGGCATGAGATAGCCTTCCACGCGGATGCCCATACCGGTCGTCGGACGAATCCGCAGGAGCTTTTGTGCGTTGTCGCGTCCGAAGAATTCAGCGATGCGGTGGCGGAGATCCGTCGTGGCAGCCGTGTCGAAGATGGTGCCGCCATCGCGGATGAAGGTGAAACGAATATCCGGAAAGGCGAGGGCATGCAGCCTGAGCTGCTGTTCCACATGTCCGGCTTCCGTATCCTCGCTTTTGAGGAATTTGCGCCGCACGGGGGTGTTGTAGAAGAGTTCCCGTACTTCGATTTCTGTGCCGGGCGGACAACCGGCGGAACGAATTTCCGTGAGCTCACCGCCGTTACTCTCTAACCGAAATCCCTCGATGTCCTGCCTGCGGCGAGTGGTGATGCTCATTTGCGCCACGGAGGCTATGCTGGGCAAAGCCTCGCCGCGAAATCCCATCTGACGGATGTTGAAGAGGTCCTCGTAGGTTGTCAATTTGCTCGTCGCATGGCGCTCCAGACAGAGCGCGAGGTCAGCCCGGCTCATGCCCGCCCCGTCGTCCTGCACCTTGATGGAGGCTATCCCGCCGCGCGTTATTTCCACGCGGATCGCCCTCGCTTGGGCGTCGATGCTGTTTTCCACGAGTTCCTTGACGACGGAGGCCGGTCGCTCCACGACCTCGCCTGCCGCCACTTGGCTGGCGAGTGTTTCGCTCATGCGCCGGATGGTGCTGTCCTCCTCAATCATGTCTTCTCCGGATCAACTGTAAACTTTCTGCAGCACGAGAGCCGCGCGCGGGAGTAAATAGAGGGATAATTTGCCGCTGTCGTCTGTGGTGTGGACCACTCCAAGGTCCTGTCGGGCAAGACCGCCGTACTCGGCGGCATCGCTGTCCAGCACAACCCTCCACTTACCCTCCTGCGGGGCGTGCAATTCGTACCCCGGTAGGGCTTTGTCGCCGTTCCAATTCAGCACGAAGAGCAAGCCGGCTCGTTCAAAGGCCATGACGCGGTTCGTCTCATCCATGTTGAGCGGTTGAGCAGGCGGCGCGGCAAGCAGGTCGTGCTCCTGCGCGACGTGCAGCAGGGCGGCATCAAACGCATTGAGAAAACGGTAGCGCAGGTTTTCTGCATCAACGAGGCTCCACTGGCGGCGACAGTACTTGTACGAAGAGCCATTGCCCTCCCGCGGGAAATCAATCCACTCCGGGTGTCCGAATTCGTTGCCCATGAAGTTCAGCCAGCCTTCGCCGCCCGCCGCCATGGTCACCAATCGAATCATTTTGTGTAGGGCCATGCCGCGGTCAATAACGAGGCTGGGTCTGTCGATCGCCATGTTGGTGTACATCTCGGCGTCCATCAAGCGGAAGGCGATCGTTTTGTCACCCACGAGAGCCTGGTCGTGGCTTTCCGCGTAGGCGATGTTCGGCTCGCCGTAGCGGCGGTTGATAAGGGTGTACCACATGTCGCCCATGCTCCATTCCTCGTCGCGTTTTTCCTTGATGAGTTTGATCCAGTAGTCCGGCAGCCCCATGGCCAGCCGATGCGTAAATCCCATGCCTCCTTCGTCGATGGGACGGCAGAGACCCGGCATGCCGCTCATGTCCTCGGCGATGAGGAATGCTCCGGGTCGTACCTGCTGCACCAGGGTGGTGGCAAGTTGGAGGTAGGTGATTGCATCCAAATCCACTTGATCATTGAAGTAGCAGCTCAGGTCGGAAAAAGGTTGGTGTCCGTGGTGCAGGTAGAGCATACTGGTCACTCCGTCGAAACGGAAGCCGTCAAAGTGATATTCCTCCAACCACCAGCGCAGATTGCTCAGCAGGAAGCGCTGCACCTCCGGTTTGCCGTAGTCAAAGAGACAGCTGTCCCAATCCGGGTGCCTGCTGTCTCGCTCTCCCGCATGGAAATACTGTCCCCCGGACCCGTCAAAATCATTCAACCCTTCGGCCATGTTTTTGACGGCGTGCGAGTGGACCACATCAAGCAGCACGGCAAGTCCCAGACCATGCGCCGTGTCGATGAGCTGTTTAAGGTCATCCGGCGAACCGAAACGATTGCAGGGGGCGAAATACGACGAGACGTGGTAACCGAAGGAGCCGTAGTAAGGATGCTCCTGAATGGCCATGAGCTGGACGCAGTTGTAACCCAGTTTGGCGATGCGCGGCAGTACGTCGCGGGCGAATTCCGAATAGCTGTGGATTCGTTCTTCTTCCCCGGCCATCCCGACGTGGGCCTCGTAGATAAACGGCGTTTTGATGGGGGCCGGCGTCCACCGTGCATTCTTCCAGACGTACGGTTCTTCCGGTTCCCAGATTACGCCTGAATAGTCGAAGGTCGCCGGGTCCTGGTGCGTGTAGCGGATCCACGTCGGCACGCGATCGCGAGCCGACGAATCTGCGCCGATGACATGGACCTTGACGCGGTCGCCGTGCTTCAATGCATCCGCCGGCAGCCGCACTTCCCAGTTGCCTTCAGCATTCGGTCGCAGGGGCGTAGCTCTCCGGTCCCATCCATTAAAATCGCCGATCAGGTAGAGAGCCCGCGCGCCGGGCGCCCATTCGCGATACACCCATTCCTTTGTCTCCTTATCGCGGTTAAACCCCATGGTCTCATAACCTCTCCCCGCGTTGGCTACACTCCCATACTGCCGCGCAAGCTCCTCCGCCCGGCTATCGTACAACCGCAGCCGTGTTCGTATCGAGCTCTCATAAGGGGCCAGCCAGCTGTCCGCCAGTACCAGCCCTAACAGGGGTGGTCTCCTCATACCGCACCATTTTATCCTGTTTTGAGGGTCTGTTCAATCCAAATTTCCGGACATTGCTTTCGGACAAAATGAGTGCACCGAAGGGGAAAGGAGTGCAGAGACGTTGCCCTTGGGACAAAATGAGTGCGCCGTCATCTCTGTATGCTTAACATGGACAATGTACAAGAGGGTATCGTGACCATGACAGGAGCAAGCAGGCGTCTCAGAAGGCCGTGCGCGCTACGCTCTCCGCTCAAGAAGGATGAGAATACCTTTACAGGCTGAAAGCCGTGGACAGGACGGCGAACTTTTTTCTTGTTAACAGATATTAAAAAGCGTACACTTGCTTCCGTGCTGAGTATGCCAAGATTGTGCGTGAGTACGCGACTCCCCTCTTTCCGTTTTCTGATTCCCGCTCTTTTTCCTCCTATGCAACGGTCTTTCGTTTCTTTCTCTCCGTGCGATGCTCCCCGACACGTGGATTCGCCCTCCGGTCAACGATCGAGACTTGTCCGGTCTTCCCGGTTGACACGACTTTTGCTCGCTTGCTTTCTTATCACGGTGCCCGGAGTGGCAATCGCGGATGACGCCGCGGAGAAGAACGTCGATAAAAAAGCCCCCGTTGCGGAAACAATCGAGGACATCAATGCCATCTTGGATGATATGGCGAGCAAATTGGAAGGACCGCGAACTTTTGCGGTGAGCAAAAAGATCGCGGAATCTCCCAAAAAACACCTCAAAAATTCTTTGTGGTATGACTACTGCGGAGGATATGGTCTTTCCGGGACAGGAAAAAAGAATGGGACAATTACGGTGTCCATGGGTTACAAGGACAGTGAAAAAATACTTGCGGCACACCGTGACCGCTCGCTCATTGAAAAACTTGATAAGAAAGAGCGCGCCTCTCTTCAAAAAGCCGAACAAATCATCAGCGAGGTCATTCACCCCGGCATGACGGATATGGAGCGCGCGCGGGTCTTGCACGACTTCATGGTGAAGCATTACTCCTACAATCTGACCAGTGGAGGCGCGGCCACTACCATGCTGCTCACCGGTCAAGGTGTGTGTGAAGCCTACAGCCGCGTCTTCTACCTGCTGTCAGAGATGGCGGGATTGGAAGCCCACATCGTAGTTGGTGTTGCGGGTGGACCTCATGCGTGGAACATGGTGCGCGTGGACGGTGAATGGTACCATGTGGATGTGACATGGGATGACTGCATAACGCCGACGGAGACGAGAGAGAGCGGTGAGGTCGATATATCGCGGCGTTATTTCCTGATCAATGACGTAGAAATGGGCCAGAATCACAGGTGGGACATTTCCTCCTTGCCCAGCTCGCAGGTGAAGGATGCCTCCTATTTTCGCAAAGTCAGGCGATACTACAACTCATATCCCTCGCTATGGAAGGCGGTCGATGCGGCGGCTCGCAACAAACAACCTAATTTTGAGGGATACATGCAGTCTTTTGTCAGCAAGGACACTTTTCTGAACAATTTTGACAAGGCCTGCGAGAAGTACGAAAGTTTCAAGAACATTATCGGCTGGAACGGTCCTGAGGAAAAATCGGGAGTCGTGAGCTTCCAATTTGATTACTCGGATAACCCTGCGAAGAAGCCCCGCGAGCAGAAGCCTCACCTCGTCCATGAAACAATGGAAAGCGCAAAAAGCTGGTTCTCCGAGCAGGGTATGCAGATGCTTGAAAAATTCAACGTCGATGAGGAGACGATCGAAGACATCAAGTCAAAAGGGAATGATGCCATCAAAAAAGGAGCCGATGCCATTCGCTCCCTGTTCTGATTCACACGTGCGCCCCTCAATAGAATTTGCCCCGGTCGCATTCAACCCCTATATCCCAAGCCGGAAACCCGGCATAGCATTACCATGCCCCTTTCCCCCTTAAAAATCCGCCCATGATTTTACCCGCCACCCATGCGCTTGCATAAAATCCCAAATTTATCCAAAGTTAAAAAAAATAAGAAATTAGGACTTGCAAAAGGGGAAAGGAGGAGTATAGTGGGCGGGATCGCCGCTCATGAGAGAAGGGCGAGAAGGAATCAAGAACAACAAGAAAACCAGAAGTATGGCTCGTCTATTCGGTATAGAGATACCCAATGAGAAGAGGGTGGAGGCGTCCCTGCGCTACATATACGGCATAGGGGCATCGACCGCCAAGAAAGTGCTGGAGCAGGCGGGTGTGTCGCCCGATCTGCGGACCGGCACGTTGTCGGACGCACAGTTGACGAAGATCGTGCAGGCCATAACGAGCAACAACATCCTCATCGAGGGTGACCTGCGTCGCGAGAAGCAGATGGCGCTCAAACGTCTGACGAGCATCAACTGTTTGCGTGGAATAAGGCACCGCAAGGGTCTGCCGGTACGTGGGCAGCGCACGAGAACGAATGCGCGCACACGGAAGGGCAAGAAGAAGACCGTGGGAGCGAAGAAGTCCGCTTAATGAGAGGAAAACCATTTAACCAATAAGAGAAAATGGCAGAAGAAACGAAAGAAGAAATCAAGCCGGAGGAAGTGAAGGAGCCGGTTGCGGCGGAGCAGGAAGCTCCTGCGGCAACAGCAGCCCCGGAAGGAGCTCCTGATGGCGCCCCGGTACGCAAGACCGAGCAACGTCGCGATATTTTCGCCGAGCTTGGTCTTTCCGACGACGAGGATAAGGTTAAAATCCTGAAAGCCAAGGGCAGCAAAAACATCAGCACCGGGATTGTGCACATCTCCTCCACCTTCAACAACACGGTGGTCAGTGTGACCGATTTAAAGGGTAACGTGATAGGCTGGTCCTCCGCCGGCAAGCTCAACTTCAAGGGCAGTCGAAAGAGTACGGCGTATGCCGGACAGGTGGTGTGTCAGGACGCATGCCGTCAGGCGATGGGCCATGGTCTTAAGGAGGTCGAGGTGCGCGTGAAGGGTCCCGGTTCGGGACGCGAATCCGCTATCCGCGCCGTGCAGGCCATCGGCTTGGAGATTTCCTCCATCTCAGATGTGACCCCCATTCCCCACAACGGGTGTCGTCCGCCGAAGGCTCGTCGTGCCTGATGGAAATATCAACCTTGAACATATAAAAACATTATGGCTCGTTATACAGGACCAACCGCAAAGATCAGCCGCCGCTACGGCATTGAACTTTTTGGGAGCAGCAAGGCTTTCACTCGTCGCCCGTTCCCGCCGGGACAGCACGGCGCGCGTGCCGGTCGCAAGAAAAAGTCGGACTACGGCGTCATGTTGGCTGAAAAGCAGAAACTGCGCTACATGTACGGGGTGTTGGAAGGTCAATTCCGCCGTTACTACCATGAGGCCTCTCGCCGTCGTGGTGTGACCGGCGACATTCTGCTTCAGCTCCTTGAACAGCGCTTGGACAACGTGATCTACCGCCTCAACTTTGCCAACACCCGCGCCGCCGCCCGCCAAATGGTGTCCCACGGCCACGTGCGCGTCAATGGCAAGAAGGTGAATATCCCGTCCTACCACTGCAAGCCCGGGGACGTCATCAGCGTCGCAGCGAAGGCGCGTTCCCAGGCTCTGGCCAGTCGCTTCGTGGAGCTCTCGACGGATGCCTCGTCTCCGGAGTGGCTGGAGGTGGATACCTCTAAACTGACCGCCAAGGTGCTGCGTGTGCCTACGGTGGAGGAGATAGCTCCCGTTGTTAATGTGCAGCTGATCGTTGAGTTCTACTCTCGTTAAAACGATACAACATCAATTGTTCAAGCGGCTCTGTCCGGTACGGTCAGAGCCGCTTTTTCCGTCTCCGTGCCTGTCCTTCTCATACGGTTAGGAGGGACAGGCTGATGGGCGAATAAGGGTAGCTGGCCATCCGCACGATAAAACCGTTGCCGGAGTCTATCAAAGAGGGCAGTGTCCCCTGGTAGTCAGAGAAGAAGAACAGCCATACCGACGGGGAAAACAGAGTGAAACAGAGGGGAACGTTTTCAGGAAGAGTGAAAAATACGTCATGAGGCTTGCAAAGGGAGGGGGTGTGGGCGTATAATGGCGCAGAGGTGATAATAAGCCCACGAAACGACATGAGCAACGAAGAAACAGAAAAAACTGTAGAACCGGCACCCACCCCGGAGCCGGCGCCGACCTCTGACACGCAGAATCGGTTGAGTGCGGCACGCGAGTTTGCGAGCGAGCAGTACGAGAAGCTGAGACGCGCAACGGCGGATCAAATGGAAACGGTGCGCCGATACACGCAGGATGCCCGCCGCCAGATCAACGAGGGATGGGATGCAACGCGGAGTAAGGCGAAGGATTTGCATCGAGCCGGTGAGGAGTACGTGAAAGCGAATCCGACCACAAGCGTGCTCGGCGCCCTTGGTGTCGGGATTGTGCTGGGTCTCCTTCTGGGCGGACGCCGTTGAGGGTGGAACATCCCGCGAGCAAGGTGAGCTGTCATGAGCGCGAATGAAACACTGGAAAAGCAGGGCACGCTGCGCGAGCAGGGTGGCGCTGTTGTCGGCGGTGTGCGCGGCGCCGTCTTGCACGCCATGCGGCATTTGGAGGCTCTCGGAGAACTCCTGCAGGTGGAACTGCAACAGTACGGTCGCTGTCAGATGAAGCGCGTGACATGGACATTGATCGGCGTGGCGCTGTTGATGTGTGCTTACATGATGCTGTGTTTTTTTGCGATCACTGCCTTGCAGCAGTATCTGAAGCCGATGTGGGCCGTGCTGGCCGTGGTCGTGTTCAATGTGCTGGCCGGGTTGATTGCGTTGCTGGTGGGTATGTGGTGCAAGCCGACGGCCGTTGTTCCCGAGACGGTGAAAGAATTGAAGAATGATCTGGAATGCGTCAAACTTTATCTGAAAGGAAGAGAGAAATCCTGATGAGGACGGCGGAGTCGCGCGTAGCGACGACGGAGGCGATGGAGGAGGCCATGGAAGGCGCTCGTGGAGTCTACGAGCGTTTCAGCGTACCGCGCGGATATATCAAGACAGGTGCGGCTGTCGCGGTCGGGTTGGTCGGGGCGTGGATGGTGCGCCGTTTGTTGTCGATCGGTCACCGCAAGGTGATGGAGGTCCAAGGAGGAACAGCGCCGGCACGTAACGGGACGGCTCTTTTGTATCTGCTGATCCAGGTTGCATCGGCTTTAGTTTTGCCATGGGTGAGGGGTCGTCTTAAGGAGGCGGAGTGGGGTGACCTGGTGAAAAAGATGCACCCATCGCACCTTTTTTTCCGTTGGTTGGGATTAGAAAAGTAAGAAATGATACCAACTGTTTACAAGAGGGGTGATTCGGATGTGAGGCCGTGGGGGAGTTGGGTTGTCCTGGATATGACGCCTCAGCTGGTCGTTAAAAAGCTTGTTGTCCATCCCGGAGCGCGCATATCGTTGCAGCGGCATAAGTACCGCTCCGAGCGGTGGATTGTGATGCAGGGGGAGGCCTCCGTGCAGAAAGGAGACGAGTTCCTCCGGTTGTGTGCCGGAGATGGGGTGCTTATCGCCCAGGACACGAAACACCGCCTGCTCAACACGGGGAAGGAAGAGCTCTTTGTCCTCGAAATCCAGTTCGGCGATTTGCTGAGCGAGGATGACATCGAGCGGTTGGAGGATGACTACGGAAGAAAGGAAGTAGGATGAGCGGAGAGGGAAAAGATGCGACATATATGGAGGCTGTCGATGCCGTGGTCTGCATCAATATGGACCGCCGCAAGGACAGATGGGAGGCCTTTTGTCAGACGATGCAGGGAGTCGTTCCCGAGGGGAAAATACACCGCGAATCAGCTGTCGTGGGAAAGGAATTGCCGGGTTACGGCGAAGCTCCTTGGTTCACCGATCGCACGGGGGAACGCGCGGCACATTGGGCCGGGACGGCCGGGTGTCTGTTGTCGCACCGCAACGTCATTCGTCGCGCCAAGAAGGAGGGCTGGCGCAATGTCCTCATTTTCGAGGACGATGCACAGTCGTGCGCGACGTCTGAAGGCATGCAGCTCATGGCGGAAGCTGTGCGCCGTTTCTGCGGTGAGCGGTATTTGCTTTACCTGGGGTATAATGGAAAAGTGGTGTACGGTTATCAGGTGGAGCGGAAAGGGGCAAGCAGCCTCCTGCGCGTCGATGGTTTGCTTGCTGCACACGCCTACCTGGTGCCGAATGAGATGTATGAGCCATTATTGCAGGCTATGCCGCAGGAGGACCGGGATGTGTGGGCATGGGTAGCGGCTCACCGGGCCGTGGATGCCTTTTATGCTCACGAGGTGGATTTATGGCAGGGAGTGAAGATTTATGCGGTATGGCCGCAGCAGTTTCGGCAGAGCGGGTCTGAGAGCGATATCCTGATAGGAAAAAAATACACGGTGAAGGAGGTGCGGGTCAAACTGATCGGCCGCTTGTGCTATGCCGTGTACCGCATGCTGCGCTACCCATACGCGAGCATCAAAAGAAAATTGGATTCCCGACGAATGTTGAGACGGGCGCTGAAGGGTGGATTCCTCGGGTACAGGAAAAAGAGTGAGATCAACGAGGATTTGACTTGCCAATCCGTGAAAATATCGTCATAGTAGCAAGGGTATTTCGACATGTCTGAACAAAAGGAACGCAAGACACTTGAGCAGCGCAACCAAGCGACGGAGTTGGAAAGATTGCGCCATTCCTGCGCTCACGTGTGTGCCACGGCGATATGCCGGATATGGCCGCAAGCGCAGTTGGCCGCCGGTCCGGCCGTCGAGAATGGATTTTACTACGATATTGAGCTTGACCACAATATCTCCTCGGACGAGTTCTCCCTCATTGAAGAGGAGATGAAAAAGGTGGTGAAGGAGAATTCGCCGTTTGAAAAGTCGGTGGTGAGTCGGGAGGAAGCCATGAGGATGGCTCAGAGCGGCGAGCTGGGAAGCATAGGACCGAGGGACGTTCCATCCAAGTTCAAGGTGGACCTCCTGTCGCGTATTCCGGATGATGAGCCGATTTCGATTTATAGAAACGGCGATTTTACGGATTTGTGTGCGGGACCGCATGTGGCGCGCACAGGGAATTGCAAGGCCTTCAAGATCATGAGTGTTGCCTCCGCCTATTACCAAGGGGATGCGAAAGGTCCGCGGTTGCAGCGCGTTTACGGCACCTGCTTCCCGAACCGTACTCAGTTGGATGAACACCTGGCGCGGTTGGAGGAGGCGAAAAAACGCGACCACCGGAAATTGGGACGCGAGATGGGGCTGTTTGCCATCGATGAGCTCGTGGGGCAGGGGCTGGTGCTTTGGAAGCCCAAGGGTGCGATCATACGACGGGAATTGCAGGATTTTATCACGGAGGAGTTGGATCGTATCGGCTACTCGCAGGTGTTCACGCCGCACATCGGGAAGCTGGATCTCTACATGACAAGCGGACACTGGGAGCATTATAAGGACAGCCAGTTTTCGCCGATACCGGACCCCGATGATTTTCGAAAGTTGCGGGAGGAAGGCACGAGTTGCGCGGAGTTGTTCAATGCGCTGGATTCGCGGACGATAGCCGGGTTCATGCTCAAACCGATGAATTGTCCGCACCATATCCGCATCTACGCGAATGAGCCGCATTCATACCGCGATTTGCCGGTACGATTGGCAGAGTTCGGTACGGTCTACCGCTGGGAGCAGAGCGGCGAGCTGGGAGGAATGACCCGCGTGCGCGGCTTCACCCAGGATGATGCGCATATCTTCTGTCGTCCGGACCAGATCAAGCAGGAGGTGCAGCAGTGCATCGGGATCGTGAAGCATATTCTCGGTACGCTGCAAATGACGGACTACCGGGTCCGGCTCTCGCTGCGCGACAAGGATTACAGCGATCCGAAATACGTCGGGAGTGAGGAAAATTGGCTCCTCTCGGAACAGGCCCTGCGCGAGGTTTTGCAGGAAGAGGGCTTCGAATACGTGGAAGCTGAGAATGAGGCGGCATTCTACGGACCCAAGATTGACTTTATCGTGCGCGATGTCATTGGCAGGGACTGGCAGCTCGGCACCGTGCAGGTGGACTACAATCTGCCGGAGCGTTTTGACCTGACCTATACGGGGGCGGACAACAAGCCGCACCGCCCGGTAATGATTCACCGTGCCCCATTCGGCTCCATGGAACGCTTCACCGGTCTCCTGATTGAGCACTTTGCCGGTAAGTTCCCCACCTGGCTGGCGCCGGAGCAGGTGCGCGTCCTGTCGATATCCGACAAGGTAGCGGAGTATGCGGAGAAGGTGTGCAAAACGTTGTCCGCTGCCGGTGTGCGAGTCCGTGTGGATGCCGATGCGGATAAGATCGGCGCGAAGATCCGCAATGCGCGCATCGACCGAGTGCCTTACATGCTCGTGGTGGGACAGCGAGAGGAGGAGGAAGGGAAAGTGGCCGTGCGCCACCGCGACCTCGACCTCATCGGTACCATGGGATTAGAAGAGTTTTGTCAGCAGATCCGGGCTGAAATCAATCAGCGTCTTATCGCCCCGGCTTTGCATCCGGCATCTCCCTCGCAAGCCTCCTGAATTGATTTTCTCTCTCCTCATACCCCCCCAAAAAAAATCATACGACCTAACCAACCCCCATACACAACTCGTGCCATTACCACCTAAAAAACCGCTCAACAACAATTCGCGCAATAATCGTCGCGATCAGTACAACAAGACGCCGCAGATACGTGTTAACGAACGCATACGCGCGCCTCGCGTCCGAGTCGTTACCGCAGATGGACGACAGCTAGGGGTGGTGTCCACTCGTGAGGCGTTGACAAAGGCGAAGGAGATGGGGCTCGACCTGGTGGAGGTAGCGCCTAATGCAGATCCCCCGGTATGCCGCATTATCGACTATGGCAAGTTCAAGTATATCCAGGCCAAGCAGCAAAAAAACAGCCGCTCGCGTACGATTCGGATGAAGGAAGTCAAGCTGCGCATCGGCACCGATGTCAATGACTACAACGTGAAAATGGCCCGCACGGAACAGTTCCTCGACCACGGCCACAAGGTCCGCTTCCAACTCCGCTTCAAGGGTCGCGAAAATGCCCACCAACAGATGGGTCTCGAGGTGATGGCCAAGGTCGTGGAGGATATGAAAACGATGGGCCGTGTGGATCAGCCTGCTAAGCTCGTGGGTAACACCGTGAGCATGGTCCTTTCTCCGCTCCCGGAAGGTCAGCGCGTCAAGAAGTTCAAGAAGTATGAGGAAGAGAACTTCGATACCGAATCCGAGGAGTTTGATGTGAAGGAGGAGGCGTGAGAAACTCGGAGAAAAGCACAGCACCAAATAGAGAGCGATGGACCCGATCTACTACGTCATTTATGGGATGCTGCTGCTGCTTTCCGTGTTTGGTTTGAAGGTGGGGGTGAGCAATGATGCAGCGAATTTCCTGAATTCGTCACTGGGGTGCAAGGCGGGTAACTTTTACACCGTGGTAGCGGTGGCGGCGGTAGGTGTGCTGCTCGGGGCGAGCTTCTCGAGCGGCATGATGGAGGTCGCGCGCAGTGGGGTGTTTAATCCGCGGATGTTCAACTTCCACGAAGTGATGTTGCTCTTCTTGGCGGTGATGATATCCAATGTGATTCTGCTCGACGTCTATAACACGCTGGGCTTGCCGACATCCACGACCATCTCCCTGGTGTTCGCTTTGCTGGGTTCGTCGATCGGCATGGCGGTCTATAGCAAGGATATGGCCACCGATGATGCGCCCCTCGCGGAGTACATCAACACAAGCAATGCCTTTGCCATCGTCGTTGCTATCTTTGTGTCGGTCATCATAGCCTTTACCCTCGGCTCGTGCGTCATGTGGTTCGCCCGACTTCTTTTCAGCTTCCGCTACAAACGAGCGTATAAGTATATCGGACCGTTGTGGTGCGGCAGCGCGCTCACCGCCATCACGTATTTTGCCGTCTTCAAGGGATTGAAGGATAGCTCCATGCTTTCCGTGGAAACCAAGGAATTGCTTAATGCCGATGTAGGCGTGACCATGGCATGGTGTTGGGTGGCGTGGCTCATCATCATGGCCTTTTTGCAATATGTTTGCCGAGTCAACACTTTGCGCATAGCGGTGCTCAGCGGAACCGGAGCTCTCGCCCTGGCTTTTGCCGGAAATGATCTGGTGAACTTCATCGGCGTTTTCATGGCGGCAAAGACCAGTATCGACATAGCCGGACACTGCGCCGGAGATATATCGACCCTGATGATGAATGAGCTGGCCGACACGACCATCCAGGCGAATCCGGTCTATTTGCTTGCCGCCGGTCTCATCATGGTCGCTTCCCTCTTCTTCTCGAAGAATGCTCGGAAAGTGACCGAAACAGAACTCAAGCTTTCCTCGGCCAACACGGGGAAGGAACGTTTCGGCTCCAGCTTGGCGGCGCGTGTGATGGTGCGCTATGCCCTCAATACGGCGCGCTTCATTGAGCGGATAACTCCTCAACCCATAGCTGATTTCGTAGGAAAAAGGTTTGCCCCCCTCCCGCCGGAGGAAGAGACAGGTACGAATTACGACCTCGTCCGTGGCTCCGTCAACCTCACGACGGCAGCTTTGCTGATATCCGTCGCAACGTCCATGAAGATGCCGCTCTCCACAACATACGTCACTTTTATGGTAGCGATGGGCTCTTCTCTGGCAGACAGGGCGTGGGGAAGGGATAGTGCCGTGTATCGCATCACCGGCGTGCTTACCGTGACCGGCGGCTGGTTTCTTACGGCAATCGGCGCCTGCTTAGCCTCCTTTGGTGTAGCCTTGGCCCTGTCGTACGGAGGAATTTGGGCGCAGGGAGGGATGATGCTTTTAGCCCTGGCCCTGCTGGTGAGATCGACGCTGCTCAGTCAGGGCGCGAAGAAAGAGTACCGGATTCTTGACGTGAACAAGGATGGGCAGGTGCGTGAGTACGGGGCGGCAGCGGCAGGGAGATTGGGCAGGATGGTGGGTGTGTACAACGCGATGGTCAAGGCTCTGCTGACCGAGGACCGTGAGACGCTGAAGAGCCTTCGCAAGAAGACGCGGTCCATGAAGCAGGATTTGAAGCTCGTCAAGGAAAATGAGGTGCTGCCCTCCCTCGCTAATATACCCGCAGAACAGGCGGACCGCGGCCAGCTTGTTTTCCGCATCGTTGAGATATCCCTGAGCACGTGCGAGTGTCTCCTGACCCTCGTGAAAGCCAGCTACAACCACATTGACAACAACCACACCGGTCTCAATAAGGATCAGGCTAAGGACCTCCTTGCTCTCACCGGCAAAATATGGAAGTTTTACCCGAGTCTCACGGACATGCTCAAAGCGGGTGACTATGCCGGCATTGATAAGATGTTGGAGGGCTCGGATCAATTAGGTGATGACTTTGCTGAGTGCATCACGCGTCATCTCACGCAAAATGCCAACGACGAGAGCAGTATGCGCACCGGCATTCTCTACTTGACGCTGCTCAATGAAACGCGAGCCATGGTGAGCCACGCGTTTGCGCTCATCCGCCGCATTATGGAACTGTATAAGGGCTGACGCAATGTCGTGAACCCGGAATGCGCCGGACAGGTATGGTTAATCTTTCCGGTCGTCGCCCCAGTCGACCGGAATTTTTTGGTTGCTGCCGACCCGGTTTTCGTAGAGGACATAGCCGTTCTTCACGCCGAATTGGTGCACCGCCATGGTGACTTTGACATCAAAACAGCAGTATGTTGCAATATCGACTAATTTTTCCGGATCGTTGGAGCGTTCGTATTCGGCCCACCACTTGAGGGCATCCGTGCCATCAGCTGTTTTGGTTTTGCCGCACAAAGTGGGACGCGCGACGGAATCGAGCCTGAGACGGTGCCCGAGGCGCTCGGAGAGATCCAGACATAGGTCGAGGTTGCGAGTTACCTCACCGATGGTCCAAAAGGTGAAGGGCTGGAGTACCCCGTAATCAAAACCAAGGTGATTGTACCCGACAACGAGGTCGGCGCATCGCAGTTGTTCAACAAGTTCTGCCGCCTCATCCTGGGTGTAGATGGAATAGGAATTCGAGGCTGTCGAGAACGTGACGGCAACGGAGATCCCCATCTTGTCTGTTTCATGCCAGCCTCCGACTTGGGACGCAGAGCGACGGGTTTCGAGGTCAAAGTAAACGATGTTTTTCATAGGGAAGAGGGTGAGGTGCGCCGCATAGCTTCGTACAGAGCAATGGCGACAGCCGTAGAGAGATTGAGCGAGCGCGAGTGGGTTCCGGGCATGGGAATGCGCAGAACATGGTCGATGTGCTCGTGAAGGACGCTTTCCGGCAGTCCCCGTGACTCCGGTCCGAAAACGAGATAGTCCCCATCGTGAAAGACGACGGAGGTGGACCAGAGCGACCGGGTAGCTTTTGTCGAAAAGAACCAGAATTGCGCCGATTCATCGGCTGCGGCGACCATTTGTTCCATCGAGTCCCATAGCATGAGATCAACGTACTGCCAGTAATCCAGACCTACGCGACGAAGGTACTTTTCCTCAAGACTGAACCCGAGGGGACGGATGAGGTGCAGGCGGGAATCTGTGGCTACGGCAAGACGTCCTGCAGCGCCCGCGTTGTGCGGGATTTCCGGGTGACAGAGGACGATGTTCAACATGGGGAGAAGGGGTGGGAGGGGACAGAATCAGGAGACGAGAGAACGTATGCGCGCGCGGTCAAAGTCCGCCGGACAGATGGTAACGCGCACCCGTGTGCCCGGGTGCAGGAGAGGGAGAAGGGACAATTCCCGCCGCTGAAGAAAAGCAACCGTCAATTTGCCGTTGGGAAGGGCGGCGCGGAAGGCTGTGGGCGCAATAGTTTCCAGCAAGATGCACTCTGCATCGACAAAACACGAGGGATAGCGCAGTTGAGAAGGTGCTTCAGTCATAGGCATGAAAAGGGTGAGCCCCGAAAAGGGTCATGGCAACATCTTAAGTCCGGAGTCGATGACGCCCTTCACCGTGTCCCACGGTTTCTGTTTTATGTCGGTGTTGACGCCGTCATCCTCATCCTCCGGTGCCGGAGGCTTTGTTCCTCCGGCGGGGGCGGGGAGCAGGTTCTGCGGTACAAAGGAATTCAACACGGAATGAAGAGTCTGCGCGGCCGTTTCGGACATGGAGGAGACAGACTGCGAAAAAAGAGTCGCAAGACGGACGGAGAGGTCTTCATGGGGGTCGTCGATGGTGCCGCTTAAATTGATCCGCAGCCAGATCCACCCGGGGAGGTCGGGTAGGGTGTTGAAAAGTTGAGTGAAGGGGTCGGACGGACGCAACCCGAGAGATGCCACCACTTTGGAAGGCAGTCCCAGGTCGAGGGTGCCGGAGAGAGAGCCTTCTTGACCGATAACGACGCGACCGCGGCAAAGTAAGAGACCATCGGTAGCTCGTATGTCGATTTCATCAAACAACCAGGCTCGCGTGATGTTGTGCTGCGGGTCGGAGTAAGGATAATGAAGCTTGCAGGATGCCTTATTGATCGGGACGGAAAGGTAGGGAAGGGTGTCGTCGATCTTGAGCGTAGAGAGAACAGGTAACCCTTGAAGGACGCCGTTGAGAAGGCTCACTTCGCCCTGCGCCGTCAGGTCCGTATTCCCATCGCCGTTAAAATTGAGGTAGCCTTCGAGCGAACCGGTGAGTTTTTTCTTCCACTCTTCGTTCAGGATCCGGGCTACGTTGGCGTGCTGTACATCCATGCGTGCCGACCAGTTGCCCGTTTTCAACGAGTAGGTGCCGCGCAGACGTATATCTCCCGGAGTGAGCAGGATCTTGCAAGAGCTGAGTTTAATCGCATCGCGTGATAATAGAATGGAGGCATTTTTCACGCCGATGTTGCGCAGACACGCAAACGGTACGATGAGTCTCCCATTCTCAATAAGAAAATTCCACGAATCCTTGCCGACGTCGGGTCGCGGCTTGGCGGTGAGACGGTAGCCCTTCAGGGCGAGGGTGCGTTCCCCGAATGAGAGGGAGGTGTCGCTGTAGAGGGATTCAAACGAGCGCGCCTGGACGGCTTTGAGGAAGCCGCCCTTGTTGGCGACCGGAACAGGTATCTTGTCGGAGCCGGTCCCGGCGGCCGGAGAGGCCGAGCGCGATGTAGCGGCTGTCGTCGGGGACCCGGTTGCCGGTCGCGAGGTGGTCCCCGCCTTGGCATCATTTTGCCCGAGGCGCAGAGTGAGGCGCATCTCCTCCGTCGAGAACTGATTGAAGCGCAGGATCCGTCGGAACAGAACGGAGCGATCCACCTCAAGATGCAATTGACGCAGGGAAAACTCTTCTACTTCACGCGCGCCGTATAGGGAGAGTTCCGGAAGAGTGAGGTTGCCCCCATCAACATCCATGTTTTGAGGGATGGAGACCCGCTGCGCGTGCGACGCGCCTTGGATGACTTGGGTGAGTTTTTCACGGAAGCCGTCGCTTTGCAGCCATGAGACGAGAATGAGATAGCCGACCCCGATGAGGAGGAGGAAAAGACACGGGATGGAAATCAGGAGGATGATAAGCAGGCGCTTGCGGCGCATCGCCGGAGTGCTAGCTTGTTTGGTGGTGAGATAGGATGCGCGCTTGCGTCTTGCCATGACGGGCTTCTTTTACCACAAATTAAGGTTGTAATTCAAGAGAAAACTCCCGGACTGACAGGTAAAAATACGGATGCACTCGGCTCCCCTTCCCGAAGTGCGGTCTATGTCTTGCCCGTGTCCGCGCGGGAGGAGGAGTCCGCCTGTTCATCCTGCAATCTGTTTCCTCTCGCCTCTGCTCCCCATGGACCGGACACGTCCCTTTTCACAAGGGCTGTTTTTTGCCTCTCGCGCGCGAAGGCCGCGGAAGGACGACTCAAAAAAATGAAAAATACGTAATTTCTTGGTTGACTCTGAAATGTCATTGTGCTTGAATAAGCACGAGGAAACTTTTTTTACACCATGAAAGCAGTAACTCTCATATCCGTACTTGTGGCGTCTATGGCCCTTAGCGCATGCTGCTGTCAGTCGCAGCCCGCGCCGGCGCTGCGTCCTATGCCGAAGAATCTGGTGAAGGATGTACCTGCGGCGCCTTTCGTGGAGCCGGTGAAGGTGTTTACCCAGAAGGGTAAATGAGAGAGAAGAGAGGGCTGACGGATAGAGGTCTCGTCGCCCTCAGGGTGCTGCCCATTGATCGGGGACCGGTGCGTGCTGCGTCGGTCCTTTTTTGTGTCCGGGTCTGTTTCCGGCGTGGGGCATGCCGTGAGCAGACTCCGAAGTAAGACGGCACCGCGTAACTCCGTATGCTTCCCTCCTATCACCGCACTCATGCTCCCGAAAATTCCGCTCCGCATTCGCTTTGACGCTTCGGTACCGCACTACGGGTCAAGCCAAATTTTTGTGGAAAGTTGAATTTTTGTTAAAAAGGTGGGAGCATTCAAGCAAGACGCGTAGGCGATAGTTCTGGAAGTTTCGGAAACCATAGGCGCGACGCTGGATGAGTTTCATCTTGCGGTGGAAGCCTTCCGTGATGCCGTTGCTCCTTGTAAAGCGCCACATACGGATGATGGGCACAAACCACTGGCTGAGAGTCTTGGCAAGGCGGCGCCAAATGTCATGAGCGGTATGCCGTAAATCATCGAGCATTTGGGTTAATTCGTGCAGTGGCTTTCGACACGCTTCTTTTCTAAGGGATTTGAGATTAAGCAAACTACAGAGTCGTTGCGTAAAATCATATGCCAGCTTGAAGGAACTATCCATACTGAGCAGCTCATCAAGCCTTTCCTTTTGCTTATCCGTGAGAGTTTCTCTCCTCTTACACAACAGGTGCACATAGCCCCGTTTCCAGCGTTGCCCGGGGGCAATAGCCTTGATGTACTCA
>CANQSY010000031.1 GCA_947626635.1 uncultured Akkermansia sp.
CAAATGCTCTCAAAATTATAATTGACTTTCCCGCCCGCTTCGCGTGCGCCCTATACGGGGCCGTCGGGCGCTTTCGCATCCCCGCGCCTTCGGCGCGCGAATTCCCTGAAATCGTAATTCGTAAATCGTAAATCGTAAATAGGCAAACGCATTTCCTAATGCGTTTGCCCGGCGTCGGAATTGATGGATTGACGAATCGACGTGGTGGAACGTGCGGGGAGGTTGGCATGAGGCAGCCGCTTGCTCACAATGTAGCGTATGCCGCGACTCTCCACGAGCCGGCGCTTTTCCTCGCTCGTCCCGTCGGCATTGACAAAAAACACGTCCGGCTTGACCTTGTCCAGCAGGGGCTCAAAATCAAGTATGCCGTCGCCGGGGCCTATGTACACCTTCTTGACGCAACGCAGGGCCTCCAGCATATACTTCCGCTCCTCCTCGTTGTAGAGGGGGACCCGGTTCTTGAGACCGATGATCGTGCGATCTGATGCCACGGAGACGTAGAGATCGCCGTAGGTGGACGCTTCCTCAAGGAAGGCGATGTGCCCGCTGTGCAGCACGTCGAAACATCCGGAAACAAACACACGCGGACGCTGAGAAGTATCGTTGCTCATGGGGAGAGAAAAATAGGGTGTTATGAACGAGCCTTGCTGCGTTGGATGCGCTCAAGGTACAGAGGGTTCCAGGAGACGGGCTCATCGCGACCGAAGGTGCGGCAGTAGGGCTCAACGGGGTAGAGGTCCTCACACTGCGCCAGGGCCTCCGCCCGATCCTCCGCTGTCTCAAACAGATGCACCGCGTAGCCGCCGTGTCCGCCGCCGCAATACTTACCGGCCAGGCTCCTCGGGATGGAGGGAAGAGGTTGCATCCCCTCCTTAAGCTGGGCGTGGTAGTTCATGGTGACGGCGATGGCGAGGATATCGACATCCTGCTGTTGAACGCCGAGACGGGCTATCCGCGCTGCCCGCGCTATCATGGAGAAATCCCGCTCCCTTGAAGCCAGCCCCGGCGTATCGTGCCTGATGCGCGTATCGTACACGGCCAGACGTCCCGCCAGGAATTGCCCCGTGTTTTTGAAGTCGAGCAGCGGTCGCGGTCCGGATTTCCATACGCAGGCTCCGGTTTCGGCAATGACGGCCGGGTCCTGCCAACCGACCCCGAGATCCAGCTCTGACTTCACGGGGTCCCAGCCGTTGAGGACGCTCCATGCACCGCTGCCACCCAGTCCGGCTCCTTTGCGGTACTCCCAGTCGCGCAGAGAGACAGTGGGCGAGATCGCGCAGTTGACGATATACTCGCCTTCAATGGAATAAGCCGGCACATCCAGCCAACCGCCGGCAAAATCGACCCGCAGCGGTACGTGGGCCGGCGCTTTGGCTCGGTTGATCGCCTCCGTGCTGCTTGTTGTCGAGCTGTTCTTCGGTACCGTCTTCTCGAGAATGACCAGTTCCGCTCCGACTTCAGCGCACAAGGCCTTTTTGGCGTCAAGGTAGGGATCATCCGCCGTGACAGCCAATATGTCCGGTCTTTCTTTCAAAAAAGCGCTCCGGAAGGACAATGCCGCGTCCTCGTCCGTGGAATAAACGACGTCGTCCACCATGCTCAGCGACATGAGCAGCGCTTCCTTATCTGCATCTCTCAATACGGATTTCCGCCCATAGATTTTCCAGAGCAGCTCCTCCGTCGGGAAACTCACGATGAGCCGATCCCCCAGACGTCTCGCATCTCTCAAAAATTGCACGTGCCCGGCGTGAACCACGCTGAAAGCTCCGGTTACAAATACCTTCTTCATACCTTCCCGCAGTCTACCGTTTTTACCTCCCCAAAGCAAGGATAATCCATTCTCCCCTTGCGTTTTCACCACACGTGCCCCCTTAAAATCTTCCCCGCGCTCCGCGCGCGAATTTTCCACATCGTAAATTGACGCTTCGGCACCACCCTGCCTCAGCGCCCTGCGGGCAACGCTCACGCGTTGTCCAATCCCACTCCGATCCCTCGTGGGCTTTGTAATTCGAAAATCGTAAATAGGCGGTGGAACACCGCCCGGCTCCTTTCCTACCACCCCCGATCATCGTTTCCCCTCATCCCTCAGCTTCAGCTCCGCTAAAACGCGAGCAGCGCGCGAATTTCCCGAAATCGTAAATTGACGCTTCGGCACCACCCTGCCTCAGCGCCCTACGGGCAACGCTCACGCGTTGTCCAATCCCACTCCGATCCCTCGTGGGCTTTGTAAATCGAAAATCGTAAATAGGCGCAGCCCACCGCCCGGCCGCTTTCCTCATATCTCCCGCCCATGGTTTTCCCCACCACCAACGCTTGTGCGTTGCATATCCCGCGCCTTAGGCGCGCGAGCATCCCAAATCGTAATTCGTAAATGGGCGGTGGAACACCGCCCGGCCCCTTTCCTCATAAACATCCCGCCATGATTGATCCCACCACCGATGCTCTTGCATCGCATATCCCGCGCTTCGCGCGCTAGCATCCCAAATCGTAATTCGTAAATCGTAAATCGTAAATAGGCTCCGGGCGCCTCCAGGCGCCCGGAGCCCACGGTTTTTATTCTTTCCCGTCCTCCTGAACAGGAGTAGCCTCAGCTTCATCCCCGGAGGCATCGGAGCTATCCTCTTCCTCCTGTTCGTCTTCATCGTCGGGGATAACGAGAGAGATGTCGCGGATCGATTCTTTGGAATTGAGCGTAACGAGTTTCACTCCCTGCGTGGCGCGTCCTGTTTCACGAATGGTGTTCACCCTGATGCGAACGGACTGACCGGCGGAGGTAACGATCATGAGCTCATCGTCATCCGTCACGGTCGTGGCGCCGACCACTTTACCGGTTTTCTCCGTGCAGTTCATCGTCTTGAGCCCGATACCCCCACGGGATTGCAGGCGGTACGCGGAGAAAGCCGTGCGCTTCCCGAGACCGTTCTCCGCCACAACCAGCAGGTGCGCCGCATCGTCGTGCACCACCGCCAGCGAGACCACGTAGTCGCCTTCGCGCAGTCGAATCCCGCGCACGCCGATGGTGTTGCGTCCCTGAGTCCGCATGTCGGCCTCGTTGAAGCGGATGCTCATGCCGTTGTGCGTCACGAGCACGACATCCTGCGAACCGGAGGTGAGCTCCGCCATGACGAGGGAGTTGCCTTCCTCCAGGTTGATGGCGATGATGCCGGCCTTGCGGTAGTTCACAAAGTCGTTGAGAGCCGTCTTCTTGACCGTGCCGTCCTTGGTGGCAAACACGATGTTGCCGGAGCCTTCGGCAAACGTGATGTCCTTGCCGTCGTCATCCACCTTGCGCTCCAGACGCAACACGGCGGCAATGCGTTCATCCGCCTGCAGATCCAGCAGATTCTTGATGGAACGTCCCTGCGCGCTGCGTGCGGCCTCATCGATGTCGTACACGCGCTCCACATACACGCGCCCGGTGTTGGTGAAGAACATGATGTAGTCGTGATTCTGCGCGGAGAAGAGGTGCTCCACGTAATCCACGGCGTCCTTCTTGTTCTTGGTGGAAGCAGCCTTGATGCCCTTGCCGCCGCGGGATTGGAGACGGTACTCATCCGTCTTGGTTCGCTTGATGTAGCCGCTGTGGGTGATGGTGACCACCATGGAATCGTTCGGGATGAGATCCTCAATGGCCATATCCCCCTCAAACGGGATGATATGCGTCATGCGCGGCGTGGCGTATTTCTCCTTGATGACGCGCAGCTCATCCTTCACGATGCCCAGCACACGGCTCTCGTTAGCCAAGATATCCAGGTAGTCCTCAATCTGCACCAGCAAGCCCTTGTACTCATCGGTGATCTTGTCGTTTTCCAACGCGGTGAGTTGGTAGAGGCGCAACTCAAGGATGGCGTTCACCTGGCGTTCGGTAAAGACGTACTGGTCGCCTTGCACGGAAGGCTGCGCGTGGATGAGGATGCCCAGACCCTCTGCCAGTTTGGTGGGGAAACGGAACTGCATGAGGCGGGCTCTCGCTTCGTCGCGGTTTTTGGAGTCGCGGATGATGCGGATGAACTCATCCATGTTGGCCAGAGCAATCAGATAGGCCTCCAGCACCTCCGCACGATCTTCCGCTTTGCCCAGCAGGAACTTCGTGCGACGTACCACCACCTCGCGGCGATGCTCCACGTAAAAGTTGATGGCGTCCTTGATGGTGAGCACCTTCGGTCTCCCCTCATGAATGGCCAGCATATTCACCGCAAAGGATGTCTCCAGACTGGTGAGCTTGTAGAGCTGGTTCATGACCACCTGCGGACGAGCGTCGCGCTTCAGTTCTAGCTCGATGTAATCCGTCAGGTCGCGCATGCCCGCAATGTCGTTGATGACCTTGTCCCGCACCAGCTCGGCAATTCGCTCCTGAAGAACAGCACGGTTGACGCCGTACGGAACATCCGATATGTGAATGAATTCCCGCCCGCTGTCACTGGACACAACCTCCATCTTGCCGCGCATCAGCACGCTTCCGCGTCCCGTGCGGAAATAGTTGTCGATGCCCTTGTAGCCGAGGATGTAGCCTCCGGTCGGGAAGTCCGGTCCCTTGATGTAGGCGCGCAGCTGCTCCGCGGTGATGTGCGGGTCGTCAATGCATGCGCAGATGCCGTCCACCACCTCGCCGAGATTGTGCGGCGCCATGTTGGTCGCCATACCCACGGCAATGCCCGTTCCGCCGTTGACCAGGAGGTTCGGGAAGGCGGAGGGGAACACAACGGGCTCCGTCAGGCGGTTGTCGTAGTTGGGCTGGAAATCCACGGTATCCTTGTCCAAGTCGTCCATGAGAGCCACGCCCAGCGCACTGAGTTTCGCCTCGGTGTATCGCATGGCTGCGGGCGGATCGCCCTCCGGCGTGCCGAAGTTGCCCTGACCCTGTACCAGCACATCGCGCATGTTCCACGGCTGCGCCATGGTGACCAGGGTGCCGTACGCAGATTGGTCGCCGTGCGGGTGGTAGTTGCCGATGGTGTCGCCCACGATTTTGCCGCATTTGATCGTGCCCTTGCTCGGGACCAATCCCAACTCATGCATGGCGTAAAGCACGCGGCGTTGAGAGGGTTTGAGTCCGTCCCTGGCATCCGGCAGGGCACGCGAGATAATCACGGACATGGAGTAATCCAGGAAGCTGCGGGAAACTTCCTCTGCCACATCCACCGGTCGTATTCTGGTTTCACTCATAATTCAGAAAGGTTTTTGGTTGGAGTTACACATCGAGATTGCGCACATTCAGAGCATTGTCCTCAATGAAACGGCGGCGCGGTTCCACCAGGTCGCCCATGAGGATCGTGAACATTTTGTCCGCCTGCACGGCGTTGGTATCGTCAAAGCGCACGCGCAGCAGTTCCCGCTTTTCCGGGTCCATGGTGGTGGCGTACAAATCCTTGGCGTCCATTTCACCGAGACCCTTGAAGCGCGTGATGGTCACGCTGCGACTTCCGATCTCCAGCATGCGGGTGAGGATATCCGGGACATAAAAGATCGGCGTGGGTGTTTCCTTGCCTTTTTCCTGAAGTTCGTAGATGGGGGCGTCCTCGGAGAGGAGCTTGTCCCCGGGAATGCCGAATTCCTCGAGCCGGGCAATGAGGCGGGTGATGGCTTTCGCCTCATGCAGCTCGTGCAGCAGGGCACGACGACTGGGTCCCTCCCGCTCCGGCAGGGGATGAGCCGCCAGCTCCTCCTCACTCGGCTCGCCGAAGAGGAAAAGATCCGGATTGGCATCGGAATACACCGTCAACTCTTCTTCGTTGGCAAAGTATTCCACGGTCTCGTCATTTCCGCAGCGGACCTTGACAAGGTATTGCGGGAAGTCGCCGTTGGCTGCACGGTGCCGCAGGAGTTCCTTAAAGTCGCCGCCGTGCTGAGCGACGCCTGTCTCGTATTTTTGCAGCGAGATAAGCGTCTCCAAAATGCCCATCAGGGAGTCGGCGTCAAACTCCTTCTTGCCGTCCGCTGAGCGCAGGGAAACATCTCCGGCGCCCAGAGAGATCAGTTTGCGGTTGAGCGCCACCTCGTCCTGCACATACTGCTCCACCTTGCGGTGAATCACGCGGTATAGCGGAGGCTGGGCAATGTAGAGGTAGCCGGCGCGCACCAGTTGCGGCATGTGCCGACAGAACAGCGTGAGCAGCAGCGTGCAGATGTGCGCGCCGTCCACATCCGCATCCGCCATGATGATGATCTTGTGGTAGCGAGCCTTGGAAAGGTCGAAGGAGCCTTCGCCTTCACCGTCCCCCACGCCGGCGCCGATGGCCGTGATGATGTTTTGGATGGTCTCGCTCCCCAGGGCCTTGTCCAGACGGGCCTTTTCCACGTTGAGGATTTTCCCGCGCAGGGGGAGGATAGCCTGCGTACGGCGGTCGCGTCCCATCTTGGCGGAACCGCCGGCGGAGTCTCCCTCGACGATGAAGAGCTCGCACTGTTCCGGGTCGCGGTTGGAGCAGTCGGCCAACTTACCGGGCAATCCCCCGCCTACGCTCATGGAACTCTTGCGCACGGCTTCACGCGCCTTGCGAGCCGCCTCGCGAGCTCGGGAGGCAATGAGGCATTTCTCGATAATCACCCTGGCCTCCGCCGGATGTTCTTCGAAGTAGTCCTTCAACTCCTCGTACACCACGCCGCTCACCACGCCCTCGATCTCGGTGTTCACCAGCTTGTCCTTGGTCTGACTGGAGAAGCGCGGGTTGGGCATCTTCACCGAAATGACCGCCACCAAGCCCTCGCGCACGTCGTCGCCGGTGAGGCTCGGGTCTTTGTCCTTGAGCATGTTGTTGCTCTTGGCATATTGGTTGATGGCACGTGTAAGCGCGCTGCGGAAGCCGGAGAGATGCGTGCCGCCGTCTCCGTTGAAGATGCTGTTCGCAAAGCAGAGCACCTGGTAGCGGTCGCTGTCGTTGTACTGCATCACCACGTCCACAATGACGTCGTCCTCCATGGTCTTGCCGTCGTACTCCACCTCGATGTGGCGCACACCGGACACGGCGATCGGATCCGGGGTGATCAGCGTCTTGTTCTCCCCGAGCTGGCGGACGAATTCACGGATGCCGTCCTTGTACAGGAAGGTTTCCTTTCTGTGCTCCGGCTGGGTGCGCTCATCCACCAGTTCGATGACAAGCCCGGGGTTCAGGAAGGCCAGCTCGCGCAAACGCCGCGTCAGGTGGTCAAACTGAAATTCCGTGGTGTCCGTAAAGATGGTGGGGTCCGGCAGGAAGGTGATGGTCGTGCCTGTCTGCTGCGCGGGACATGAACCCACCACGTGCAGTTTCTCCTTCGTCTTGCCTCGTTCAAAGGTGATGACGTGCCGCTTGCCGTCGCGCCTCACCTCGGCCTTGAACCAGTCGGACAGTGCATTCACGCACTTGGCGCCCACGCCGTGCAACCCGCCGCTGTATTTGTACGCCCCTTGCCCGAACTTCCCGCCCGCGTGCAAGTTCGTCAGCACCAATTCCACCGCCGGTATCCCGAACTTCGGGTGGATGTCCACCGGGATGCCGCGCCCGTTGTCGATCACTGATATGGACCCATCGACGTGGATCACGATCTCAATGCGCGTGCAGTACCCTGCCAGATGCTCATCTATCGAGTTGTCCAACACTTCAAAGACGCAATGGTGCAAGCCCCTCTCGTCCGGATCCCCTATGTACATCCCCGGTCGCTTGCGTACGGCCTCCAGCCCTTCCAATTTGTCGATCTGTGCGGCGCTGTATTCCTGCTGTGCCCCGGTCATGACCTTTTCAGCCTCTGCCGAGGTTTTTTCATGTTCACTCATACGCGCGCATTATACGCGCGTACGCGCGCGTGAGCAAGTTTTTTTTCATCTTTATCTCATTTTTTTTGATAGATCCCCCTTGACGCGTCAGGAAAAATGTGTATTATATCATCAACGATTGCACGATTGAGCAATCATAATTAAAATAATCGACCATGAAACAGGAATACGACATAGAAGTGGACTGCGCAAACTGCGCGGAGAAGATGCAGGCAGCGGCGGGGAAGGTGAGCGGGGTGAAGGAGGCGGTGATCAATTTCATCCTGCAGAGGATGGTGGTGGAGTTTGAGGAGGGGGTGGACAGGAAAGGTGTGATGAAGGAAGTGGTGCGGGCCTGCAAACGCGTGGAGCCGGATTGTGAGATAGGGGTATAAGGAAGGGAGGGCAGGGCGATGAACAGGAAGCAGAAGACGATGTTGGGACGCATGGTGGCGACGGGGTCGCTGCTGGTGGCGTTGCAATTTTTGCCGTTGGGTGGTGAGGGGATGTTTGCGGCGAGCATAGGGATCTACCTGTTGATTGCGTACGACATCCTCATGAAGTCGGCGAAGGGTATGGTGCGCGGACAGTTCCTTGACGAGAACTTTCTGATGACCGTGGCGAGTCTGGGCGCCTTGGCGCTGGGGTGGATTCAGGGGGCGGAGGATTATAACGAAGCCATTGCCGTGATGCTCTTTTACCAGGTGGGGGAGTGGTTCCAGAGTATCGCGGTGATGCGCAGTCGTCGCAGCATCGCCGCGCTCATGCAAATACGTCCCGATTACGTGCACGTGGAGCGGGAAGGAGAGCTCGTTACCGTTTCGCCGGATGAGGTGCCGCCCGGCAGTGTCATTGTGGTGCAGCCGGGTGAGAGGGTTCCCCTGGATGGTGAGGTGTTGAGTGGCGATTCCTCCTTGGATACCTCAGCCCTGACGGGTGAGAGTGTGCCCCGGTCTATCCGCCCATCTGATGCCATCATGAGCGGCTGTATCAATTTGCGCGCCCCCCTGCGCATCCGGACGAACAAGGAATTCACCGAGAGTACGGTTTCCAAGATTCTTCGCCTCGTCCGGGAAGCGACGAACCGCAAATCCAAGTCGGAACAGTTCATCACAAAGTTCGCGCGCATCTACACGCCGCTCGTGTGTTCCGCCGCGCTGCTCATCGCGCTGGTTCCCCCGACCGTTTTGCTCTGCACGGGACAGGAGTCCGCGTGGACGACATGGCTGTACCGCGCGCTCATCTTCCTCGTGATCAGCTGTCCCTGCGCGCTCGTGCTCAGCATACCGCTCTCCTTCTTCGCCGGCATGGGTGGAGCGGGACGCGCCGGCATCCTCATCAAGGGCTCCCACTTCATGGAAACTTTGGCGCGGGCTCGCGTCGCGGTGTTCGACAAGACAGGAACGCTCACCAGAGGTGTTTTTGAGGTCATGGCGGTGCACCACAGCGAGCATGCTGACGACGAGCTGCTGCGCTATGCGGCGGCCGCAGAGTCTGCTTCATCGCACCCCATCAGTCGCAGTTTGCGCGCCGCCTGCGTTCGTCCCTTCGCTCCCTCCTGTGTCTCGGACATCGAGGAGCTGCAGGGTCTCGGTGTGATGGCTCGCGTGATGGGGCACCACGTCGCCGTCGGCAATGCCCGCCTCATGGAGCAAGTGGGGACCCACGCTCTTCCCTGCCACTGCGTCGGCACGGTCGTTCACGTGGCGATTGATCACCGCTATGCCGGACACATCCTTATCTCGGATGCCCTCAAGTCCTCCTCGGCATCGGCCCTTGCGCGCCTGAAGGAATTGGGAATCGACCGCAATGTCATGCTCACCGGCGACAATCAACGCACGGCTGAAGCTGTGGCGAAGGAACTTGCCATGGACGAGATTCACTTTGAGCTGCTGCCCGTCCACAAAGTCGAGAAGTTGGAGGAGCTGATGAGCCGCAACAAAGGGAGGGTCTTTTTCGTAGGCGACGGGGTGAATGACGCCCCCGTGCTCGCGCGTGCGGACGTCGGCATCGCCATGGGCGCTCTGGGCTCCGACGCCGCCATTGAGGCCGCGGATGTTGTCATTATGGACGACGACCCCCTGCGCATCCCGCGTGCCATCTCTATCTCCCGTCGCTGCGTTCGCATCGTTTACCAGAACATTGTCTTTGCCATCGGTGCCAAAGTGGTCTGCCTTCTCCTCGGCGCCCTCGGTCTCGCTAATATGTGGTTCGCTATCTTTGCCGATGTCGGCGTTCTCGTCCTCTGCGTTCTCAACTCAATCCGAGCCATGTACGACGGCAAATAAACCCATCTGTCCCCATAAAATCTTCCCCGGACCCATTCAACCCATTCCCCGCTCCTTTCCTACTACCCCCGATCATCGTTCCCCCTCATCCCTCAGCTTCAGCTCCGCTAAAACGCGCGCAGCGTGCGAATTTCCCGAAATCGTAAATCGTAATTCGTAAATCGTAAATAGGCAAACGCATTTCCTAATGCGTTTGCCCGGGGGGGTCTCTTGACTTTTCACGGGGGGTGTGCTATAAGGTGGGTCGAAGGTTATGGGACAGGAATACTTTTCAGCTTTGGTGCAGTTGCTGGCAGGGTTTGGCTTTGCCGGACTGATTTTGGTACTGAGCGTGATTTTCGGACGCCGGGCGAAAATGCGCAAAGCGCAGGATGTGCCGTATGAGTGCGGCAACGTGCCGGAAGGGGAAGGCGCCCCCGGTTTCTTTTCGATCAAGTATTACCTGGTGGCGGTGTTGTTTCTGGTGTTTGATTTAGAGGTCATTTTCCTGTATCCGTGGGCGCTCAACTTTAAGGAGATGAGCGTAGGCGATGCCGCGCCCATGATCGCCATGGGCGTTTTCCTGCTCGTGTTGATGGGAGCCTACTTCTATGCGTTGGGTAAGGGTATCATCACCTGGCACCATAACCCCAACCCGAAAGGGAGAGATTAAACCTCGGCCTCGAAAATTCCGCTCCACATTTGCTCGGCCTCCCCGCGCTCCGCGCGCGAAAGATGGTAGCATTCTGCTTGCGCGATGACCGGAAAAGAACAACAGCTCAGGCGCCTTCTCAAGGAGCGCATCCTCATTTTGGACGGAGCCATGGGGACGATGGTGCAGAAGCATCACCTTACGGAGGAGCAGTACCGCGGAATGCGCTTTGCCGACCGTGAACGCTATCCGAACGACCTGCTCAACAACAACGATATTCTCGTCCTCACTCAACCGTCCGTCATCGCCGATATCCATAGCGCCTACCTTCGCGCCGGTGCGGATATCATTACCGCCTGTACCTTTTCCGCTACCTGCATCGGACAGCACGAGTTTTTTCACCCCTCCTCGGTCGCTCGTAAGGATCAGGCGTACTTTGAGGGGGTGCTCGCTGATGAGGAAATGCGGCAACTTGTGCGTGAGATCAACACATCGGCCGTCCGTCTCGCCCGTGATGCCGCCGCTGCCTTTGAGAAGACGGACGGCAAACCGCGCTTCGTGGCGGCTTCCATCGGCCCCCTTTCTGTCACCACCTCTCTCTCGCCGGATGTGAACGATCCCGGCTTTCGCGCCGTGAACTTCGATCAGTTGCGCCGCGCGTACAGGGAGCAGGTCCTTGCCCTCTGTGAGGCGGGAGCGGATATCTTGCTGCTCGAGACCATTTTCGACACGCTCAACGCCAAGGCGTGCCTCAATGCCATTGAGGAGGTCAGGGAGGGGCAACAGTTTCATGTCCCGCCCGTTATCATCAGTTTCACTGTCACCGATCGCGCGGGTCGTACGCTATCCGGTCAGACCGTTGAGGCGTTCTGGAATTCCGTGCGTCATGCGCACCCGCTCGCCGTCGGTATCAACTGCGCCCTGGGGGCGGATCTGATGCTCCCCTTCGCGAGAGAGCTTTCCGCGCTCGCCGATTGCGCCGTGAGTATGTACCCGAACGCCGGGATGCCCGACCCCCTCAGCCCCGGTGGCTACGAACACACCGCGCAGCACATGGCCGACATCCTGCGCGGGTACGCTGCCGAGGGTCTGCTCAATATAGTCGGCGGCTGCTGCGGCACAACTCCCGACTACATACGCGCCATCCGGGAGGCTGTTCAGGCTTTCTCACCCCGCGTTCCTTCTCCGCCCCCCGTGCCCGGTCAGTTGCGCCTTGCCGGACTCGAGGCCTACAATCACGAGCGTTCGCGTAACACGCTCTTCATCGGAGAACGGTGCAACGTGGCAGGCTCCCCCAAATTCGCACGACTCATCCGCGAGGGAAATTACGACGAGGCTCTTACCATCGCCCGCAAACAAGTAGAAAACGGTGCGCTGGTGCTGGATTTCTGCTTCGACGACGGAATGATCGACGGCCCGGCTGCGATGACGAAGTTTCTGAACCTCGTGGCGGCGGAACCGGATATAGCGCGCGTGCCGTTCATGATTGATTCTTCCAAGTGGGAGGTGATTGAGGCGGGCCTGCGCTGTATGCAGGGTAAGGGTATCGTGAATTCCATTTCCCTGAAGAACGGGGAGGAGGAATTCCTGCGCGAGGCCCGTCTCATCCGCCGCTACGGCGCCGCCGTCGTCGTCATGGCGTTTGATGAAAAAGGACAGGCCACGAGCGCCGACCACCGCATCCGCATTGCGAAGCGTGCGCATGACCTCCTTGTTCGCGTTGTCGATTTCCCGGAGGAAGATATCATCTTCGACCTGAATGTTCTCACCGTCGGTACCGGTATCGCCGAACATGCCGACTACGCGGTGGATTTCTTCAAGGCGACGGCTGAGGTTCATCGCCTCTTCCCCCATTGCCACCTTTCCGGCGGTATCTCCAACGTCTCCTTCGCCTTCCGCGGTATCAACCCCGTCCGTGAAGCCATGCACTCCGCCTTCCTCTTCCACGCGCAGCAGGCCGGACTGGATGTCTGCATCGTGAATGCCGGTATGTTGGACGTCTATGATGACATCCCGCGTGATCGCCTCGAGCTCGTGGAGGATGTGCTCCTTAATCGTCGGGACGATGCCACGGAGCGCCTCACGGCTTACTCCCAGCAGCTCGCTGCCCAAAAAGACGTTGCGTCGGGTAAAGTTGCTCCTGCAAACGAGGATGCCTGGCGGTCCGACAGTGTACAGCAGAGAATAACGCATGCCCTCGTCAAGGGCATCGACGCCTTCATCGAGAAGGATGCGCTGGAGGCGATGGACCAATGCGGCAGCGCTCTCGCTGTGATTGAAGGTCCGCTGATGGACGGCATGAAGCAGGTGGGCGAACTCTTCGGCGCGGGCAAGATGTTCCTGCCTCAGGTGGTGAAGAGCGCGCGAGTCATGAAGAAGAGTGTGGCTGTGTTGACCCCCTGCATTGAGCAATCCCGCGGCAACGGCGCCTCCGTGGGAACCGTCGTACTCGCCACGGTGAAGGGAGATGTGCATGATATCGGTAAAAACATCGTCGGTGTTGTTCTCGCCTGCAACGGCTTCCGTGTTGTCGACCTCGGCGTCATGGTTCTCGCGGAGGATATCATCTCCGCCATCCGCCGGGAAAATGCGGATATCCTCGCCCTCTCCGGTCTCATCACCCCATCGCTCGACGAGATGTCGCACCTGGCCTCCGAATTGCAGAAGGAGGGGTTCACCGTCCCCATGCTGGTAGGAGGAGCGACCACCAGCGCCTTGCACACAGCTCTCAAAATTGCCCCTCTCTACCCCAACGGCGTCGTGGTCCATACGTCGGATGCCTCCGCCGTCGCCCCCATAGCCCTGGAGCTTGTGGGCTCCGGGAGGGAGAAGGCGCGTGAACGCATCCTCAGGGAGCAGGAGGCATTGCGCCTCTCTTACGCGGAGAAGCACACTCCTCTCCTGTCGCTCGCGCAGGCGAGAGCGCAGGCTCTGCACACGGATTGGGAAAAGGTGTACATCCCCGCGCCGCAGCGTACGGGTGTTTTTCGCGTGATGCTGCGCAATGCGTGTCCGTGCTGCACCCCGCAGACGGGGGACGTCGAGGTGTCTCCGGAGCAGATTCTGGAGCGGGCGGACTGGAGCATCCTCCTTCGTGTCTTTTCCATGCAGAACGCATGGAACCCCGCGCGCCGCGCTCCGCATGAATCCGCTTCGGCGGAGCAAAAAGAGCAGGTGCTCTCTCTCATCGATGATGCCCAAAATCTTTTCCGCGTCGCGCTCCGCGAGCAGCGTCTTCATGTGCGCGCTTGCTTCGGCATTTGGGAGGCGCAATCCTGTGGCGATGATCTGATCGTGCGTCCCTCCGGTAAGGTGCTGCATACCCTGCGTGTGCAGAAGGAATCATCCCGCCCGCGGCTCGCCCTTGCGGATTTCGTGCCGCCCGCTCCGCACACCGGCTATGTAGGGGCGCTGCAGGTGAGTGTCTCAGGCGCAGAAACCTGGTGCGCAGAATTCGAAGCGCAGAACGATACCTATTCTTCGCTGCTCGGCCGCGCCCTCGCCAACACGCTCGCCGAAGCCATGGCGGAACTCGTGCACGCCGAGGCCGACCGAATATGGCGGGTGGCGGACACTGCCTCCATCCGTCCCGCGTGCGGCTACCCCACTCAGCCGGACCACGCAGAAAAGCAAACCATTTTTGACCTTCTGGACGCACCCGCACAGACGGGAGCCGCGCTCACGGAGTCGTTCATGATTACGCCCCCCTCATCGGTCTGCGCTCTTCTTTTCCACCATCCGGCGGCCCGCTATTTTTCCGTGCTCCCCGTGGGAGAGGACCAACTCGCGGATTACGAGGCGCGAACCGGTCGTCCCGCCGCTTTCTCGCAATGAACTCGGATATGATCGGCGGCGCGTTCGGAATCGAATTGAGCGCAGAGGGCAGGGGATTCCCCTTCAGCGAGTCGGAGAACTGTGCGTGGCTGTGCAGCGGTCGGGCCGCCCTGGAGTGCATCGTGCGCAGTATGCCCGACCGTCCCGCGCGGGCTTTCGTTCCGCGCTACACGTGCGATACGGTGCTCACGCCTTTTTCCCGTCTCGGCATCCGCGTCCTTCGCTATGAGACGGAAGATTTGTTCGCGCCGACAAATCTATGGTTGCCGGAACCTGCGCACCCGGATGATCTTCTCGTGCTCGTCAATTATTTCGGGTTGAGTGATCCGACCGCGTTGCAAGCAGTCGCCTGTTCGCACCCGGGACTCTGCGTTCTGGATGCTGCCACGGCGCTTTTTGCTCCGCCCATTCCGGGGGTCCCGACGTTTTACAGCTTGCGCAAGTTTGCGGGCGTGCCGGATGGCGGTATAGCGCTGGCGCCGTTCCCCTTGAGGTTGCCGGAGGTGACGGATGACAGCTCGGTGCGCGCCCGGGCGCTTTTGCAGCGGTCGCTGCATGGCGCCGTGGCCTCTCTCCCCTGGTTTGAGAGACTGGAAAGCGAGTTGTCGCGTCTCCCCCTGCTGCGCATGAGCCCGCTGACGCGAGCCTTTGTCGCGGCGACGGATTGGGAAAAGGTCGCCGAACGTCGCATGGAAAACTACGCGAAGCTCCATGAGCGCCTTCGCAGTCTCAACCGTTTCACTCTCCCGCCGCAGGCTCCCTCCGCTCCCTTTTGCTACCCGCTTCTTACCGGTATTCCCGGCTTGCGCGACGAGCTCATCGATGCCGGCATCGCGCTTCCTTTCCTGTGGGAGGAGGTTATCGCCTGCACTCAAGCGACCGATCCATCCAACCGCATCGCGCGTTCGCTGCTTCCCCTGCCGCTCGATCAGCGTTATTCCGCTGCCGCCATCCTCTCTCTCCTCAACCTCTAAGGCTTTAACCCCTGCTTCTGCAAAAGAGCGTCCGGGTTCGGGTCGCGTCCCATGAACTCTCGGTAGAGCTCGGAGGGTGGGGCGCTGTCCCCGCGGGAGAGAATGGCCTTCCTGTACGCCGCGCCGACGCTCGGGTTGAGGATGCCCTCTTTTTCAAAGCGGGTAAAGATGTCGGCCGCCAATACTTCCGCCCATTTGTACGAGTAGTAGCCGGCAGCGTATCCCCCCGAGATGCAGTGCGAGAGGTTGCGCATGATGGAGGGAGGCTGCACGCTCATCGGCGCACGCCACGGCGCGAGCAATTCATACGTCGCTGCATCCAACCCCTTGCCCCAGAATTTTTCCGCATAATTCATGTGCATCTCCATGTCCAGTTTCGCGATGCAAAGCTGGCTCATGTCTTCGTTGGCAGGGAAGAAGAAACGCAACTTGCCGAGCTTTTCGACCAGTTCCGCCGGGATCGGCTCGCCGGTCTTATAATGGCGCGCGTATGTTTCGATCCCCTTGGGCTCCCATGTCCAGTTCTCATTCATTTGGCTCGGCATCTCCACAAAATCCCATGCCACGTTGGTGCCGCAGTGCGAGATCATTTCCGTGTCCCCCAGCATGGTGTGCATCATGTGCCCGAATTCGTGGAAGATGGTCTCGACGTCCATGTGCGACAGCAGAGCAGGGTGGTCCGTCCCGGCGGGACTCAGGTTAGCCGCGAGCAGGGCCAGATGCGGCTCATGCGGCTTGCCGTCGTGGGCGGGTTTGCCGTAGCTGAGCGGTTGCACCCACGCGCCGGAACGCTTCGACTCGCGCGGGAAAAGGTCCATGTAAAAGGATCCGAGATGGGCCCCGGTCCGGTTGTCATGCACGTCAAAGGCGCGTACCTCGGGCATCCATACCTCGACGGCGTTTTCCGTGTGCTCCTTGCCGTCATGAGCCACGTAGGTGGGAAGTTCGACGATGGTGATGTCGTAAAGCCCCTGGTAGATGGAAAGCATGCCGTTGATGACGTTGTTGCACTCCTGGTAGGGCCGTAGCAGCTCGGGGTCGAAGTTGAAACGCTGCCGCGACAGCTTGCGCATGTAATAAGAAGTCTCCCACGGGTTGAGGGTCTCTACCTTCTTCTTCTTTTCGTGAGAAACGTAATCGAGCAATTCCTTCACCTCCGCATCAAACGCCGGCTTCACCTTCAACATCATGTCATCGATGAATTCCATGGCCTTCCGTCCGCTCCCGGCCATGCGCCGTGCCAAGGTAAGGTCCGCAAAAGTATCAAAGCCGAGCAGCGTCGCCATCTCCTTGCGCAGTTCCATCACCCGCGCGACGATTCCCTCGTTGTCGTAGGGCGGCTCTTTCCCTACGGTGGCCAGCGCCTCCCAGCACTTCCTCCTCGTGGCCTCCACATCACAGTTTTGCAGCACTTCACGTGCACTCGGTTCCTGGAGAGTGATCAGCCACGCGGGCTCCTTGTCGGTCCCGTATCCCTTGGCCTTCGCATCTGCCGCCGCACGGTCCATCCACTGCTTGCTCATCCCCTTCAGCTGCGCCTTGTCCGTCACAACCCACTGCCAGGCGTTGGTCGAGTCCAACACATTCTTGTCGAATTGATGGGCAAGAGTGGAAAGCTCCCGCACTATTTCCAGCAGCCTTTCTTTTTGCTGAGGATTCAGATCCGCCCCACTGTCGTGGAAGGTGTCAACCACCTGCCGGACATAACGCTGTTTGGCTGGAGAGAGGTCCTTGACCCATGGAGCGCCCGCCGCAGTTTTTATCACCTGCCACAGCTGCGCATCGGCGGTGATGGACGCCGCAAAAAGACTCAATTCCGGGATTATTTCCTCCTGCACGGTCCGTATGCCCTCGTTGTCCATCACAGCTTCCAGCAGATGCATCAGACTCTCCGCTTTTTCTACCCCCAACGAGGCCTCCTCGTATGCCTCAAATACATTCTCAAACGTCGCCTCTTCCGGTTTGAGCGCCCGTATGGACTCCAGTTTCTTTTTGGCCTGGTCAATGGCGGTACGGACGTCAACCGCCCCTTGCTCCGGCGTCAGCTTCGACCATTCCGGGTACAGACGCTCACTCAAAAAAGGATGCTCCTCCTCCGTTGCCGATACCGCGGCGCCCCCCGTCTGCTGAACCCACCCCACGCACAGCATCATGCAGCTCACCGTTGCTATTATCTTTCGCATCACTTCTTTAAGTAGTACGTTGCCCAACCTCCCGATCTTTCATGTTTTACCTGAATTCGTAATCCGTAAGCGGTTAATTAGAGGTGGTAAAATGAGAGGGACCGCGGTGGAAGAAACGCAGTTGCGGAAGGAGGGATAGAGGGAGCTATAGAACCTCTATCCCCGGTACACGGTGACTCGTCAACCGATCAGGGGGAGAGCCCCGTTGCGATGTCAGAGCACCATGCGCCCCGCCTTAGAGACGGCTCCGCAATTGATTGTATGATGGTTGAGAGGGCAGGAAACAATTCCTGGGCCCGCAACCGTGTGAGATAAAAAAAGGAAGCTTCCATTGTATGAAAGCAGCAAAAAAAGTCAAGCTCAATAACGAGCATCGTCATCGTCAATTAGTCAAAGCCCCCGAGGGATCAAAGGTGATCGTAAATCGTAAATAACCAATGGCTTATGCTGCATGATGCGCCGTTAACCTCTTATTGAGAGTGTTTTTCTTGGGACGGATGTGATGTCACACGTGTCCCAATAAATTTTTCTCGAGGCGCATTTAAATTTTGCGATCCACACAGAGTGTCGATGCCTAAAAAAATGCTTTGACAGTGAGAGGAATTACTACTTATAATCAGCATGCAAATACAAAGCAATGAGAAAATTATTCTACATGGTCGCCGCTGTACTTATTTGCGGCTGTTCCGAACGGGGAAATGATCAAGAAAAGTTGCTGGATGATACAGTGTGTCTCATCGAGCAATATCAGGAGCAGATGCAGCGGGATACCGTGCAGGATATTATCCGACGCTGCAAAAAAGGAGATCCGGAGGCAGAGTGGAAAATTGGTAATTTGATGGTTGCAATGTGGACGTACAAGGGACCAAATGAGGAAGTCCGTGGACTCGCGAACAAGTGGCTGAGAAAGGCTGCCAAAGATGGTAGTGAATACGCCATGCTGGATCTGGCTTTGAATGTAAATGGACTCATTGAACTTGCAGAACAACAGCGCATGATTTACGCGGAGAAAGGACTCCATATCATTCAAAATAAGGAAGAAAAGAACGCTCTGGATGCGACTTATTTAAGTCAATGTTACGCTGGGGGAGTTGGTGTAGAGAAAAACATCGAGGAAGCATACAAATGGTTCAATAGAGCACTCGAGTTGCAAAATGTGCCGGAGAACAAAAAAAAGTTCCTTATCGATCAATGGCGAAAGTCATATCTTTCTGAATAAAAAGTGTGAAATGCAAGAGCAAAAGCAACGGGTGAAAGATAGAAGGAGATGTTCAACCCCAGCCACAAAGTCAAACGCGATCTGCTCACCAAGATGAGTTCCATCCGCAACACGGACGGCGGACTCGTGGTGCAGCGCAATGACACGTACGACAAGCTTGGACGTCCGGTCACGAGGCAGACGCTCCGCAGTGGTGGCGCCATGAATGAGACGTTTGATTACAACGATAGATCTGAAAGCGCCCGACGGCTGGCAGGGCGATTAGACAAAAGCGCAGCTTTTGCCCCGAAGGGGCGAACCGCCGATGGGGCGGCGGTGAGTCAACTTATCCATGCCACGCGCACGGTGGGTGATTCTTTCGACTACGCCTACGACAACATCGGCAACCGCGTCACTGCGCAGGAGGTCAATTCCGGCGCGACCTCGGATGTCGCTTACGTCACTAACGACCTCAACCAGTACACGCAGATTGACACGAACGGCAGCGACTTTACGCCCGGGTACGATAAGGATGGCAACCAGACGCTTATCCAAACTGAGACAGGCATTTGGCGCGTCACCTACAATGTCCAGAACCGAGCCATTAAATTTGAGAGCAAGGACGGTCATACCGTCATCACCTGCGACTACGATTACATGGGACGGCGCGTCTTTAAGAAGGTGGAGAAGGATGGCGTCGTCACCGCCCACGAGCGGTACCTCTACCGCAACTATCTGCAAATCGCGAGTCTCGATATGATGGAGGGACAGAATCAGGCGTTGATCAACGCGTATGTGTGGGATCCGACGCAACCCGTCGCGACGCGTCCGCTTGCTATCTTCTACAAAGGTTCCGCCTACTACTACGGCTGGGACCTGACAAAAAACATCACGGAAATCTTTTCGCTGTCCGCACGTCTGCAAATCGACTATGTTTACACGCCGTTCGGGCAAGTCCGCGAGAATGGGATTATCCAGCAATCCATTCAATGGAGCAGCGAGTATCACGACGCCGAGACAGGTTTGGTATATTACAACTACCGCTACTATAACCCTTGCGATGGCAGGTGGACGCGGAGGGATTGTTCTGAGGAAAACAATGAACTAAATTTATATGCTGTAGTTAGGAATGTCACAACAAATCGTATTGACCAGCTCGGCTTGCTTGGATTTCAATATACGCAGTTTGAAATCGCTATGTATGAAGAAAAAGCAAGATTAATAAAAAATACGATCGCTGCGATAGCTAAACTTATAGAAGGATATGAAGCTATGAAAGAGGCCAACATAATTGATGCAGATAAATGGTTCCATTGTCTTTACATGTGCCGCTCTGCTCGAGAAGGAAACCTTCCTCGATTTACATTACTTTTAGGATTGGTGCGCGAAATACTAGAATTTGTTAAGGGGAGATTTATCCCTAGTATAGATTCTCGTACGAAAAAGGAGATTGGCGCTATGGAACACCTCATGGATTGCCTCTCTGATATGGAAGCAAATGGAATCGGAGTTGATTGTCCAGAGGAATTGAGTTGTGAATGCTGCTGTGCAGCATATAAAGTAAATGGAATAGAAAGAGAATGAAAAACAAATCATTAAAATTAATTAACAATGTGTGTAGAGTAGCTATGCACACACCTTCTCCTATGCGTAACTTAAATTAAGAAATTTTTATGTGTTCTATTATATTGCGCGTGATTAAATATTTCTTATTCGCTTGTA
>CANQSY010000032.1 GCA_947626635.1 uncultured Akkermansia sp.
CGCTGCGGATGACGGCGGAGGAGGCGCAGGAGTGGATGAGGCTGACGCCGGAGGAGAGGAGAGAGAAGAGGGAGAAGATGAGGCAGGAGGCGGAGGGTATAGCGGTAATGGCAAAGTTGGAGGAGTTATTGAAAAACTTTCGCGTATTTCTGGATATAGCAAAGCCATGCTGTCCAGCAACGGCGTGCAGGGTTCAGAGGTGATCCCCAACTTTATACGCTTGATGGTTGAGCACGGCTTCAATGAGAATACTATCATAGGAGGTGACAATGTCAATGGGGAGATATCCTAACGCAAGATGATATAAAAGGGGGGGAAAAGAAAAACGATCAGTTACGTTGTCTCGACAAAAAGAGCCGAGGAATGGACAAGCAAGGAAGAGGACTCAATTCCTCCATTAATAGAAACCTTGCTTTGCAACCCCCGACTCGAGGGGGATCTTAAAGGAGACCGTTGCGGATGTCAAGGGGAAGCTAATATGAGCACTCAGTTAGGCGCGTGTTATAGTTGTCGGCGCACGGAGAGAGAGGAGAAATCTGTACGTTATTCAACCGCGGGGTGAGGGGAGGGGTCGGAGAGATACACACCCCAGAGTAGGCATGAGAAATAGAAACATCACACGATATACGTACGAGAATACGGATTTCCAAGGATGGAGAGTCAGTATTCAGCGTTGCGGTCGCATTATCACGAGGTACTTCTCTGATCTACAATATGGATCGGAAGAGGAATCGTATCGCAATGCGGTGAATTACAGAGACGAGGTTTTTGAAGAAATGGCGCGCCACCGCAACGACCTGCCGGAGTTCATGGATGCAGAGTTAGCGTACCTGCAGGAGCTTCTGCGGCAGAAAGAAGTGGGCGGCTCGGTTCCGGTGAGGAAGCGGGTGTAACCTGAACGCGCAGGAGTTGCTGCAGGCGCTCACAATGGAAGAACTCTGCTTTTTCGATGCGCTGGAGTTCCACGAAAAGGAATTCGAGTTGCTCAATGAGGGGAGCCTTGATGCCCGGCGTGTTATCGATGTAGCGCCAGAGAGCGGTCTCATCTGTCGATTTTCGCAGTTGCGCCATGAGGAGCAGGTGGCTTTCCAGATGTTCGACAGAAGAGGCGGCAGAGGCTTCATCCGTGATGCCATGCAGGATGGTGACCTCGGTCGTGATGGCGTGGAGAAGCTTGTCGTAGTCTTCCTGCTCCTGTCCGGCGCAGACGAGAGGGGCTCCGGCGATGAGGAGGACACACGATGGGAACAAACACTGCATGACGGAATGATACGGGGAGGGAGCTGCCTTGTCAAACGCTTTTCACCCCATCTTTGATAACGAGTGAGAGCTGCTCGCGGGTTTCTTGGGTGAGGCGCGGAAGGCGCAGGAACGTGGAGATGCCGCGCAGGTGAGCATCGGTGCCGGGGAGGCAGGCGAGCTGTTGCCGGACGATACGGGCAATCTCGAGCAACTCATCCACCGGGATACTTTCAAGGGTGCGTGAACCCAAGGCGCGGGGAAGAACTTCGACTTCTCCCGGCAGGAAAAAGATGGTTTGAGGCTGCTGAAGGATGGGACTATCGATGCGCTTCACGGCGAGCTTTCGGTCGGCTACAAGTGAGCGCGCGGTCTGGTCAACCTGCACCTCAAAGGAGGCGAGCTCACCGGCGAAGGCGCGGGAACGTTTGGTGATGTCCGGCGGAGCGATTTCCATGAGGCGGGTCGCGAGGTGCTGCATGGTGATGGGCGCTTCCGCCGCCGTGATCTTCTCAATGAGGGGGAGCAGGTTCTTGGGTTGCATATTAAATGCACTTGACTTCACCGGCTTTACCCTTGCCAGCGTGGGCTCCGGACCCGGCTTGACGACGCGCGCAGTCTCTTGTTTCCCTTGGTCCGTGTCCGGGGTCGCCGATGTTTCTTCGTCGGAGGGTTCTTCGTCGTTTTTGCCGGGCAGGAGGGAGGGGAGTTCCTCTGCTTTCGGCGGTCCTTGTTGCTCGAATTCGTGCAGTCTGGAATCGATATTCTTGAGCGTCTGTTCAGAGTTGCGCCACCAGTCGATCGCCCACACGTTGAGCATCCGCCAGCCGAGCAGGCGCATGGTGTCGGGACGCACGATGTCGCGATCCCGCGCGGTGTGTGCCGCAGCGTAGCACGTGCCGTCCAGCGTGATGCCTGCCAGAACGCAGTTTGGACGCTTCGGGTCCTCGACGGCAATATCCACGCGGTAGTCGGAAGCGCCCAGCCCCGTGCGACACCGCCAGCCGAGTTTCTGCAGACGGGAGGCTATGTGAGCAGCCAGGGGATCGACTCCGGTAGCCGTCTCGGCAATCGTGTCGTGATTTTGGGAGTTGCTGCGGGCGTACTGCAGGAAATCGCGCAGGTCCGCCGCCCCTCGTGCTCGAGTTCGCGCCAGGTCGATGTCTTCCGGTTGCATGGATGTAAAGATATGCATGGCGTAACGCGCGCGGGTGACGGCGACGTTCAGTCGCCTCTCGCCGCCGATGAGGTTGAGGGGCCCGAAGTTCATGGACATGTGTCCGTCGGCGTCGCGTCCGTAGGTGGTGGAGAAATAGATAACACCCCGCTCGTCGCCCTGCACGTTTTCGAGGTTTTTCACGAAAACGGCCTCGGGGTTGTTCTCTGCGAAGAAGGGCTCCAGGGAGGGATGCTTGGCGCGCTCATCGTCCAGCAGATCGAGAATGAGCTTCTGCTGCTGGGCGTTGAAGGTAACGACGCCGATGCTGGTGGCTTCTGTGTAGCGGAAGCCCGGGGTGAGCAGGGTGTCGCATATGTGCTTGACGACGGCTCGCGCTTCCTCCGGATTGGTCCGGTTCTTCGCCCCGGGCAAGTAGGTGCCCTTGACGGCGTGGAGACAGAGTGCGGTGTCGCGCAGGGAGGGCGCGGGGAAGGTGGTCATTTTGCCTTCGTAGTAGTGCGCATTGGAGAAGGAAATAAGGGATTCTGACTTGCTTCGGTAATGCCAGGTGAGGTCCATCTTCGGCACCCCGCAGGCCATGCACTCATCCAATATGCTCTCCAGATCGGGCTCGTCGACGTCCTTCTCGTCTTCATCGTCACGCGAACGTCCGAAGAAGCTCGTTGGCGGCATTTGACGCGAGTCGCCGGTGATGATGACGCTTGTTCCGCGAGCGATGGCTCCTACGGCGTCCCATACAGGGATCTGCGAGGCCTCGTCGAAAATCACAACATCAAAGGGCTCCGCTTCCGGGGTGAGATACTGGGCGATGGAGAGCGGGCTCATCAGGAAACAGGGCTTGAGCAACGAAGCTACATGGGGAACTTCGTGGAGCAGTTTACGCAGGGGCATGTAGCCGCGCTTCTTGGTGATTTCGCGCTGGAGGATGATGGCTTCTTTTTCGTAGTCGATGGATCTCGCTGCCCGTTGTGCGAGGATAGAGCGGATGCGCTCCCCGGTGAGGGCGCGGAGTTGGGAATCGCGCTCGCTGTAATCGGTAATCTTTTGTTCGTGAAGTCTGGGTGAGAAACGGTAGAGGATTCCCTCACTGCGAGCAGCCGCCTGCATCTTGAGCCGGGAGAGGTTCACCTTCACCAGGTCCTCGACGCGCTCCGCCGTACACCCTCCATCCGTTAGCAGCTTCGCCACGTCTCCCAGTCCCGACTCCTCGGCCTCCTGTCTTTTTTCGTTCCAGAGGGTGACGTCGCGCCACCGTTCACGTGTATCGAGCAACCGTTGCAGCCATTCCTGTGCTTCGCCCTCCGCACAATGCTCAAGCAGCTCGCAAGGGGACTCCAGCAGCTCCGTGAGTTGTGACGCGCAAGCGGTCAGCGCGATGAGGTTGCTCTTCCAAGCGGCGATGCAGCGTTGAGCTGCGGCGCTCCGGACGAGCTCGTCGGCACCGTCGATGAGTCGGATGGCCAGGCTCTCTCCTTCGCTCGTGACGCTGTTGAGTCGGGTGATGAGCCGCTGTGCCGCGTCCGCATCCTGTCGGGAGAATTCGGTGCCCTTGTCCTTGATGAAGGATGGGAGCAGAGCCGTGTCCGCTTCGTCCAGAGCCCTTTGTTCATCTCGCATGGAAACGAGGGCGTCGAGGTCGTTCATGCAGTTGATTTTTCCACTTCCGGCACCGATGGAGCGCAGATAGCTGCGCGAGGAGCGTTCGCTCCACCAACGTATGGGGAAGAGGCGATTTTGGGCATTGCGACAGGTCGCGCGCTGCTCGTCGAGTCCGGCATCCCGTACGGCGTTGTCTGGGTAGGACACGCTGAGGCTCTCGCGCAGCCGACGGAAATGCTCGGCGTGCTCCGCGAGGGTACGGATGACTTCCGCAGAATGCGCGGCGTAGCGTGGCAACATACCGGACCAATCGTTGCCCGGATGCTCAGCAGCCATCTCCAAGGAAGTGAAGAGGACGATGCGTTGCTCGGCAAGTTGGTCGGAGCAACTCGTGAGGTCGGCCCACTCGCGGAGGATGTCCTCCTGGAGTTTGATGAGGGGGAGCGCCTGCCGCAAGGCGTCCACGAGCTTGTTCTCCCACTCGGAATCATCGTCCGCGCGCAGCATATCGCGCGCCACCACACGCAGGTCGCCCTGCAACAGGTTGGCGTGGGCTGCCAGCTCGTGGGCGAGGTTGAGCAGCCGCAGTCTCTCTTCATGCGGCAGGGTGAGGGGTTCTTCCTGAGTGGGCTTCACGGACGGAAGTTTCTCACCGGGAGCGATGCAGCAGATGTCTTCGTACAGACTCAATCCGTCCGGGTATTTGCGGTGCATGATCTGCGGCAGCTCGTTGACCGCATTTCGTGCGCTCAGCATGGAGTCCACGCTCTCCTGCCACGTGCAATCCGCTTCATTTTGCTCGCGCGTGCTGAGTCCTTCCATCGCCTGACGAAACTGTCTGATGACCTCCGCGAGGCGCGTCTTGTTCGAGTGCAGTTGCAGACAGAAATCGCCGAGCCCGATGCGCGTGAGCCGTTTGTGCACCACCTCCAGAGCGACCGCCTTTTCTGCCACAAAGAGAACCGTCTTGCCGCTCCCCAGACAGTGGGCGATCATGTTGGCAATGGTCTGACTTTTGCCCGTGCCGGGAGGTCCCTCCAGCACGAAGCTCTTCCCGTGCTCCGCCGCCAGCACGGCTGCCAACTGCGAGGAGTCGGAGGGCAGGGGAGTGTAGATCGTGTGGGGGTCTTCATCGCGATCGAGGGTATCCGGACTTGGGAAGCCGACCTGTTCCGGAAATTGACCGCGATTTTTCGCGGCGAGTTGTTGGACGACCCTGTTCTTCAGCAGTTGATCCCGCCGGACCATGAGGTCCTGCCACATGAGGAATTTAGCGAAGGAAAAGAGACCAAGCAGACACTGCTCTTCCACTTCCCAGCCGTCCATGCTGCTGATGCTGTCCCGCACGGTTTGCAGGATACGCGCTACGTCCAACCCTCTCTCGTCGTGCGGGAGTTCCCCGGCCTGCAGCTCGTTGATCCGTATCGAAAACTCAACGCGCAGCAGCTCCAGGAGGGTCTCGTTGAAGCGCGGTTCATCGTCCGTGCTGCGCAGCGCGTAGCCATCCTTCACCGATGCGCGCGAGAGCTGCACGGGGATGAGGATGAGAGGGGCGCGCAACACTCGAGCAGCCGGAGCTCCTTTGGGGACCCACTTGAGGAAGCCGCAGGCGATGTAGAGGGTGTTGGATCCGCTTTCCTCCAGTTCGCGACGAGCGGAGAGATAGAGGCTGCCGAGCCGTCGAAGCAGGTCGGTCTCCTCCATGGCGGCGACCAGTTGTTTCTTGGGGAGGAGTGAGGCGGCGAGTTGTTGGACGTCCGTGTCGGCGGGGTCGTTGCCCGACTGTGCCTTGAAGCGAAAAATATCCCCGTCGGCCAGCCGGTTTTCCAGAGCGGCTACGTCCGACACGATGAGTGGGAGACTGTTCTTGCCCGCCCATTTTGTATTCAGCAGGTTGTTGCGCAGAGAGAGATCGAGCAATTTCCGCTGCCAGCGGTCGATGCGTGAATCCGAAGATTCCGGCTCCGTGGTCAGATCCGCGGCTTCTGCCGTGTCGTCATCAGACGCTGCCGTCACTTGCTCGGGGAGCAGACAACTCACGTCCACGGCGAGAAAATCGTCCTGTTCCTCCGCAAGGATTTTCGCTCCCTCTTCAGCGGCGTTTTCGTAGCTGAGCGGTGCGTAGAGTCCCGCCGCACGCAGGACGGTGAGATCTCCTGTCCGCGCTGCCTTTATGACGCCTCGCCGGTCCGTCTGTACCGCATGGTCGAAGCCCTGCATGGCCCCCGGGAAAATGCCGACGAGCGCTTGTCTGCCGGTGATGATGAGAGAGGCGTTGGTGCGGAGGCGGGTGAGACACGAGATCATGAGAAGAGCGGCATCAAGGCTGCCACGATAGCCTTGTTCCTTCAACTTCCGCAGGGAGCAGCGAACCGCACAGCCGACTTCCACCGTCTGCTCGTCTTTCGGTGGGACAATTTTGTAATCTCGCGTGAAGTGACGGAGCTCATCCCATACGGCCCGGACGCGTTCCTCAACGCCGGATGTCGAGGTGATTCCCGTGATGTGGCTTACGATGGGGTCCGTCTCTTCCGCCTGCGCAGAAACCGTGCGCGCGAGCCATACAGGGTACTCGGTGAGATCCGGGAGGAGCGAGTCCGCCAGCCAACGCAGCGCGTGCTCTTGCTCAACAAGAGTTTCTCCTTCCTCTGTCGTGACGCTCACATGGATGGTTCCCTTCACGGGTTGTGTGTCGCTAGGAGGCGGCGATGAAAGTTTGGGCGCCGTCGGCTTGATCGTGCGGGATTCCTGCGCATTCAGGTGTGATACCCAAAATCGTTGTTCCTCGATGCAGGAAGGCTCGTAATTCACGATCACGTTCAGATTGTCGCGATCAGCGTCGGCGGTGAGGTGTATTTCTCGAAGGGGACTCAACCCATCCTTCATTTGGGCTGCAGAAGCATAGCGGGCCGTGATCAATTCTATTTGCACACTCCCTTATACCATGCTCGTACTCATCGCGTCAAGGTTCCACGAGAGGAGTAAACCACACGTGTCCCGATAAATATTTTCAAGCCTCATTCATTCTTTCATGCGTTTTCCGGACGAGGGAAGTATGACCGGCAGGGGGTAAGTACGTGAAGAAGGCAGATAAAAATAAGGTTTTTCTCTGTCTTGTCTCCATAATCCGTGTGCGGAACTAAACCGGGGTAAGATTGATGTGAGATGTACGTCGTACATGAATTCGTCTAACGTCTTGCCAAGGGTGTGCAGGTTGATATAAAATAGCAGCGTATGAAAACGGATACGGATAGAGTAGTGCCGAAAGTGTTGTTGAATGAGGAGGGGAAGCCGCTGCGCGTCATGTACCTGGCTCCGTATGCGCCGGATGGACCGGATTTTTCCGTGAAGCCCTACAGAGGGAACGGTGGCTATCCCCAGTACCACCACAGCATCTACAACCTGCTGCGAGAAATTGGTTGTGAGGTTTATTCCAGTTCGAAGCCGTACGCTATCCTGCAAGCCAAGGGGAATGTGGATTACGTGTTTTCCCTGCTTAACCGCATCCCCATGGAAAACCCGGAGATCTTTATTTCCTCGTACTGCGAGTTTGCGCGCATTCCCTATCTCGGAGCGCCCCCCAACATCCGAGCTGTAGCTGAGGACAAGTGGCTCATGAAACTCGTCTTCGGGGAGCTCGGACTCCCGGTAGCCAAGGGCTGCATGTTCAGCAAATCGGCGTCCCTGCCGCAGATTCCCCCTCCAACGTTTGCCAATGTGCAGCGTTTCTTTGTGAAGAAGAGGTTCGGGGCCGCCTCCGATTGCATCACCGAAGAAAACATCGCCGAGAGCTGGAGCGATGCCGCGGACTGTGCAGCCAAACTTTCCGCACAAGGACACGACGCGATGGTGGAGGAGTTTTGTCCCGGCAAGGACTACACGGTTCCTGTTGTGGGTGGCGAAACCCCTCTCGTCCTGGGATTCGTCCGACCCGGGTCCGACAAAAAGGATGGCATCATTACAGGCGACCTCAAGCTGCACGACCACCTTGGCTACGCATGGGCAGATGATCTCCCTGAGACGATTCAAAACGACATCCGGAACGATGTCGCCACCATCTGGAACGCCCTGGGTCCCATTGACTACTTTCGCCTCGATTATCGGCTCGATGAAGCGACGGGGACGCGGCGGCTCATTGAGATGAATATATGCTGCTACATCGGGAAGTCCGGTCCCTTCGTCATGGGGGCGCAGAGACTCGGCTGGTCACACGGAGACCTCATGAAAATAATCCTTCAGTACAGCTTCGATCGCCAACGTCATTCCCGTCCGTTGAGCCGCTGCATGATCTGATTCCTCCCCCGGCGGAGAATGCCGCCGCTCTTTCCGAACACGCCCCTTGTCTACAGGAAAAGTTCAGGGGACTTGCGCTTGCTGCATTCTGTTTTGAGCATGCAACTTGCCAGCCAGACGATGATGGGATGGACCCGCCGCGCGGAGTGCGGGCAGACGGAGATGCAGTGCATACAAGAGATGCACCTCGATTTGTCGACTTGAGCAGGTTTTGCCGGATGGATGGCTTGTGTCGGACATTGTTCAGCACAGATGCCGCAGGATATGCAGCCTGACGCCGGTTTGGGGATGATCGTCAGACTTGACGCCTTTTTGTACGGACGGTTGCCCGGAAGATTCAGATGAGCAGGGGAGGCTTTTTCGTCTACGACTCTCTTGAGTTCCCTGCCGTACTCCATCAAACGGGCGATGTCGTCCTTGTCCGGGCGTCCCTAGGCATACCGATGCACGATCGAATGCTCCGAAACCGCAGCCACGGCAGCCACCGCGCGAAAACCTGCCGCCTCCGCCACATCTTGTAGCTCCACCAGACAGTCCTCGTACGCGCGATTGCCGTAAGAACATACGAGCCACGGCCTTCGCCCCGTTGCCGTTTATCTGCGCGATTCTTTGCGCAGCAAGAGCCGGAACACGCCCGCCATAGCAGGGAACAGCAAGGAACGCGATATCGTCCCTGCCTATGTCCACATGCGATAAGTCCGTGTGTCGATCAAAGATGTTGATTGTACGACTGTCACTGCCAAAGCCTGCCAGGAGAGCTTGCGTCACCGCCCATGACGCCGCCGGTGGGGCTAAAGACGATGTTAATCGCTTTTGAGGCGGATGAGGACATACCATTCAGGCGGAAAATCCGGCAGCATGCGCTTGCGCAATCACTTCGGGCTTGTCCTCGATGTCTCCGATTTTCCAGGCTCCGATGCCGAGGATGGGCTCAGCGATCACCGGCTCTTCCATGCATTCCATGAATCCCATGAAATCGCCGATGGCGTGTTGCATATTTTCCTTGGCGTCCTCGGCAGCTGAGATAATAAGTTGCCATTTCTTACCGGCAAAGCCTTCATACGGGTAGAGAGGAAGCGTCCGATCAATAAAATTCTTCAATCGCCCACATAAGGTGTAGAAATAGACCGGACTCGCCAGCACGATGACATCCGCCCGGACCAGCTTGGGTAGCAGAGCGGCCATATCGTCTCTCTGCGCGCATTTTCCCGTCTTCTCACAGGCGTAACAGCCCAGGCATGGTTCAATGTGCAGCTCTGCCAGCCGTATCTTTTCCACTTCATGTCCCGCCTCTTTCGCGCCTTGAGCGTAAGCATCGCAGAGAGTGTCGGAGTTGCCTCCCTTGCGCGCGCTCGATGATAAGATCAAAATGCTTTTTTTCATCTGCTTCTCGAAGTGTTCTAATTCAAATCGTAAAGCGTAAATAAGGCGCCGCTATACGCCCCCGCCCCTCACGGCGCTTTTGAAAGGCACGCGGAGGGGGCGAGATGATGATCTATTTTAACTTGCTCGAAACGAGTTAGAATGTGTAGGAGAGACCGCAGCGGACGCTGTTGTAATACTGATGCGGTGAGGTACAGGAGTACTCCCCATATTCGTCTGTCACAGAGTACTTGGGACGAGCGGAGGAGCCGCTGATCTGGTAGGCGGCGAAGATGCCGATGTGCGGTGTGACATTGTAGCGCAAGCCTATTTCAGCAGAGTAGGCGAACCCGTAATCGGACTTGTGCCATTTGTAGGTTTCATTGTACTCGCCATCCCCATAGTTTTCTCTGTATCTAAGGTTACGAGAGAGGATACCAATGTTTGCGCCGAGGAAGAGATAGGTGCTTTCCGAGAGACTGAAGGTGTAGCGCAATCCCGGCATGAGGATGAAGTTGGTTACCCTGAAGCGCATGGACTCTGGTTCCCCAACTTCATCCCAACCACTAACGGAGTCTTTGCCGTAAGCAAAGCCGAAACGGATGTTGGCTGAAAGTCCTGAAGTGATGGTGCGTGCAACAGTAATATCTGCACCGTAGGTATGGACTTGGGGAGAGAGTTCATCCCAGTCTTTGCGCATGATGGGGCGAGTGGCAAAGTTGGCTGAGGCTGCTATTTCCACGGACCAGGGGGAGAGCTCACTCGTATCGTTTTGCAGGTACAGGCGGGCAGAATCAGGGATGGGTTGGGAAGCGGCGACCGGACGGGCCATTCCTAGGGTGCCCTGTTGGATAGGAGCATAGGTGTAACCGGCGAGATTGAAAGCTTGACCGGGGGTAACGTAGGCGGAACGTGTGCTGCGCGATGCGGGAGCAGAGTTGATGGGTACGTAGGTGTAACTACAGAGATTGAAGGCCTGACCGGGGGTGACCGGACCCACGGCAGCAGGGGCATACGGATAGGCGCCGGCGGTAAAGGCTCCTGCAACAAGCAGAACAAAAGCAGAGAGGTAACTGTGTCTCATAGTGCTGCGCATTCTAACAGGTCGTAGGGCTGCGGGCAAGGGAAATTTTGCAGTTTTCAGCAGATTATTTTATGAAGGTCCGGCAGAGTTGTAGGTCACTATGAAGTCATAGAGGCATAACATACTCAGTAGTAAAATCTTTACAAGAAATTGCGTGGCTTCAACATTTCCTGTTTCTGAGTGCCGATTCGGTGAGGGAGTCTTGCAGGCGAGAATGGTGTCGTTCCCTTCAGGACACGGGCCGGGCTTAGCTCTTGCGCTGCTGCATGAAACGGACGATACCTATTCCGATAGCGCGAGCAAAACGCTCTGCGTTAGCGGGTTGAGCAAGGAAGCGGGCATGCTGGGGGTTAGAGAGGAAGGCCACTTCCGTGATGACGGCCGGGACAAAGGATTCGTTGCAGGTGTTGAGCCAATCGCCTCCTCCCCTGTGACCATCCGTTCGTACGACGACCCCGCACGGAACGCCGTTGTTAGGCATGCCGTGATCAAAGATAGAGAGGTTCATGCTATTGGCCATGGTTGTGGCGAGAGTGACACCCACAGGGTTGCAATAGAAGGCGCCTTTGTTGGAGACGAGCCAGGAATCCGACTCGCTGTTGAGATGAAGGAAGACGACGGCTCCCGGTTTGCAGTCCAGGGCGTAATCTGCGCTGAGTATCCCGACGGCCATACGATCCGGGTGGTGCTGGGAGCGGTAAACCGCTGTCGGTATCGGCGTTTTGATTTGTACGACGCCGGATTGACGAGCAAGGCGCGCCAGCTCGGGATCGGTGGGTGTCTCACCACGATTGCAGACCACGCAGTGGTAACCTGCTTGCTCTACTACTTCCTTGACAAAGTGGGCGTAGCGGTACCAAAACTCACATTCCTCCAACTGTGCTCCTTGAGAGGCATCCGGCGTGCGCGCCCCTTGTCCTCCTTTCCCCGGCGCGTAATAGTGCCCGATATCGAGGACGACGGTGGGGGACTCGAGGGCCTGCCGCTGCAGCCTCTGCTGGGTGCATTGTGTGCCGAGCAGCACGCAGAGAAGAGCGAAGATGAGATGAGCCGGCTTGTTCATAGAGACTTTGGTTGCGATCAGAGGAGAAGCTGGGCTTGTCCGCTCGCCGGGGTGATGCCGAGTTTGGCGTAGGCCGCCGGCATGGCTTCGCGTCCGCGTGGAGTGCGCTTGATATAGCCCTGCATGATGAGGAACGGTTCGTGCACGTCTTCCAGCGTGGAGGCATCTTCGCCAAGCGCTACGGCCAGCGAGGAGAGCCCCACCGGTCCTCCGTTGAATTTCTCAATCATCACTTCGAGAATACGCTTATCCATCTCGTCCAGTCCATCAGCGTCGATGTCAATCATCCCCAACGCCGCCTCCGCCGTTTCTCCCGTGATCCTGCCATCGGATCTCACCTGTGCATAGTCACGCACCCAGCGCAGAAGGGCATTTGCTACTCGGGGGGTGCCGCGAGACCTTCGCGCAATGGCGGAAGCACCCTCAGGGGTCATATCGATGTCAAGCAAGGAAGCGGAGCGAGCGAGGATGGTGCATATCTCATCCGCGCTGTAATAATCCAAGCGGTTGGCGATGCCGAATCGCGAACGCAGAGGACCGGTCAGCATGCCGCTGCGCGTTGTGGCGCCGATGAGGGTAAAGGGTTTCAGCCGCATATTGACAGAGCGCGCCGCCGGTCCCTGGTCGATCATGATGTCGAGCCGAAAATCCTCCATGGCGGGGTAGAGGTACTCCTCCACAGCCGGATTGAGGCGGTGAATTTCATCGATGAAGAGGATGTCGCCTTCTTCGAGCCGGGTGAGCAAGCCCGCCAAGTCTTTTGCTTTTTCAATCTGGGGACCGGACGCGATGTAGAGGTTGTGTCCCACGGCGTGAGCGATGATGTAGGCGAGGGTCGTCTTGCCCAGTCCGGGCGGACCGCTGAGGAGAACGTGGTGCAGCACATCCCCCCGTTGTTTGGCCGCCGCTACCATGAGCATGAGCCGCTCCTTCACCTTTTCCTGACCGCAAAATTCTGTGAAATCCGGGGGACGCAGAGAGATGTCCTGCTCAGTGGTAGGGGCTTCGGTGAGATGGGTGTAAATAGAAGCGGAGCTTCCGAGAGTGTCGCTCATAGGTGGTTGCGAGTATGTGTTCAATTATGCGAAGTAAACATAGTCAGGTTTGCGCGGTTTCGCGGAGCTTTCTCCCCCTTCTGCTGCGTAACCCAAGATGCAGATGCCTAATCCCTCATACCGACCTCCCTCCATCCCCCATTCCTTGAGGATAGCCTTCCCTTCCGGCAACTCAAACATCTCTTTCCCGCGGTTGATCCAGCACGATCCCAACCCGACGGCGTGCGCTGCTAACATCAAATTACCCATCACGAGACACGCGTCCTGCATCCCCGTCGGCGCTTCCCTGTCCGCCATCACAAACACCGCCACCGGCGCCCCATAAAACGGATCAATATCCTTTCCCCATACCTGCGCGTTTAGTTTTTCGAGGCGTTTGAGCTGCTCGACATCCCGCACCACCACCATCCGCGGCGATTGAGTTCCGTGCCCCGTTGCGGCGTAGGTCCCTGCCTCAAGCACAGCCTGCAATTTCTCCTCCTCCACCGTCCTCGTTGTGTATTTTCTGCAACTCCGGCGCTCCTTGATGTCTTGCAATGTTTCTTTCATGGCCCCATTTTAAACATCCCTTTCCTCCTTGTCAACCTCCGATAGTTCCCGCAAAATTCCATTCTCTTCATATTTTTTCCTATCTTTGCACTTGCCAAACCATCACTCTGCTGATACAATGCCTCCGTCCTCGGGGTATTAGCTCAGTTGGTAGAGCGCCTCAATGGCATTGAGGAGGTCAGCGGTTCGAACCCGCTATGCTCCAGAGCAAAAATCAGGGCTTGTCGGTAACTCGGCAAGCCCGTTTTCGACTCTCCTACCACGAAGTGTATTTTTTTATCCACGATATGCAAACCACGACAAGCATTCACCTCAAGCAGACCTGTAAGCGTCTGGCGGAGGGCGATACGCAAACGCCGATCCGGCTTTTTATGCAGATTAGTCGACAAAATCCGCAGGCGATCCTGTTGGAGAGTGCTGAGGTGGATGGACGTTGGGGACGCTACAGCATCATAGCGACGGATTACATGTGCGAGTTTTCATGCCGGGATGGGAAACTGGCAGTGGATGTGCATGACGAGGCGGTCGCTGTGCTCAGAGAGCATGCGGGAAAGCCGTACATGGAGGGACTTCGCGCGGCGATGGCTGCTCTGGAGATTGAGCCGGAAAATCCTGATATGGCGCCGATCACTCGCGCGCTGTACGGTTATTGGGGGTACGAGATGGCGGCTGTCTTTCAGCCGAAGTTGGCGGAGACTCTTGATGTGAGCGATGCGGAGAGCCGTTTGGTGCTGGCTGCGACGGTCCTGGTGTTTGACCACATGTACAACAAGCTTTACCAGCTGAGCATAGGCGCCCCTCGCGATATCGTCCACATGCCGGTGCTCATGAATTGCCACCCCGGCACCTTTGCTGTGGGGGAGACGGAAAGAGTGCCGAACGAGGAGGGGTACAAGGCGGGTGTGGAAAAGGTGCGTCAGATGCTGCACGATGGCGAGGCTATCCAAGTAGTGGGATCGACGCAGTGCAGTGCGCCGTTCGAGGGCGATAGCTTCACTCTTTACCGCCGGATGCGCAGCATCAACCCATCCCCGTATATGTTCTATATGCGCTTTGAGGAGATGGAGCTCTTCGGCGCGTCTCCGGAGGTGATGGTCCAGTGCACGGGGGGAAAACTGTTGCTCTCGCCCATCGCCGGGACTCGACGTCGTGGGAAGGATGCCGCGGAGGACGAACGTTTCGCAGAGGAAATGCTCGCCAGCCCCAAGGAGCGTGCAGAGCACGTCATGCTCGTGGACCTCGGTCGCAACGATCTCGGACGCGTCGCGGTGGGCGGCAGCGTACAGGTCGAGCGCCTCATGCACGTGGAGAGATTTTCGCACGTGATGCACATGACCAGTCGGGTGACAGCTACTCTGTCGCCGGAAAAGGACGGGCTGGATGTATTGGCCGGCGCCTTCCCTGCGGGGACGGTGAGTGGTGCGCCCAAGGTGCGCGCGATGGAAATCATCCGCGAGATCGAGCAGGCGCCGCGTGGACCCTATGCCGGCTGCATCGGCTGGCTCGGGCTGGATAAGGGTGCCGTCCACCTCGACACCGGCATCACCATCCGCTCGATGTGGAGACGTGGCGGGCGTGTCTTCTGGCAAATGGGGGCTGGTCTCGTTTATGACTCAGAGCCCAAATATGAGTGGATGGAATGCCGCAACAAAGGTCGTATCATCGATACCATCCTTTACACAAGTGAAGATTAACCCCACGAGTGACCATGATACTTTTCATCGATAATTACGATTCCTTTTCCTACAACATCGTGCAGTATTTTCTCCGCACGGGGCGCGAGCCTGTCGTGCTGACGAATGATAATGCTCGGGTGTTGGACCTGGCGTCCTCTACGGAGCTGGAGGCGGTAGTGCTCTCTCCGGGACCGAGCAACCCTGAGCATGCCGGTTATTGCCTGGAATTTTTGCATCGGCTGCCCCACCACGTGCCCGTGCTTGGCGTCTGCCTCGGACACCAGTGTTTGGGCGCGTATGCCGGCTGCCCCGTGGTGCGCGGACCCAAGGTCATGCACGGCAAGACAAGTCTCATTGCGCACGACGGAACCGGCATCTACACCGGTATCGCGAGTCCCATGCAGATCGGTCGCTATCACTCACTCGTGGTGAAGGTATCGGACGACCATCCTCTGCTGGAGGTAACGGCGCGGGACGAGGATGGGGAGGTGATGAGTATGCGCTTTAAGGATCGGCCGTGGGTAGGTGTGCAGTATCATCCGGAATCCATCCTCACACCGGAAGGACTCAAATTGATAGCAAACTTTCCAACGACCATCGCCTGAAGACCGGGTAGACGTCGTTTCACCATACACGACAATGACAATAGCAACTATACTCGACCGGCTCGCGCAGGGACATGATCTCTCTGCCGATGAAGCAAACGATGCCTTCGCGTTACTCATGGACGGGCAACTCACCGCCGCTCAGGCGGGGGCTTTGCTGCTTGGGCTGCGCGCCAAAGGGGAAACCGCAACGGAGATGCAGTCGGCCGTGCACAACGCGTTGGAGCGTGCCTGCCTGATCTCGGGAGTGAAGGGTGATTATGCGGATGTGGTGGGGACGGGTGGGGACGGCAAGCACAGCTTCAACTGCTCCACCGCCACGGCCCTCGTGCTGGCAGGCATGGGGTACCGCATTATCAAGCATGGCAACCGGGCTGCTTCATCCTCGAGCGGGGCGGCGGATGCTCTGGAGTCGCTGGGCTATTCGCTCAACCTAGATCCCGACGGCATCCGCGCATCGCTCGAGGCGCACAACTTTGCCTTTGCCTTTGCGCCGCATTTCCATCCCAGCTTTAAGCATATCGGTCCCATCCGTCGTGAACTCGGTGTGCGCACGCTGTTCAACCTGCTTGGTCCGCTGATCAACCCGAGTCGTCCCCCGCTGATGATGCTGGGCGTGGCGGCTCCTGAGTTCGTGCCGCTCGTTGCGCACACCCTGGCGGCAAGTGGTCATTACAAACGAGCCTACGTCTTCTGCGGGGCGTTGGGGTATGATGAGCTTACCGTGTTCGGTCCCGCCACCGCTTGCTTTGTGCAGGGCGAACTCGTGCAGGACCTCGTCATCGACCCGAAAGACTGGGGCTTTACGGATCCCCCTTCCTCTCCGGATGAGTTGCGGGTAGAGACCAAGGAGGAAGCCGCCGCTGCCCTGCACGCCCTGCTGGCCGGAGAGGGCACACGCGCGATGGCGGACATGGTGGCGTTGAATGTGGCGTTGGGTATTCATTTGTTTGAGCCGGACCGATCCGCGTCGGAATGCAGTGCGCAGGCGCGTGAGGCCGTCGCCTCCGGCGTGGGGCTGCGCGTGGCTCAGGGATGGAAATTCTGACCTCTCGCTATGGATCTCCGACGTTTCACCGAGGCGAAGCAGGATGAATTGAGGGCTCTGCGCAAGATGATGCCTGCGCCCCTCTTGTCCCCGCGTCCGGATTTTTTGACTGCCCTGCGCGCATCCTGTCCGACGGATCATCCTCTGCATGTCATCGCCGAGTTCAAGCGCAGTTCGCCTTCCGAAGGGAGCATCAATGCTGGTCTTCTTCCGGAGAAGGCGGCGCAGATGTACGCGGCGGGTGGGGCTACGTGCATGAGCGTGCTCACTGAACGCCGGTACTTCAGCGGAGGAACGGAGGATTTGACGGCGGCTCAGGGGGGAGGACTTCCTTTGCTGCGCAAGGATTTCATCTTTGATGAAATCCAAGTGCGTGAAACCTACGCCACGCCCGCGAGCGCCCTGCTGCTCATTGTGGCCCTTACGCCGGATGCCGGCAAGTTGCGGGCTCTCCGTGAGCTCGCGGAAGAGCAGGGGATTCATGCCGTCGTGGAGGTTTTCAACGAAAAAGACCTAGGGCTTGCACGTGCTGCCGGGGCCCGCATCATCCAAGTGAACGCCCGTAATCTTGAGACTTTCGCAACGGATCGTTCGGAATGCTTACGACTGGGACGTCTTCGCGACGCGAGCGAAGTGTGGATCGCTGCCAGCGCCATGAGCGAACACAGCCACCTGCAGGCAGCCGCCGAGGCGGGATTCGACGCCGCTCTCATCGGCACGGCTCTGATGCGAGCCGGCAATCCTGCTTCTTTCCTTCGGCAGCTCCTTACCCCTTCCTCCCTATGACAACACCCCACTCTCCCTTCATCAAAGTGTGCGGACAGACACATGCCGCTATGGTGGATGCGTCCCTGGCTCTCGGCGCGCAATACGTCGGCTTTATCTTTCACGAACCCAGCCCCCGCTGCATCACCCCATCACGCGCGGCTGCTATCCCCACACGTTTCGCCACACGCGTCGGCGTCTTTGTCCGGCAACGAGCGAAAGAAATTGCCTCCATCATGGAACAAGCGCATTTGCACCTCGCTCAGTTCCATGGACGACAAGATACGCACGATGCAGAGCTTATCGGTCCTCAGCGCGTCATCCGTGTTCTCTGGCCGGAGCACTGTCAGGATCTTGCGCAGCTGCAAGCTCTGTTGGATGAGTGGGAGCCTTACTGCGCTTATTATATGCTGGATGCCGGGGACGCGCCCGGTCGAGGAGGGACGGGACGCAACCTCAATGTGCAGCAGTTCTCCTCTCTCCGTTTCCCTCATCCGTGGATACTTGCCGGCGGGCTGGACGCACGGTCCATCCCGCAGCTCCTTGCCAACTGCCACCCCGATGGTATCGATCTCAACAGCGGCGTGGAGATAGCTCCGGGTCTCAAGGATGCCTCCAAGTTGCTCGCCGCTGTGCATGCTCTGCACCAGGCCACTCTTTCACGTGCGTAAATTTTTGAGCGAAACGAATGCTTTAAGTTCGCTCCGTGATCTTTGGTCTCCCCATGGCAGACCCGTGGGCTGACTCATCGGTCAGCCGACCTGAGGTCGCTTTTCGTGCCCTCATCGCGCGGCATGGAAATTTTCCGAGCTGGGCAATGTAGAAGGCTGTGTGAGAAAAATTGAGCGACGTAGTATCAGCTATGGCTGACAAGCGAGTGCCCCGTCATTTCCGCTGGCTGCTCCAGACCGAGCAGAGCGAGCAGGGTCGGCGAGATGTCCGCCAGCTTGCCATTGCTCAGTTTCACCGTATCTTGATCGGCACCGCAGTAGATGAGATCCACGAGGTTGGTGGTATGTGCCGTGTTGGGTGAACCGTCCGGGTTGATCATGTTCTCGCAGTTGCCGTGATCGGCGCAGATAAGACAGCATCCGCCTAGCTCCAGAACCTTGGTGACGCACTTCTGCAGTGCGGCGTCCACCGCCTCACAGGCCGCGATACCGGCATTCAGGAAGCCGGTGTGGCCGACCATGTCAGGATTAGCGAAGTTCATGATGGCAACGTCAAAGTTGCCGATAGCTTCTACAAACTTGTCGGCTACCTCCGCCACACTCATTTCAGGTTTCTCGTCGTAGGTTGCCACCTCGCGCGGAGAGGGCACGAGAATGCGGTCCTCCCCCTCAAACTGCGTTTCCACGCCGCCGTTGAAGAAGAAGGTGACGTGGGCGTATTTCTCAGTCTCGGCGATGCGCAGCTGACGGAGTCCGGCGCGGGAGACCACCTCGCCGAAGATGTTGTCGAGCTTTTCCTGCTCAAAGACGATGGGAGAAGGATAGCAAGCCTCGTACTCCGACATGGTGATGTAGTGAACCTTGGGTTGCACTTCGCGATCAAAGCCGTCGAAATCCTCATAGAGGAAGGCGCGGGAGAGTTCACGCGCACGGTCCGCTCGGAAGTTGGTGAAGAACACGACGTCGCCGTCGCGGACGCGTTGTTGGTCGCTTTCACAGAAAATACCGGGCTTGAGAAACTCATCTGTCGTGCCTTCCTCGTAACTCTTGCGGACGAACTCCTCCGGCGAGCCGGTGCATGACTCTCCACGCCCGAGCACGATGGCGTCCCAGCCCACCTTGACTCGGTCCCATCTCTTGTCGCGATCCATTGCGTAAAAGCGTCCCACGACCGTCGCTACGCGTGCACCGTACGGAGCCGTGGCAGTTCGGAGTTGTTCCAGGAAAGCAACACCGCTTTTGGGATCGGTGTCGCGTCCGTCCGTGATGGCGTGGATCATGATGTCCTTGACCCCGGCCTCAGCGGCAAGCTTGACGATGCCGATGGTGTGCTCAATGTGGGAGTGTACCCCTCCGTCGGAGAGGAGCCCGAGCAGGTGCAGTCGAGAACCGACCGCCTTGGCAAAGGCTTCCTTAAGCACGGGGTTCTCAGCCAACGATCCGTCTGCGATGGCGTTGGAGATGCGGCAGAGATCCTGATAGACCACTCGACCGGCTCCCAAGTTCAAGTGCCCCACCTCCGAGTTGCCCATCTGTCCCTCCGGCAGACCCACATCCTGTCCGCTCGCTCCGAGCAAAGAATGCGGACAAGTCTCGAGCAGGTGATCGGTGAACGGTGTGTTCGCCAGCACCGTTGCATCGCCGGTTTTTTCAGCGGCCTCGGGACCCTGCGGATTGCGTCCCCAGCCGTCACGTATAATCAAAACGACAGGTTTCTTTGACATGACCGCATTGTAGCACGTCACTCCCCGTATGTGAAGTCAAATAAAATGTCGGCGCTCTATCTTCTATTCCCCGTGCAGCTTTGATTCTTGGCTTGACATTTATGAACCGCAAAGGCATAATGCGGCGCCCGTTTGCATGGGGCGCTAAGGAGAGATGGCTGAGTTGGTCTAAGGCACTCGACTCGAAATCGAGCGTGGCAGAGATGTCACCGAGGGTTCGAATCCCTCTCTCTCCGATGTGATCATTCTGGGTCATGCAGGCCTTCTTTCCACGTTTTTGAGTACAATGGGACGTGCATGGGACCTTTAATCTTGATAAGATTACCAGGATATGTAAACCGTCCGCGAGATCAGGTCCTGCGAGTGCTTTTAGCAAGGGTGTTTGCTCTTTTCTTTTCCGGACGGTTATGTTATATTTTCTAGCGTATGGATGCAACTACGAGCCAAGCAACAAACGTGACAGGGAAAAAGAATGTCGTGAAGGCTTTTTCAGAGAAATGGAGGGAGGCAACCGGAGGAGAGAAACAAGAGGCACAGAGTTTCTGGAGAGATTTGGGGTCAAGCCAAATTTTTGTGGAAAGTTGAATTTTTGTTAAAAAGGTGGGAGCATTCAAGCAGGACGCGTAGACGAT
>CANQSY010000033.1 GCA_947626635.1 uncultured Akkermansia sp.
GCCATTGCTCATGCCGCCACCTTGGAGAGCCGAGTGCCGTTCATCAACTTCTTCGATGGTTTCCGCACCTCGCACGAGGTGGGCAAGATTGCCGACATCAGCGATGATACGTTGCGCGCTATGATCGACCAGAAGCTCGTGGACGAATTCCATGCCCGCGGGTTGACGCCGGACGCTCCCGTCGTGCGCGGTACAGCGCAGAACCCGGATGTCTATTTCCAGGGACGCGAGACGGTCAATAAGTTCTACAGCGCCGTGCCGGGCATCGTCAAGAAGGCGATGAAAAAGTTCGGCGAACTGACGGGTCGTTGCTACGATGTGGTGGAGTACGTGGGCGCGCCGGATGCCACGCGGGTCATCGTCATCATGGGGTCCGGGGCAGAGGCCTGCTGGGAGACTGTGCAGGCGCTCAAGGACGACGTGGGTGTGCTGAAGGTGCGTCTGTATCGACCCTTCCCGGCGGAAGATTTCATTGCGGCCTTGCCGAAGAGCGTAAAGAAGATCGCGGTGCTGGATCGCACGAAGGAGCCGGGCAGTCAGGGTGAGCCTCTGCTGCAGGATGTCGTGCAGGCTTTGGCGGATGCGAGCGTGCGCGGCAAACTGCCGTTTGCCATGCCGAAGGTAGTAGGCGGGCGGTACGGGCTGGGCTCCAAGGAATTCACTCCGGCCATGGCGAAGGGCGTGTACGATGAGTTGGCGAAGGATGAGCCGATGACCGGTTTCGCCGTGGGTGTCGAGGATGATGTGACGGGTAAATCCATCGCCTACGACCCGAGTTTCTCCACCGAGAGCGACACCGTGACGCGCTGTATGTTCTACGGGCTGGGGTCCGACGGCACCGTGGGTGCCAACAAGGATGCCATCAAAATCATCGGCAAACACACGGATTTGTACGTGCAGGGCTACTTCGTGTATGACTCCAAGAAGAGCGGCTCCTCCACGGTGTCCCACCTGCGCTTCGGTACCACGCCGATTCACAGTACCTACCTCATCACCAGCGCCAACTTCATTGCGCTGCACCAGCCGAGCTTGCTGAACACCTTCGACTTCCTCAAGAACGCCGCCCCCGGAGCCACGTTCCTCATGAATACCTCCGTGGAGCCCGAGAAGGTGTGGGACAGCTTGCCCGCGCGTATGCAGCAGCAGATCCTCGACAAGGGCATCAAGATGTACTGCATCGATGCCTTCAAGGTGGCGAAAGCTACGGGCATGGGCGGTCGCATCAACATGATCATGCAGACCTGCTTCTTCAAGCTTTCCGGTGTGATCCCGGCAGAGGAAGCCATCGGTTACATCAAGGAAGCTATCAAGAAGACATACGGCAAGAAGGGCGAGGAGGTGGTCGCCAAGAACATCCAAGCTGTGGATGCGACGCTGGAGAACCTGCACGAGGTTCCCTTGGGCACTGCCATCACCGGTCATGAGATACCCGCTCCGCTGCAGGGCAACCCGCCCGATTTTGTGCGCGACGTGCTCGGCAAGATTGTCACCGGAGACGGCGACAGTGTGAAGGTCTCTGAGATGCCGTGCGACGGCACCTTCCCCTCCGGCACCACGCAGTACGAAAAGCGCGACCTCGCGTTGGAGATCCCGGTGTGGAACCCGGAGACCTGCATTCAGTGCGGCAAGTGCACCATGGTCTGTCCGCACGCCTGCATCCGCGCGCAGGTGACCGACCCCGCGAACCTGGAGGGCGCGCCGGAAAGCTTCAAGAGTGCGGACGCTAAGAAGATGCACAAAGATTGGCAGGGTAAGAAGTTCATCATCCAGGTGTCCGCCTCGGACTGCACAGGCTGCACGCTCTGCACGCACGTGTGCCCGACCGGTTCCGTGGTGATGACGCCCGCCGCCGTGGCTCTTAAGCCGGAGGCGGAGAATTGGAAGTTCTTCAATGACCTGCCGGATCCGGATCGCACGATTGTGGGACGCGACAAGGTGAAGGACGCGCAGTTCTTGCGTCCTCTCTTCGAATTCTCCGGAGCTTGCGCAGGATGCGGCGAAACCCCGTACATCAAGATGCTTTCCCAGCTCTTCGGCAACCGCCTCGTGGTGGCGAACGCCACGGGCTGCTCTTCCATCTACGGCGGCAACTTGCCGACAACCCCGTGGAGCCACGACAAGGAGGGTCGCGGTCCTGCATGGTGCAACAGCCTCTTTGAAGATAATGCCCAGTTCGGTCTCGGCTTCCGCGTCTCGCTGGACAAGAAGCAGCAATACGCCCTCGAGTTGCTGCACGCTGCCGCTCCCAAGATCGGAGAGGCGCTCGTGCAGGATTTGCTGAACAACCCGCAGAAGAGCGAGGCGGATATCGCCAAGGCTCGCGCTACGGTCGAGGCGATTAAAACGGCTTGCGGCGCCGATCCTGAGTTGGCAGCTCTCAAGGCGCAGGCCAACTACCTTGTGCGCAAGTCGGTGTGGATTCTCGGCGGCGACGGTTGGGCCTACGACATCGGTTACGGCGGACTGGATCATATCCTGGCCTCCGGTCGCAATGTGAAGGTGCTCGTGCTTGACACGGAGGTGTATTCCAACACCGGCGGTCAGTGCTCCAAGTCCACCCCGCGCGCGGCCGTCGCTAAGTTTGCCACCCGAGGGAAGGACCAGGTCAAGAAAGACATCGGCTACATGGCCATGACCTACGGCAACATTTACGTCGCCTCTATCTCCATGGGAGCCAATGATGAACACGCCCTCAAGACTCTCTTGGAAGCCGAGGAGTACGATGGTCCGGCTCTGATTATTGCCTACAGCCACTGCATCAACCACGGCATCAACATGGCGCAGGGACTTGACCGCCAGAAGGACGCCGTGGACTGCGGTCGCTGGCTGCTCTACAACTTCAATCCGGATCGCGCCAAGGAAGGCAAGAACCCGCTCACCATTAAGAGCAAGGCGCCCAAGAAGGATGTGAAGGAGGCTCTGCTGGGTGAGAACCGTTTCCGCTTGCTCGCCAAGAACAACAAGGAGCACTTCGACCAGCTGATCGCTCTCGAGGAAAGCGATATCAAGCATCGCTGGAGACTCTACCAATCGTTGGCGGCCATCGATTACTCCGAGCCCGCACCGACGGCTCCCGAGCAATAAGGTAAGAGACCTCCGATGTCCCTTATGCGCGGGAGGAGCTATTCGTTCCTCCCGCGCTTTTTTCGACGACACGTCCATGCACGAGATCCGCATACCCTCCTACGTTGAAATGCTTCTCCGGGAGCTGGAGAAGATGGGTCACAGTGCGTACGTGGTCGGGGGCTGCGTCCGCGACAGCATGCTGGGCAAGGAACCGACGGATTGGGATGTGTGCACGGATGCCACCCCTGAGCAGATGAAGATTGTGTTCCGCAAACGCAAAATCTTTGAGACGGGTGTACAGCACGGTACGATTACCGTGCGCTCACAGGGACATAACGTGGAGGTGACCACTTTTCGTTTGGAGAGTGATTACAGTGATCACCGCCACCCGGACCAGGTGAAATTCGTGGGGCGCGTTGAGGAGGACTTATCACGGAGAGATTTTACCATCAATGCGATGGCGTATTCTCCGAGAAGTGGACTCGTGGATGCATTTGATGGGCAGACCGATTTGGCGCGGGGAGTCGTACGCTGTGTGGGGGAGCCGGATGTTCGGTTCCGGGAGGATGGTCTGCGTATCCTGCGGGCTTTACGGTTTGCTGCGAGGTTTCAATTTAACATTGAGACGGAGACCGCCTATTCCATTCGTCGCAATCGGTTGCTGTTGGAGAATATCAGCGCCGAGCGAATTTACAAAGAATTGCAGGGGATTTTGTCCGCTGAGGGGGCAAGCGACATGCTCCTTGGTTTCCCCGAGGTGCTTGTCGTGATTTTTCCGGAAGTTGAGCGGCTCATGGGAGAGATGGCGGAAGGCGGACGAGAGAGCAAATGGACGCAGAGTGTACGCGCCGTATGCGGGATGCCCCGAGCTTCATTTGGTCTGAGGTTGGCCATGTTGCTGCATGAATTGGAAGATGCGGAGGTGCATACAGCCATGCAGAGATTGAAAGGTGATCATGCAACAGATCGTCTGGTAAAAACGATAGTGGCTGAGCTGCGTCAACCGTTGCCTGACACACGTCCGGAGATGCGTCGATTGATCGGCCGCCTCACAAAACCCATGGTGCACGACCTGCTTACGGCACAGTGCGTCGTGAAAGCGGTGACTGGTCAGTCGACGGATAAGGTGCGGGAGGCTCGGTACTTGCTGGAGGAAGTACTGGACGGTTTTGCGGCCTATACCGTGCGCGATCTGGCTGTGACCGGGGCGGAACTCATGGGAGAAGGAATCCCGTCGGGACCGGGGCTGGGAAAGGTGCTGGAGCAACTCCTTCGCGAGGTGCAGGATGAAGCATTGAAAAACGACAAGGACGCCCTGTTGAAGAGGGCAGGGGAGATTTTCTGAGATGAAGTCCCCATACAAGATTCTTTTTGTCTGCCTGGGCAATATATGCCGGAGTCCGGCGGCAGAGATTGTGTGCCGTGCAGCGATGAAGGATGCGGGAATGGAGGAGCAGGTGCTCGTGGATTCATGCGGCACTGCATCCTACCACGTGGGGAGCCGCCCGGATTCGAGAATGCTTGCCGCGCTGAAGCGCGCCGGTTACGAGTATGATGGACACAGGGCTCGGCAACTGAGGGGACGGGATGCTCAGGAGTATGACCTCATCATCCCGCAAGACAGAGAAAACGAGCGAGATGTGCTCACCACGCTTGTCGGGGCGGAGAAGAAAGTGGTGCCGATGAACCGTTGGTTCCCTGAAGGGGAGAGGGCAAACGAGGTGCCGGATCCCTATTACGGGGGAGCGGAGGGCTTTGACGAGGTGGTGAGGCTCTTGAAAAGGAGTATGCCGCAGCTCGTGGCAGAAGTGGCGAAACGACTCAGTGAGTGATGGTGACCCGTCCGTATGAGTCGCAGTAGCCGTTCGGGTCGCGGTCCCGTTTTTGGTCAAACTTGACGAAGATGTGCGGCTCGGTCAGCGCCTTGGGAACCTTCAGGGTATAGACGTTGTTGGTATTAGGTATGCCGGCGCGTCCTACGTGTGCATCTTCCGCTACCTTGGCATTGCCGTCGTAGAGGGTGACGGAAGTGATGTTGGCCGCATGGCGCCCGTTGGAAAAAGTGAAAGTTACCTTATAGGTGCCGGGGGCTTTAACGGGCAGGGGTCCCGTGAGTTCAATGGGCTCGCTGTCGTCCTGCAGCACGGCCGGCGTCCACCCTTCTGCCAGGGAGAAGGAGGTGACCCACTCACGGACGGCGAGATCGGCGGATTTTCCCAGCATACTCTTGGGATCGAGAGCCTTCATGGCAAGAGCATGGCGGCGGATCTCCTTGGCATCCTTCATCTTACCGTGGCGGTGAATCATGCCGATGATAATAGCGTGGAAAGTCTGTTTCTGGTACGTCGTGTAGAAGGGATCGTTGAGCCAGGATTCGGCAAGCTTGATAGCGGCTTGCCAGTCGCCTCCCTGTTCCACCTTGAGAGCTTCCGCCACGAAGGACATGGGGGGACGCAACTTGCGCTGGTAGCCTGTCTCGTCTTTGGGATCAAGCTTTTTGAGAACGTTGATCAGCCGATCGGGCCAAAACTCGGGCATGACAAGATCCTTGAAGTCGGAAGCTTGTCCGAGTAGTTTGGCCTTTTCCACTCCCTGGGCCTTCTCCGCCTTCTCGAGAATAGCCGTCTGCTTCTTGATGTCAGCCAGGCGTTGCTTGATCATCTTAGCTATCTCTTTGGGATCAGGCTTCACCATGAAGGGACCCCAGATGGTGGAGCTATGGCGTCCGTTCTTGTTGAAGAGGAGGATGGCAGGATAGCTGCGGGGAGCCGACTCGTCGGGCATCTTGAGCTTGCCGTAGCGTTTCTCCATGGCCTTTTTCTTCTCATCGGTCGTGATGTTGGGAATGGGAAGGGGCATGAAGACAGCGTCGCCGGCCGCTTCCTGAACGGACGAGTCATTCATGAGCGACTCGCAGACCTTTTTACTGAAGGTATCCCAATCCTCGGCGTAGGCGAAAAGGATGTAACCATCGTCTTTAGCGAGGGGCTTGGCCTGAGCGTAGGTTTCTGCCCTCTGCACGGCGAAGAGTTGAGAAGAGAACAGGAAAAGAACGGGAAGAATAAAACGTTTCATACGATAGAGCAATGGGTTGGGGTGGAATGAAATCATGCTGCCGGGTTTCCGTACACGTAGATGCCGATGAGGTGGAAGTGTTCAGGACCGCCGGCACGAATGAGGCGCACGGCCTTAGCGAGAGGTTTGCCGGGGAATTCGGCCTGAATCAGTTGGTTCTTGCTGGGACCGAGGTCGGGAAGGACATCTTTCCAATCGTTACCGGAGCCGGTTTCGGAAACCTGAACCTTGATGTGGTTGAGGCGTTCCTGACTCTCCGGGGTGGCGACAAGGACGATGCCGGTGAGGTTAGCCTGTCTGGGCAAGGTTATGGTGACCACGGGGTTTTCTACACTTTCCGTGATAAAGTGACCGCCGATGCCGGGTTCCAGCAAGCCCCAGTGGAAGCAGGGGTTGTTCCATGATGGGTGGGGCTTATCCACCTGCACCATGCCGCCTTGGGAGACAAGTTTGCCGGGGTAGGGCTTAAAGGAAGGAAGTTTGCTCTTCGCGTCCTTCTTGCGGTATTTCTCCGGCAGGGTTTTGCCGAGACTTTGGAAGGAAGAGAGGTCTCCGCTCTTCTCTGCCGTGGCGATCATTTGCTTCAGGAAGTTCTCTTTGGCGTCATCGATGGATGCGTTATCGGAGCTGCTCATGCTGCTGAGCACAGTTGACATGAAGTCATTGCGCAGCTTCGGATCCATACCGTCCATAAGGGAAGAGCCCCAAGTGACAAGTACGGGGGAGTATGCTTGAGCGTCGGTGGTGGCGTTCATGAGACCTCGGAAAAACGAAACGATACGTGGATCCTTTTTGAGATCGATGCCGAGCATGGACAGCTGAGCTTTCACGAGGTCTTCTACACCCCAGCGCCCCTTGTTGCCTTTATCCCACTCCTCATCCGGTCCCATATTTTTGACTTGTTTCCAGAAATCCAGCGCAATGTCGGTGAGGAGTTTTTCATCGTTGCCTAAACCTTTTTTAAGGTTGGGGTAAACAAATTGCTTGAGCAGCTCGGCGGTCATTTCCGGGTAGAGAGGGGCAAGAGAAGAATCCATGTCCTTGCAAAGCTTTGTCCATGCTTCCGGTGTACCGACTTCCGGAGAGGAGGCGAGCAGCTCGGCGTAATCTCTCCATGCATAGTAATTGATGGGTTGAGATACCACCGCGTCCTGCAGCAGTTGCAAAGCCGCCTTCGGATCGGAAGATGCCTTGTCATTGGCGAGGGCGCGCTGTGCCTGCGAGAGGTGCGTTCTTTTCTTTTCCTTGTCGGAGAAGAGTTTGTCAGCCATGTGAAGTTGGCTGTACTTGTAGTTGTCTTTAAACACTTGCCAGTGCAGACCACGCTCCCAACTCAGCGAGTAGGAGGGAGTCCACTTGCCATTTATATTCACGATGTAGGAGCAGTGACCGGGCTCGCCGGCGGTCAGGGCGGGAACTCCGCTGGCGATGGCGCTGGTGGCGCCAAAGTGGGAAAGCCCGCCGCAGACGCCCCCTACGTTGTAGGTGAAGGCGTTTTGATTCTTGCCGTAGGTGTCCTTGAAAGCGGCCCAGAAGTTGGCGTCGTTGTGTACACTTTCTCCGTAGATGTTGCGGTCTTGCCAGGAGCATTGCCAGCAGGCTCCCGGATAACGGTCCGCCGGCAGGTGCACATTGTTCAAGCTCCAGTCCATGCTTTCGCGGCGTCCTGCGGCGTCGTTGGTGAACCACGTGCCATGAGCATCGCCTTTACCCTTGAGACCGCATATAATGCGTAGTTGCCAGAAGGGGAGGGACTTGAAGGAAGGAGTCAGACGTCCCTCTTCGTAATTTTGGATGAAGAAGTCGGCGCGGGAAACAGCGTCCTCTTGCGCGTAACCGGAGCGGGCAAACTCAACGGCTGTGGCGGTGGCTATATCTCGCTGAATCTTATCGGAGGGCATATCCGGGTATTTTTTGGCGATTTTAGCGAGGATCGAGATGATTGTGCCGAAACGGGAAGACTCCCCCGTGGAGGTGATTTGTTCCATCCACTCGAGGTTATTCTGAACGAGGCTGAGCATGTTTTGCAGGTCGGGGTCCTTCGAGTTGGCTATATCGCGGACATCCTTCGTAGCTGCTAATTCTTTCTCGATAGCGGCAATTTTCTGCTCAGTGATTTTGTTCTGAGCGACAGTTCGCGGAGCGGGTGCGACTCCGGGGGAAAGGTTGCTGGTAGAGTCGGAGAGCTGCTTTTTTGCCGCTTGGAGGTTTTTACTGTAATCGTCCGACTCTTTCTTTGTAGCTGTTCGTGAGGCTACCTCATCTTCAATCGCCGTGAGCTGAGCAACGAGGAGACGGTTGCTTTTCTTCTTGAGGAAAGTCTTCACCTTTTCCGGCGTCGGGTCGGGCAGCACTTTCTGAATCTGGTCGGAGATTTTTTTCTGGGCGCGCTCCGTATCTTTCCAGTCCTGAGAATCGATGGAATGCCCTATATAGGACTTGACGGTTTGTCCTCGTTTGGGAATATGGAGGACGTCACAGAGCTGTTTAGGCAAATGTTTGCGCAGTGATTGCGGAGAGAACAACTCCGGTTTGACGAAATAGAGACCACCGCCGACGACGGCCACGACGGCCACGGTGCCCATACACTTTTTAATGATGCTCATGGAGATTCTTGGGTAAAAGGTTAATGATCGGGAAATATTTTTCTGAAGTCATTAAGGCGAAGAGAAGGGGGAGTGTCGATGTCATCCTGGCGCTGGCGAGCACCGGAGGCTCGAGAAGAGTGCGAGGAGTTGCGTGCCCGGTCCGCGAGGGAATCAGGATCGAAGTGAGGAGGGAGGTCGTCAATACTTGTGTCGGCGTATGATGAAGCCGACGAACGGCGAGGGCTTGCAGTATAGTCGCGATTCGGCGTCCCTTCCTCGTGGCGCGCGGGGGACGAGAATAAATCCATTTGCCGAGCCTCTTGACGGGTAAACACTGGTTTTGTTTCTCGGTGAACAGGTCCGTCTTCCTCCTCCGGCTCATCTTCCGTATTTTCTTCATCGACGTCGTCCGCCCGGTCGTCATCTTCCTCCTCGCGCTCGGTCCGGTCCTGTTCATCATCGACCGGCTCATCGTCGAACTCCGGGTCTTCCTCGTCAGGAAGCACGTCATCTTCGTCCTGTTGCTCCACCTCCTCTTCCTCCGCAACGGCCGGTTCCTCCTCCTCGGCTGTATCTGCGTCATCATCGGTGATATCAGCCACATCGTCCTCGAAATCTGTCGCCTCCTCCGGACGCAAGGGAGTCGCCGTTTCGCTGTAGGCAGCTTGGAATTCCTTGGCATCGATGGAGGCGATGAGGGTGATGCGCACTTCATCGCCGAGATTGGGTTTCACGGAGGCGCCGAAGAAAATTTGGACCTCATCGTTGCCGAGAGCCTCGTGCACGATATCCATGGCTTGCCGGATTTCGGTGATGGAAAGTGAATCACCGCCGGAAATGTGAACAATAGCTGTCCGTGCAAAGCGGAGTGCGCCATGGTAAGTGGCCAGAGGCGATTCCACCGCAGCTCGGGCGGCTTGCTCAGCACGTGCCGCGCCGTAGCCGGAACCCGAGCCGAAGATACAACGCGAATCGTGGTTCTCCAGAGCAGCGGCTAATTCATCAAGCCCAAGGTTGATAAGCCCCGGGGTAGTAGCCATCATTGGGACGGCGGCTGTAGCTTTGGCGAGTAAACGATCCACTTCTTCGAACACCGCGCGAGCGCCTGTGCGATTACGGAAGAGTTCCTCCATGTAGTCGTTCTCAAAGCAGAAAACGATATCCGACAGGCGAGCAATCTCCTCATAGGCCTGTTCTGCCTGTTCGCGCCGGCGTTTTCCCTCGAAGCTGAACGGCATGATAATCACGCTCACGAGGAAGAGCCCCTCCTCGTGGGCCAGCCGCGCCAGCACCGGAGCCGCGCCGGACCCCGTGCCTCCGCCGAGACCCACTACCAGCACCAGAAGCTTGCAATCCTGAAGCGACTCACGCACCTTCGCCCCGCTTTCCTCCATCGCCTGCCTCCCCACGTCCGGGTCGCCTCCCGAACCAAGCCCGTGGCTCAGTCCTTCGCCGAGCTGGATGAACTCGACATTGCCGCAGGAGCGCCCCACGCGTTCATCGAGCGAAAGGGTGTAGAGTCGGACATTATCGGCGCTGGAAGCATTGAAGCACTTGAGGACATTGGCGCCGGCGCCTCCGACGCCCATGATGGCGATGCCTTCTTCCTTGCGCGATTCTTTTTGGTAGGGTAGCATGGAGAGGAAAGATTATTTGCTGTGGAAAAAGAGACTGCGGAGCCAATCGAACCATGAGCCGCCTTCCTCGCGACTGAGGTCATCCTCGCGCTTCTGCGCATAACGGATGAGCCCTATGGCCGTGCAGTAGCGCGGGTCTGCCAGATATTGGTAGTTCGCCACGTCGCGTGAAGGCAGCGGCGCAGGCTGATGCACCGGCACGCCGAATATATGCGTTGCCAGCGGTTCGAGACCGCGCATGAGGCTCGTGCCTCCGGAGAAATATACTTCTAAGCCGCCGTTACGCCAGAGTTCGTCCGGGATACGGTTTTTGATGCGAATGAGTATGTCTGCCAGACGGTCGCGGATGATACGGTTGAGCTCCCCGCGCGGGATAGCGACATCGTGGAGTCCGAGGTCGGTGCGATACTGGGCGAGGGAGCGGTCTTGGACATCGCCGAAGGCATTTCCTTCCGTGCATTTGAGGGCTTCTGCGGCCTCATTGGAGACCCTGCGCGTGATGGTGACAATGTCGTGGTTGATTGTGTTGCCACCGGCGGGGATACAGCCGCTGGCAACGATTTCTCCGTTTTTGTAGCAGATGAAATCTGAGGTGCCCGCACCGATGTCGATCAGCAGGGCGCCCGCCGCCTTTTGCTTAGAATCGAGCACCATCTGCGCCGTAGCCAGCGGGGCAAATACGAGGTAGGCAACCTCCAGCGGAACCTCGCGCACGCAGCACAGCGAATCCTGTAGTCGTGTGCTGATGCCGTGGATGAGGTGGCATTTGACATCCAGCGTGCGACCGGTGAGTCCTTCCGGATAGCTCACGGGTTCCCTGTCGTCAATCGAGAAACCGCTGCGCTCGCGGTTGAAAATAATGCGGTCCGGAGCGATCTCGAGGTGGTCGGCTTTTTCGCAGGCTACACTCACGTGCTTCTCCTCAATGATGCTCTCATCATCCGGCAAACGGTAGGAGCCCATATTCGTTTCGCCGCAGATATGAGCCCCGGTCACACTGAGGTACACGTTGACAATATCCACGTTGGCATTATCCTGAGCCCGATCCAAAGCATCGCGAACACATTGCAACGCCATGCCGCGGTTGTACACTTCACCCTTCCGGACGCCGGCGCTACGGATCTCGCCGACGCCGAGAATGGAGGCGGAGGAATCCGGGTAAACCTCGCCGACGACCATGCATGTTTTTGAGGTTCCGATTTCGAGACCGACGTATATCTGGGAGTGGGCCATTGGGTGGGAGAAGAATTCACATTCCGCCTCATTTGCGGACCTGCGTCATCCTACCACAAGCCCCTCTCTGTTACCAGCAATTTTTTAGGGGAAGACGTAGAAAAATTATTCGTCTGCGGTAGAGCAATCATAGCTGCTGGGCATAATGATTGGTCTCAGGGTCATATATTCCTCGTCGTACTTCTCCGATGGGATGAAGAGAAAACCGGGGCGTTTGTTGCGCACCACGAAATTCGTCGGTCGGAAAACGGGCAGCACCTGGTCCGTGCTGGGGTCATAGGCCTTTTCCCCCGTATAACGACCATACACGTAATATTCAACATTCTTGTCTTGCCCGAATGTCGCTCCTTTAACGGGAGGTTCGTACCCTCGGTCAGGATTGCGCACAATGCTCTCATCCATAATGACCAGCCGGGAACTGCGCCAGCTCTCGCCCGGGCGGCGGAGGTATCCCCAAAAACGCGTGAATGGCAGATAGTATCGACGACCGATGAAGTAGTCGCCCCCCGGCTCAAGGGCTATCTCGGCTTCTCGCTTCGCTAACGCTTGACAATCTGTCTTCAGAGTGTCGCATCCGCAGAGCAGGATAACTGCCAATCCGCTGACCAAGCTGCGCAAGTAATTCATGGGACGCATTTCCTATACCCTACTCCGCCCCTCTCGTCAAGCATATTGTCTCACAACAAGCCCCGTGCGGATCGCAAAATTAAATGCAAACAGGTTATAAAAAGTTGCATTTGTCCCCCGTCATTCATTCTCGCGTGTTGTCTTTTCGAAAGAGATAAGCACGCGTTGTTTCTGCATTGTACTGATAAAAAAGGCAATATAAGAAGATCTTTAACAAAAAAATTGAGTGACTCATCCTATCCTGCATCATCAAATCAGCTGTGCAATTGTCGAAAAATTCGCAAGAAAGGTATTTTGAACTGTACATCTCTTTCGAAAGGATATAGACTGATGACGGGTGGGGTCACCTGCCCGGTGATCGATCGACCATTATGTCATTTCAGGGAGAAAAGTTCCGGTTAGGTGGGGCAAGTGACGCCGCGGTGGCGGTCGTGCTGGTGGTGGCGCTTTGCATTGGAGCGCACTACTTCCACAAGGATGGTGAGTTGGAAAGGAGAGGAGATCAGGTGGAAGCTCGGCTCAAGAGCGTGGTACGCGAGCTGAACAAGGTAGACAACAAACGTTCGCGTATCGATTACACGGAATTGCTGCGGGAAATTGACCTGTTGGAGGATGAGGTCACCGAGTTGAATGGTGTTCTAAAGGAGGACTAAGCGCATGAGAAAAGGAATCCGAACAACATTGAGACTATCAGCCGGGGTGTCTGTTATCTGGGCTGTGTGTATGTTTGTTCTGTGTTTGTTTTCCGAGAAGAGGTTGCATAGGATGAAAATGCAACTGCAGGAATCTGCGGCTCAGTTGGCGGAAGAGAGGGATACATTTGAGGATGAGATATCCACCCTGAAGGAATTGCGCGAGGTAAAGCTCGGCTTGAAGAACGAGCTGCGCTCACTCAGGAAACAAATTGCCAAGGAAAAAGGGATCTCAAAAGAGAATGGTGATCAAGGTGATGAGTCGGAACTGAAGCTTGCAGAAGCGCGCCACGCGTTCATGCGACAGAACAAGGTACTGCTGCGTAGGATTTCCGAGGCGCGACATATTCTCATCACCTGCAAAACATCGCCCTGTTTAGAGGCCTTGGAGGATGAGCATCGAGACAAACTGCAGAGAGCGCATGAGGATTGGAGAGCTACCGTGCAGGCTTTGCTCAACGCGGCAACCCGGGGGGAAACGGATAGAGTGCGCCAACTGCAGGAACGGGTGCGTCAACTTGCCGACTTTGCCGATATTTCCACCGGCAATACCCAACTCTACTTCCATCAAGCGGAAAAAATCATGGAGGCATCCGACAATATTCTTGATGCCGTCAATATGCGAAAGAAATTGCGTATACCTTCCGGAGAAACGGGAGTTTCCCGTGACTCTGCCCAAACTCAAACCTATTAAATATCTATGGACAAGGACAAATGGATCAATATTGCGCTCGGCGTCGTGATCTTAGCTGCCATCTTTAGCGGCAGGTATTACTATTCGCAAAGTACCGAAACAAAAAGTTCGATTGAAAATGTGCAAAAAAAGATCGATCAGATTCACAAAAATATTTCCGACCTTAAGACAGGGGTGAATAATCTCGGTATTCGCCCCCTCACCGTCGAAAAAAATAGATGGGAGAGACAACAGGAGCAGCTGAAAAAAGAATTGAACAGTATTTAACCTTACCTCGAGAATATGGACGCATTACTGAAACTATTTGCGGCGCTCACCGTTGTTTGGGCCGGCTGGATGTACTTCCTGAATTCGGATAGCGAAACCGAGTTGAGAAAGATAAGGAATGAACTCAAGGTGGCAAAAGGGGAACTGGGAGAGGCGCAGGCAAACTATGATGCCGAGGTGAAGAAAAGGGACACGCTTGCTGCCGAAGTTAAAAACCTCAGAGAGCAGAACCAGCAATTGGAGAAGGATATCAAAACCAAGAAGCAAGAAAAAAGAGAACGAGCGGAGCAGGAACGTCGCGACCGCATGGCCGCCGAGGCAAAAGCCCGAGAAGAGAGCAGAAAGGCCCGGGAAGAACAATTGGCTAAAATGAGACAAGAGAAAGAAGAGAAGTTGAAGCGAGAGGAGGAAGAGCAAAGGAAACAGGAGGAGGAGTGGAAAAAGCAGGAAGAGGAGGAAACCGCCAAATATGAATCAGCAAGGTCGGAAAGACAAGCGGCAGCAGAAGTGAACGACCTTCAGCATGAAATCAATAGTTCCAACGAAATAATGCGTCGTTACCTCACTTGCCGTGCCTATGGTTCCGGGAACGAGGATTACGGACAAATTGATTCACTTAAGAGGAGGTGGACCCAGACTGTGCAGACCTGTATCAAGGTGGCGAACGAAGGCAACGAGAAAAGACTCAGGTCATCTTCGAAAATGCTGAAGGACACGGCTGACGCACTGAATCGGATATCAGCTGGGGGCAACACCGAATGTTTGAATGATGCCACAAGGGTGATTGAAGAGGCGCAGCGCATTGTTGAGGCAAAGAAGCGACTCAAGAAGTTAAACGCCGGAAAACGTTAAGCAAAGAATCAAGTTGTCTCCATCGGGCAGAACCGCAACGAGTGAAAATTCTTAAGGGAGAGGAGCGGATGCGGCTTGCCATGAGAGGGGTATGATGGTAGGATAGCGGAGGTGGCGCAGGATGATGAATATTTGCATCGCCGAGCCATGGCCGAGGGACAACGCGTGGGCGCGAGGCGCCGACGAGATCAGAAGACGCGGGCCGGTAGGCGATGGGGGAGCGTGATAGGCCGCCTGTTCCTGATGGGGCTGGTGCTGGCGGCGCTGTGTGCAGGTTTGGGGTATGTGGTATTCACCATGGTGACGGCGAAGTACAGCAGGTGGGCCGATGAGTTTAATTTGGAGGACGTGAACAATTTGGATCATCCGTGCATTATTTTCGATTGCAAGGGATGGGAGATAGGGAGAATTTTTGATGAGAACAGGAGTTACGTGCCATACGACAAAATATCGAAGAGTATGGTGGATGCTTTGGTGGCGCAGGAGGACAAGACTTTTTGGACGCACGAGGGGTATGATCCTGTAGGGATATTGCGAGCGGTTAAAGAGACCGTGATTTCGCACGGCAGGGCGAACCAGGGGGCATCGACGATTACGCAACAACTTGCGCGCAATGCGTATGACTTGGAGAGGCGAACGCTTGTGCGAGGAGGAACGAGGTACGAGCGCAAGGTGGTGGAGATTTTTTTGGCGCAGAGGTTGGAGAAACGCTATGATAAGAAGCAGATACTCGAGTTTTATTTGAACCGGATCTACTTTGGGCGGGGGTACTACGGGATAAGGGCGGCGTCGTTGGGTTATTTTGGGAAGGAACCGGCCGATCTTACGGTGCGGGAAGCAGCCAGCTTGGCCGCGCTCATCAAGAATCCTGAGAATTATAACCCCCTTCGCAATCCCGAGCTCAATATGCGCTGGCGCAACGATGTGATAGACCGTATGCAGCGCAGTGGGTTGCTCAGCCTGAAGGAGGCGGAGAGAGTCAAGAAGCAGCCGCTCGGTGTGAATCCCAAACCGTTGAAAAGACATACCTCTTTTTTGCACGCGTTGATTCAGCAGCAGGCTATCGATCTCTTTGACAATGCCGAGCGGGGCGAGGAGATTGTCAAAAGCGCCGGTATACGAATCTATACAACGATCGATGCTGATTTACAGCGCACGGCGGAAAAAGCCCTCAAACAACAGCTTGCCGACATTGAGGAACGAAAAGATTATGCTCACGTGCGCTATTCCGCGCCGCGTGATCCGGAGCACGACCAGCACAAATATTTGGATGGGGTCGTGTACGCCGTGGATAATAAAACGGGGGCGACGCTCGTGTATGTCGCAGGACGTGATTTTGAGAGGGATAACTTCGATATTTTGGAAGGGGGAAGGAGACCGGTAGGGACGGCGTTGCTGCCGTTTCTCTACATGTGCGCATTTGACAATGGATACTCGCCAAGTTCTCGATTGGTGGACGATGCGATGGACAATCGCCTTGCCGGTATAGGTGGGTCGGAGGGCATCTTGGGAGAGTGGGGCATGGAAGTGGAGAAAGGACGCTACATGGATGTCGTGACGGCGCGGCAGGCGCTGGAGTGGTCCAAAATAGCGGCGTCCGCGAGATTGGGGATGGCGTTGAGTGCGAAAACAAATCGAGCGGCTCGTTTGTTCATCGATACCCTTACTCGAGTGGGAATCACGCCGCCGCCACGCAATCCTGACAGCACGGAGGCGCGTCCCGTGTATTATCCCCGAGTTTACCTGGGGACAGAACCCGTATCCTTTAAGGAGATGGTGATGGCTTACACCGTGTTCCCCAATGTCGGGAAACGACCGATCATGCCGTATGTGATTACGAAGGTCACGGACAATTCCGGCAATCTGCTTTGGGAGAATCCGCTGCATGTCTCGGGTCACATGCACAGCAGCACGTCGCCGTGTACGGCCTACCGGCTGCATTCCATCATGCAGGAGTCTCTCAAACAGGGTAGCGCGACGCGACTCCTCTCCTACATGCCCAAGCATTTCAACGGCGCGGTGAAAAGCGGCACGAATTACGATTTTGCGGATGCATCGCTCATTGCCTACAATTCGACGTTGACGTGTGGGGTATGGATAGGTTATTTGAATGATAGGCACGCTATTTACCCGGAGGCGTTTGCAACGGATGTGTGCGGACCTGTGCTGGGAGAGGTGATGCGCGCGGCTGAGGGAAAATACGAGGATAAGCCGATATTGCCGCCGCCGGACACGGAAGGGGTGGAGATCTGCAAATACTCCGGACAGGTGGCGACCAACTTTTGCTACGAGCCGGTCACTAAAGACGGCAAACCGGGCTACGTGCGGCCTACGTATGTGGAGTATTTCCCCAAGGGGGATGTATCGCTCGGTCCGTGTAGCGTGCATGGCGATGGGAGCCCATCGCTGGGAGACCTCTTGGACAGTGGGAACCGCAACGTCTTCTCACGAGTGCTGCCCATTGCTCCCGTGTTGCCGAAGGGTCTGGCCTTGCTGGGGGAAGACCCGTATGGATGCCAGCTGCAGCTGAGTCCGAAGTACCGACCGGGTGATGAGGCCGGGGCGCAAGCACAGGATTTAATTGAGGAAGACGCCTTGCCGGCCGATGACGTCCAAGAGACCGAACCCCGTCCCAAAGCCAATAGCAATGTCGAGTTGCGGATGCCGCTTCCTCAACGCTACCTACCCACCGTACCCCTTCCCTTCTAAACGAACTCTACCTCACCCCACTTATGGCAACAGACTTTCAGACCCTTGCCGCAACGCAGGAAAAGGCGTTCTTCATCAACATGGACCAAACGCACTATGGCTCCTTTGCTGAAATAGGAGCGGGACAGGAAACAGCCAACTGGTTTTTCCGCTCCTCCGGAGCCGCCGGCACGGTAGCCAAGACGATTTCGGCGTACGATATGACGGTGAGCGACACGCTTTACGGCTCCGTACAGCGCTACGTCTCCGAAGAACGGCTGCGCCAGATGATGGACTATGAGTACCGGCAGTTGATCGACCGTTTAGGTACCAAGCGTGGCGAGAATACGTGCTTTTTCTCCTTCTGCAACACGGCCAAATGCAAGGGGTACAAAGATACAGGCGGATGGGCGGCATGGATCGGCGTGCGATTTCAGCTTAAGCCGGGTGCGGAGCCGAGCGATCTCATCATGCACGTTCGTCTCACGGTGCCGGACCAGGAGATGCAGAAGCGCGTGCTGGGAATTTTGGGGGTGAATCTGTTGTACGCATTATTTTACAAGCGTGACCGGATGGATGAATTTGTTCGGTGTGTGGGCGAGAATTTGGATCGTAGTCTGTATGAAGTGGACCTCATGCGCTTTTCGGGGCATGGCTTCAGTATGTTTGATAATCGCATCCTGGCCCTGCAGCTTGTGCGCAGTGGACTATCGGACGCCACCTTGTTTTGTCCGGAAAACAACAGCGTGCAGCAGCCCAGCGACTTCCTCTACAAGCGACCCATCGTTCTGATGCGAGGTAGTTTCTTACCGCTTTGCAACATTCATCTGGAGATGATGGACAGTGTACGTGCTAAATTCTCTGCGGAGTTGACGGAGGAACAGAGGGGACGCCAGATAGACATTTGCGAGATATCTCTCTCGAATTTGTTGCGAGGGGAGGAGGTCGACCTGCTGGATTTCTTGGATCGAGTGGATGCTCTGGCGTCGCTGAACAAGACAGTTCTGGTGACGAATATCACGCACTTCCATCGGATTTCTACGTTGTTGAATCAGTTTACGAAGGAGCCCGTGGCGATAGCTCTTTCCATCGGCCTGCTGCATGAGTTGTTCAAGGAGAAATGGGCGGCGGATATGCCGGGCGGCATCTTGGAAAGTATGGCACACATATTCATCAACCAGACCAAGTGCTATGTCACGCCGTGGATTAACCGCAAGAGCGGTGAATTCGTGACGGCCGGCACGTACCGTCCCCCGGTGAAATACCAGTATCTCTACAAACACTTGTGTGAGAATGAGCGAATTGTCGAGGTCCCGTACTTTAACCAGAAGCTGCTCACCCGAACCCCGAGGGATATTATCCGTATGATCGACGAGGGCGATGAACAGTGGAAAGAATACGTGCCGCCGGAGGCCCACCGCATGGCGGAACACCTGAAAGGAGGCCACACCGCATGAATGTTCGCTCCGATTTCCCTTTCTTCCGCCAAAGCCCGCCGGTCCCGGTATACCTCGATAATGCCGCTACCACGCAGAAACCCGAATGTGTGCTGCGGGCTATCCGCGATTTCTACGAGACGACAAATGCCAATGTGCATCGCGGGGCACACAGGACGAGCCGCGCTGCCACGGAGGCGCACGAGCAAGCCCGAGCCTCTGTCGCCTCGTTTATAGGCGCCGCATCACCGAGTGAAATCATCTTTACCTCCGGCACGACGGAAGGAATCAACTTAGTCGCACAAACTCTCACTTATGCCGGTACGCTGAGTGCCGGCGATGAAATCATCGTCTCCACGGATTCACACCACTCCAATATCGTGCCGTGGCAGCTTCTCTGCGAACGCACGGGAGCCGTCTTGCGAGTCGTGCCCCTCACGGAGGATCTCCGCTTCGATGGGGAGGCCTACGGCAAGATGTTGGGGGAGAGGACGGTGATGGTGGCGGTGCCGATGGTATCCAATGCACTTGGGTTGAGGTTGCCGGTGGAGGAAATCATTGAGCGAGCGCACTCCGTCGGGGCGCGGGTGCTTCTGGACGCTGCCCAGGCTGTGGCGCACGAGCCGCTGGATGTGCAGAAGATGGGCTGCGACTTCCTGGCCTTTTCCGGACACAAAGTCTTTGCGCCGACAGGAACCGGAGTGTTGTGGGGACGTGCGGAGTTGCTTGATGCGCTGCCTCCGTGGAAGGGCGGCGGGGAGATGATCAGCTCTGTAACTTTTGCCAAGACCACCTACAATCAACTGCCCTTTAAGTACGAAGCCGGTACCCCCCATATATGCGGTAATATCGTTCTTGCGGAGGCTCTGCGTTACGTACGGGACCTGGGCTTGCCTGCCATCCGTGCCCATGAGCAGGACCTTGTTGAGCGTTTATGCGCCGGGTTGGCCGGGATGCCGGAGATCAGGATTCTCGGTGGAGCAGGTGGACGTACCTCACTTGTTTCTGTGCACTCCCCGAATGTTCATCACTACGATCTCGGCATGCTGTTGGATCAGATGAACGTGGCTGTGCGAACCGGACATCACTGCTGTCAGCCGCTCATGCAGTCCTTGGGCATCACCGGCACGACTCGCTACTCCGTTGCTCTCTATAACACGGAGCAAGATATTGACGTGGCGCTGGAAGCCACGCGCCGCGCGCTCGATATGCTCCGGTGAGGTATATAAACGTTGATACGCATCAAAATCATGACGATACGCGGTCATCATGTTGATGGCTCTCTAGCACTCGCTGCACATGTTCATCATTCGAAAAAAAACTGCGCAACGCGCACATTATCAACAAATCGTAAATCGTAAATAGGCGCCGCTAGGCGCCCAGGGCCGTCGGGCGCCTTGCCTCCCCGCGCGCAGCGCGCTAGCATCCATATCGTAAATCGTAAATAGGCAAACGCATTCCCCAATGCGTTTGCCCCGGGTCGTGGGGCAGGGCAAACGCATTTGAAAACTGGATTCATTTTAAGGAAAGAGACAGGAGGTTCATTTATGCTCTAAATCGTTGCCAAACAATATATCATCAAGTACATCCGTATCCCACGTCGCCCTCAGTCT
>CANQSY010000034.1 GCA_947626635.1 uncultured Akkermansia sp.
TCACTATTTTACCCCTCTCTTCGCATGACCTCAACTATTTCTGTCATATGTCGCATTTGTTCTTGCAATTCACATCCGCCTCCCGACTTTTTGGATTACAAAATGAAATACAATAGGATATAAAGAGTTGCATTTGTTCTTGCCATTCACACTTCTTGACCTCTCAACCGTACGAGTCTATTGCGGAGGCGTCCTATGGCGGGGCACATGGCGCTCTGACATCGTAACGGGGCTCTCCCCCTTTCCGCAACTGCGTTTATTCTCCCGCAGTCCCCCTCATTTTACCACCTCTAATTAACCGTTTACGATTTGGGGGAATTCGCGCGCGGAGCGCGGGGGGTGCAATGATTACTTGGACACATTAAAGCGGAACTCCACCACATCGCCATCCTGCACCACATAATCCTTCCCTTCAATCCGCAGCTTGGCATTCTCCTTTGCTTTGAGCAATGAGCCACACGCCACGAGATCCTCGTACGCTACCACCTGCGCCGCGATGAAGCCTCGCTCAAAATCTGTGTGGATGACCCCGGCCGCCTGCGGGGCTTTCGCTCCGGCGGGAATGGTCCAGGCACGGGTTTCCTTCGGTCCGGTGGTCAGGTAAGTGCGCAAACCGAGGAGATGGTAAACAGCGCGGATGAGTTCACTTACACCGGAATCCTTAACCCCGAGATCATGCAGATACTCGCTTGCCTCGTCCTCCGGCAGGTCGGAGAGCTCCTCCTCAATGCGGGCGGAGATGACGACAGCCTCTGCGTGGTGCTGCTCGGCGACGTAGCGACGCACGGCGGAGACAAAGGGATGGGAATCCGGATCATTCACTGCCGTAGCGAGTTCCTCCTCGCTCACATTGCACGCAAAAATACTTTTTTTGTTTGAGAGCAGGAAGAAGGAATGGAGCAGCTTGCGCTCGGCGTCGGAAAGCTCCAGCGTGATGGCGGGATTGCCGGCGTCCAGGTGCGGCAGGAGTTTTTCGATGAGGGATATTTCCTCCTTCGCTTCCTTATCCCCACTCTTTGCCTTCTTGATTCGAGACTCGCGACGTTTCTCCAGCGCGGAAATGTCGGCAAGAATCAGCTCGTTGTTGATGATTTCAATGTCGCGCACGGGGTCGACAGTACCCAGCTCATGGATAATATCCGAATCCTCGAAGCAGCGCACGACTTGCACGATGGCATCCGTCTCACGTATATGCGACAGGAATTTGTTACCCAACCCGGCGCCTTCGGCCGCCCCCTTCACCAGACCTGCGATATCCACAAACTCGATGGCAGCGGGAATCGTCTGCGCGCTCTTGCTCATCTCGGCCAGCACCGCCAACCGCGAATCCGGCACCTCCACCACGCCGACATTCGGGTCAATCGTGCAAAAAGGGTAATTCGCCGCCTCCGCCTTACGGGAGCGAGTCACCGCATTGAATAAAGTTGACTTTCCGACATTCGGCAATCCTACAATACCTGCTTGCAACATAACGCCGCTATTCTACCGCATCTTCCCTCAAGAGAAAAGAAAAAACCCCGGGGCGCCTGGCGGCGCCTATTTACGATTTACGATTTACGAATTACGATTTGGAAATAATGCGTGCGAAGCGCGTTCCAGCGGAGCCGGTGCGGAGCGGAATTTTCGGGAGCATGAGTGCGGTGATAGGAGGAAAGCGACCGGGCAAACGCGGACGCGTTTGCCTATTTACGAATTACGATTTACGAATTACGATTTGGAAATAATGCGTGCGAAGCGCGTTCCGGCGAAGCCGGTGCGGAGCGGAATTTTTGAAGCAATGCGAGGTGTTAGCTAGAAAGGCGAGGGGCGGGGGCGCCTGGCGGCGCCTATTTACGATTTACGACATACGATTTACGATTTCGGGGAATTCGCGCGCCGATGGCGCGGGAAATGCAATGCGCAAGCAGGCGACGGCCCCATGTAGGGCGCCCGCTTCACGGGCTCCCTGCACGATTCCATTTCCACAGAGCGTAGAAGATTAAAAAGGCAACACCGTGCAGCGCTGCCACACCCAAAGTATAGACGACACACAACCCAAGATCCAACAGAGAATATACTCCATGAAAAGCCAGACCAAACAACATGAACAAGAGCCACAGCACAGCAACTCCAGCGCCGCTTGCATAATACGCACAACGACAGCGCGCGGTCCTATGTCGCAGCGGCAAGTACACGAAGACGGCGGGTAGCGCCTCCAACAACAGCACCATGAATGAGAAAAAGATGTCCAGGAAAAGTAACGGCAACACGAGGATACAAAGAATGAACAGCGAATCCGAAAAACGCGGCGTATCGTTTTGTTCTGCGCGAAGTTCACTCATTTCCTCCCCGATACTATCAGACGTTCTTGGGGAGGCAAGAAAAAACCCGCTCTCCGTGGTAGGAAAGCGGGCGAGGAAGGGCTGAACGCGAAGGATCAGTCGTCGGAGCCGACGGAAATCGTATCGTCGGTCGGGGCAGCATCCTCCTCCACCTCGTAGGAAGCACGGGGGATAGGCGTAGCGTCCGGGGCCGGTTCCACAACGATATTGCGGTAGCGGGTGAAACCGGTACCGGCGGGGATTAGATGCCCCAGAATAACGTTCTCCTTGAATCCCTCAAGCAGGTCGGTCTTACCGAGGGTGGCGGCCTCCGTGAGCACGCGGGTGGTGTCCTGGAAGGAAGCGGCCGAGATGAAGGAATCCGTCTTGAGAGAAGCCTTGGTAATGCCGAGCAATACGGGCTCGCACTCAGCGGGACGGCCATTCATTTCGACGGTTTCCTTGTTGATGCGGACGAAGGTCGTACGGTCGACTTCATCGCCCCAGAGGAGACCGGTATCGCCGGGATCCTTGACGCGCACCTTGCGCAGCATTTGGGAGACGATGATTTCGACGTGCTTATCGTTAATCTCCACACCTTGCACACGGTACACCTGCTGCACCTTATTGACGAGGTGCTCCTGCAGGGCCTCTTTGCCACAGATACGCAGGATTTCATCGGAAGCCTCCGAGCCATCGGAGAGGGGCTCACCGGCGTGTACGTAATCGCCGTCATGGACGATGATGTGGCGGTCCATGGGGACGAGGTGCTTGAAGGAGATCATGCCATCATTCTCATCCTTTTCGGTGAGGCGAGTGGAACGTCTTCCCTTCTTGGTAGCGGCATCGCGGGCCGCAGCATCGCGGTACACGGTGACCACCTTCTTGCCACGGATCATGGCATCATCGATGGCGACAATGCCGTCGATTTCGGCGAGCACGCAGGTATCCTTCGGGCGACGGGCTTCAAAGAGCTCGGCGACGCGCGGGAGACCGCCGGTAATATCATTCGTCTTTTGGACCTTACGCGGAGTCTTGGCGATCTGTGTACCGGCAGAAATCTTCTGCTTGTTGGAGACAGCCAAATACGCGCCGGTCGGGATGGAGTAAACGCGCGGCTTGTCCTTGTCGCCCTTGCCGGTATGCACGACAATACGAGGGGCGAGGTCCTGGCGGTGATCAATGATGACCGTGGTACCTTTGCCGGATTCCGTATGGCCGGCTTCGGTACGGCAGGTAATGCCCTCGATCATGTCCTGGAATTCCACGGTACCACCGATCTCAGAAATCACGGGAATCGCGAAGGGATCCCATTCGGCGATCAGCTTCTGCGCCTTAATCTGCTCGCCATCCTTCACGTGAAGCACGGCACCCATCGCGAGCTGATAAGCTTCCTGCTCCTTGCCCTCGGCATCGTAGATCTTCACGCTGCCGTTCTTGCAGAGCACGACGTTGTTGCCATTTTCATCCTCTACGCAGCGGTCGCGCAGGTTCTCATCGTAGATGACGCGACCGGCGGTCTTGGAGACATACTCCGGACGGTTGGAAGCTGCCGTTGCGGTACCGCCGACGTGGAAGGTACGCATGGTGAGCTGGGTACCCGGTTCGCCGATGGATTGAGCCGCGATGATGCCCACGGCTTCACCCACCTTGACCGCCTTGCCGGTGGCAAGATTCAGACCATAGCACTTGGCGCAGCAGCCCTTAGAGAGCTCGCAAGTGAGCACGGAGCGCACACGCACTTTCTCAATGCCCACCTTCTCAATCTGCTTGGCCGCTTCATCCGTGATGATCTCGTTGCGCGCAACGATCAGCTCCTTCGTCGTGGGATTGATAATATCATCACAGGTGACGCGTCCGTAGACTCGCGTAGAGAGAGAGGCTATTTCATCCTCTCCATCGTAGATGGCGGTCATGACGATACCGTTGTGCGTGCCGCAATCCTCGTCGCGCACGATAACGTCCTGCGCGACATCGACAAGCTTACGGGTCATGTACCCGGAGTCAGCGGTTTTCAAAGCCGTATCGGCGAGACCCTTACGGGCGCCGTGGGTGGAGATGAAGTACTCCAGCACAGAGAGGCCCTCACGGAAATTGGAGGTAATGGGGCGCTCGATAATTTCGCCGGAAGGTTTAGCCATGAGGCCGCGCATACCGGAGAGCTGTTTGATCTGCGCCTTGTTACCACGAGCGCCGGAATCAACCATCATGTAGAGCGGGTTGGCAACGGCGGAACCATCGTTGTACTCCAGTTTCGTGTAGAGTTCCTTCTGGATGGCATCCGTCGTGGAGGACCAGATGTTCACCACTTTTTCGTAGCGCTCGCCGTTCGTTATAAGGCCTTCCTCATACTGCTCCGTCACCTTGGTGACCTCGTCATAGGCCTGAGCAATGAGAGCATCCTTGCTCTCCGGCTCCACCATATCGACGATACCGATTGAGCAGCCGGAGCGCGTCGCCTCCTTGTAGCCGAGAGCCTTCAACGCGTCAAGCGTCTCAACGGTGCGCTTCTGACCGCAGGTCTGGTAGCAGCGCCAGATAATTTCACCGAGCTGCTTTTTACCGACGTTTCGGTTGATATAGCCGATCTCATTCGGCCATATTTCATTGAAGCGCACGCGACCGGCGGTTGTGACGATGGTCTTTTTATCGACGTTCTCCTGGTTAAAGGAGAGGCGATCGAACTCCCGGCCGGTTTTGCCATAATCCGGGTTCTTGAGGCGGATCCAGTCGTGGTAGCCAATCTTGCGGGAAGCGATGGCGAACTCCACTTCCGAGATGGACTCAAAGAGGGGAAGCAGGTGCTGATTGTCCTGGTTTTCCTTGACAATTTTAGCGCGGGTGTGCGTGAGGTAGTACGCGCCCAGAATGATATCCTGGGTGGGGGTACTGATGGGTTTACCCGATGCCGGCGAGAAGATATTGTTGGGGGCAAGCATGAGCAAACGGGCCTCAAGCTGAGCCTCCACGGAGAGCGGCACGTGGACGGCCATCTGGTCGCCATCGAAGTCAGCGTTGTACCCTGTACACACGAGAGGATGCAGACGAATAGCCGAACCCTCTATGAGAACCGGCTCGAAAGCCTGGATGGACAAGCGGTGCAGCGTCGGAGCACGGTTCAGGAACACCGGATGGCCCTTCGTGACCTCCTCCAGGATATCCCAAACGACAGGCTCCTTGCGATCAATCATCTTCTTGGCCGAACGCACGGTGTGCACATAGCCGAGCTCCTTGAGGCGATGGATGATGAACGGCTCGAAGAGCGTGAGCGCCATTTTCTTGGGCAGACCGCACTGATTCATCTTCAGGTTGGGTCCGATGACGATCACGGAACGACCGGAATAATCCACACGCTTACCGAGCAGGTTCTGACGGAAACGACCGCTCTTGCCCTTCAGCATATCGGAGAGAGACTTGAGGGGCCTGTTCCCTGCTCCCGTCACATGGCGTCCGTGGCGACCATTGTCGAACAGCGCATCCACCGCCTCTTGCAGCATGCGCATCTCATTGCGACGGATGACCTCCGGCGTTTGCAACGAAGCAAGTTCCAAAAGGCGGTTGTTGCGGTTGATGACGCGACGGTAGAGATCATTCAGGTCACTGGTAGCGAAGCGACCTCCGGGCAGCGGCACGAGCGGACGCAGATCCGGCGGGATGACGGGAAGAACCGTCAGCACCATCCACTCGGGGTGGCAGCCGCTGTTGCGGAAGCCCTGGGCGAGCTGCAAACGTTTAGCAATCTTGCGCTTGCTCTGCTTCGAGTTGGTCTTTTCCATCTCGTGGCGGAGCTGGTCAACGAGAGCATCCAGGTCAATGGTTTGGAGCAAACGCTGGATAGCCTCAGCGCCCATAAGCGCCTCCGGAGCGTCCTCGCCGTAGTTCTCCTGCATTTCATCGTACTGTTCCTCGGTGAGGATCATACCGCGCTCCACGCCATTGACACCTTTGGCATCGACAACGATGTAGTCCTCGTAGTAAATGATGCGCTCGAGGTCTTTGGCGGTGAGGTCGAGCATGAGGCCGATACGGCTGGGCATGCACTTGTAGAACCAGATGTGGGTAACAGGCACGGCCAAATTGATGTGCCCCATGCGCTCACGACGCACGCGGGACGAAGTTACCTCCACGCCGCAGCGATCGCAAATCGTTCCCTTGTTCTTGGCGCGCTTGTAGCGACCGCAGGAGCACTCCATATCGCGGGTAGGTCCGAAAATACGCTCGCAGAAGAGGCCGCCGCGTTCCGGTTTGAACGTGCGGTAATTGATAGTTTCCGGGTTTTTGACCTCGCCGCTGGACCATTCGACGATGTCCTTCGGACTTGCCACGGTGATGCAGACCTGATCGAAGTTCTTCGGCTTCTCATTGTTGATATCAGTCAGAGACATATGAGTAGGAGTTAAGGGTTATTTGAGAAATTCAGGTTGAAGTTACATATCGGATTCTTCCTCCTCGGCGGCCACATCGATAGCATCGGCGGGTTCGGCATCATAACCGTCCAGTGATATCTCGATGGTGTTTTCGTAGTTTTCCTCATCCTTGCGCATCTCTTCCTCGTCCCCTCCGCTGGCGAGCACCTGGAAGAGATCTTCCTCTGCGGGAGGAGCGCCCTCGCGATCCTTCCTCTCCATCGGCTGCACATTCAGACACAGGGCCTGCATCTCCTTGATCAGCACGTTGAAGGACTCAGGCGTACCGGCCTCCAGCGAGTTATCGCCTCGGACGATATTTTCGTAGATGCGCGTACGTCCCTGCACGTCGTCCGACTTGACGGTGAGCAGCTCCTGGAGCGTGTAGGCGGCGCCATAAGCCTCCATGGCCCACACCTCCATTTCTCCGAAGCGTTGTCCGCCGTGCTGGGCCTTACCGCCCAACGGCTGCTGGGTGACCAACGAGTAGGTGCCAACTGCGCGAGCGTGCACTTTATCAGCGACAAGGTGGTTCAGTTTGAGCATGTAGGTGTAGCCAACAACGACAGGGTAGTGGAAGTACTCGCCGGTGAGACCGTCGATGAGTCGGCTCTTGCCGGCCACGGAGCCATCTTTGCCGTCGCCCACCCAGGTGAAACCGGGCACCTTCTTGGCCTGGCTCATGTAGTCCCATATCTTCCCCTCGTCGATGCCGTCAAACACGGGCGTAGCCACTTTAAAGCCGAGCGCCTTAGCCGCGACGCCCAAGTGAGCCTCCAGCACCTGACCCACGTTCATACGCGAAGGCACACCCAGCGGGTTAAGGATAATGTCGACGGGAGTTCCATCTTCCAGATACGGCATATCCTCGACGGGCAGCACGCGGGAGCAGACGCCCTTGTTGCCGTGGCGTCCGGCCATTTTATCGCCGACTCCGAGCTTACGCTTGGTAGCGATGTAAACCTTCACCTCGGTGACAACGCCGGGTTCAACTTCGGCGCCGGCCTCAATCTGGTCGAGGCGGCGGTCGCGCTCCTCATCAAGGTCGCGGAAACGGGCGTCGTATGCGTTGATGATCTCGAAGATCTGGTTACGCACGGGGCTTTCGTTCATCTCGATCTGGTCGTGATGCACCGCCAGGTTATGCAACAAGGTTTTGGTAATCTTGCGGTTCGCAGGGATGATGACGTCGTTCGTACCGGCACGCGTCACCTCCAGCGGAATCTTCTCGCCGAGCAGGCGGTCCGACAGCTTACTCGTGAGCAGGTCGATGAGATTCTTTTTATCACGAGCGTAGTCCTCATCCACCTTCTTGCGTTGCTTCTGGCTTTCCTTCTCCGTATCCAACTCCGGCGCTCCCGGAGCCATGGAGCGAACGATACGCACATCCATCACCACCCCCGTCGTGCCGGGGGGAACGCGCAGCGAGGTATCTTTCACATCCGCCGCCTTCTCGCCGAAGATAGCGCGCAGCAGGCGCTCCTCCGGGGCGAGATCGGTCTCGCTCTTAGGGCTGATTTTGCCCACGAGAATGTCACCCGGCTTAACCTCGGCGCCGATGCGCACAACACCGTCACTACCGAGATTCTTGAGAGCTTCGTCGCCAACGTTGGGGATGTCGCGTGTGATTTCCTCGGGACCGAGCTTGGTATCGCGCGCTTTTTCCTCAAACTCCTCGATGTGGATGGACGTGTAGGCATCCTCCTGCACGAGGCGCTCGGAGATGATGATGGCGTCCTCGAAGTTGTAGCCGTACCATGACATGTAAGCGACGAGCACATTGCGACCCAACGCAAGTTCTCCGCCGTCCGTACAGGGTCCGTCAGCCAACACATCGCCGGCCTTCACCTTGTCGCCGCGCGTCACGATGGGACGTTGGTTGATGCACGTGGAGGCATTCGAGCGCATGAACTTCCGGAGCTGGTACACGTAAACGCCCTTCTGCGGGTCCGTCTTGAGGCAGTCCGGATCGCTCAGCCAACGCTGCGCCGTCACAGGCAGGGAGCCGTCTTTGGTCGTGACGATGTACTCGGCCGTAGCGGAAGCGACGATGCCGGGTCCGGCGGCTACCACAACGGCGCCGCTATCGCGGGCGCACTTGGCCTCGATGCCGGTGCCGACGAGCGGGGCCTGGTTCACCATGAGAGGCACGCCCTGGCGCTGCATGTTAGCGCCCATGAGGGCACGGTTGGCGTCGTCGTGCTCCAGGAACGGGATGAGACCGGCAGCGATGGAAATGATCTGCTTGGGGGAGACATCCATGTACTCGACGCGGCGCGGATCCACCTCGATGAATTCGCCATGCTCGCGGGCAGTGACACGCGGCTTGACGAAATGTCCATGCCCGTCGTCGTGGTCGATGGGGTTGTTCGCCTGGGCGATGAGGTGGTACTCTTCCTTGTCGGCAGAGAGATATTCCACCTCGTTGGTAACGATCACCTCTGAGCTGATCACCTCGCCCTTTTTGTTCTTCTTCTCGATATTCTTCACCTTGCGGAAGGGCGTCTCGATAAAGCCGTACTCATCGATGCGCGCGTAGGTGCACAGGGAGTTGATCAGACCGATATTCGGACCTTCAGGCGTTTCAATCGGGCAGATGCGACCGTAATGCGAGGGATGAACGTCGCGCACCTCGAACCCTGCACGGTCGCGGTTCAAGCCGCCGGGTCCCAGAGCAGAGAGACGGCGCTTGTGGGTCAACTCGGCCAGCGGATTAATCTGGTCCATGAACTGGGAGAGCTGGCTACGACCGAAGAAATCGCGGATGACGGCATTGAGGGCCTTCGGGTTGATGAGCTTGCTGGGGGTGAGGTCATTGCGGGTCGCATCGCAAAGGGTCATTCGCTCCTTCACGAGACGCTCCGTGCGCGCGAGCCCGACGCGGCACTGGTTGGCGATGAGCTCACCGACGGCGCGGACGCGGCGATTGCCCAGATGGTCGATGTCATCCACGGTGCCCTCGCCGTGCTTGAGGCGGATAAGGTAGCGCACAGCCGTGAGGAAGTCGATAGGCTGAATGAGGCGGACATCCTCCGGGACGTCGAGGCCCAGTTTCTGGTTGAGCTTATAACGGCCGACCCGGGTGAGATCGTAGCGCCTTTCCTCGCGGAAGAGGCGGTCCAGAGCAGCGGCTGCTTGCTGCACGGACGTGGGATCTCCGGGGCGGAACTTACGGAAAATCTCCTTCAAGGCGCTTTCACGATCAAAGGAGAGATCCTTTTTGAGGGTCTTCACGAGCAGCTCGTCCTCTCTCTGGTCAATCACCTCGATGGACTTGATGCCCAACTCCTGCATTCGCCGCACGGTAGCGAGGCTGAGAGGCTCGTACGCCTTAGCGATGACGGAGGCAGCGCGCGAGCCAGACTTCTCACTGTGCTTCACATCCTCAAAGGGGACGAGGTACTCGAGTTCTTCGGCGCTTACATCGGCCAATTTCATCTTCTGGATGGAGTAGAACTGCTCCACAATCGACCGATCCGTCTCGTACCCCAGATAGCGCAGGAAAGTTGTCGCAAGGAACTTACGGCGACGGCGGCGGCGGTCCAAATAGACGTACATCAGGTCATTGGTGTCGAACTGGACTTCCAGCCAAGAACCTCGATCGGGGATGATGCGGAAGGAGTAGAGTTCTTTTCCGTTTGCGTGGCGCGCCTTTTCGTAGCAGATGCCCGGCGAGCGATGCAGCTGCGCAACGATGACACGTTCCGCGCCGTTGATGACAAAGGTACCGCGATCCGTGATCATCGGGATCTCCCCCATGTACACATTTTCCTCTGCGGAGTAGTCCCCGCACTTCAGGCGGAAACGGACGTAGAGCGATGAGCTGTAGGTTTCCCCGGCGCGGATCGCCGCAAAATCCGTCGTCTTGGGCGGAGACACTTCGTAGGACACGTACTCAAGCCGAATCTGGGAGTCGTAACTCTCAATCGGGAAGTGCTCGGCGAGTACCGATTGCAAACCCATTTTGAGCCGTTTTGAGGGCTCGGTAAAGCGTTGTAAAAATTCCTCGTATGATTTTGTCTGTATCTCGATGAGGTTCGGCGGCTGGATGACCTCTTTGATCTTACCGAAACTAATTCGCTCTTGCTTGGGCTTAGACATAGAGTTGGGCGGAGATTAAGTTTTGCACCCGGTTCCGGGGTGCGGGTCGGTTCACGTTTGGTAAAACCGACCCGGGGCTGTGAACGTTTGCGCATCAGAGCGCCGGGTCGATTTTAAGGAGCGTGCAGGATGTGAGGGGAAAGGCACTTGCGCGGGGCAAGCGGAAGGACACGAAAGGCAGGGGAGGAAAAACATCCTCCCCTGCTTTCGGTGAAAAGCAGTCGATTACTTGATGGTAACCTTGGCGCCGGCTTTCTCGAGCTCTGCCTTTGCCTTGTCGGCGTCTTCCTTGGAAGCGCCTTCAAGCACCATGGCAGGAGCGCCCTCAACAAGCTTCTTCGCGTCGGCCAGCCCAAGACCGGGCTTCACGGTACGCACCGCCTTAATCACGGCAATCTTGTTGGCTCCGGCATCCGTCAGCTCTACGTCGAAGCTTGACTTCTCCTCGGCGGCCTCAGCCGGTGCAGCACCACCGACCGCGGCGGCAGCTGCCACAGGAGCTGCGGCGGATACGCCCCACTTCTCTTCGAGCAATTTCACAAGCTCAGCGGCTTCCAGGATAGTAAGCTTACCGAGCTCCTCTGCGATGTTATTGATATCAGCCATTGTATATTGTATTGTTTTTTAATTGGTTCTTGTCGCGGACGGGGGCTTCCCGTCCATTTCAGTTCTCACCGGCCGGAGAGCCGACAGAGGACCTAATCATTTTTTCAGGCGGCGCGCAGTGATACCACATCACCGCCATCTATTCAAGTCTTTTTTCGATACTGACACAGATTTACTCTGCTGTACCTCCTTCTTTGTCGACATGTGCCTGAATGACGCGAGCGAGGGCCGCACCGGCGCCATTGATGGTACCCAACAAGGTAGCAAGCAGCACCTCGCGGCTCGGCAACTCACCGAGCGCCTGAATCTTACCGGGATCCAGCTGAGCCCCATCCAAGATACCCGTCTTATAGGCTGCCTTCTTGGAGGTCTTGGCAAAGCCGTTGATGACCTTGGCGGCGGAGCAGATATCGCTCTCGCCCGTCACATAGGCTGTTTGTCCCTTCAGAGCTGCCGTGATATCCGGGAGACCCGCTTGTGCCAGCGCCTTGGCCATGTAGGAATTTTTGGCCACGGTGCAGGAAGCGCCGACCCCAGCGAGAGAAGCGCGCAGGGAGGTGAACTCCGGCACGCTCACTCCGGAGTAATCGATGACGATAAGGAAGGGGGAGCCGTTCACCTTCGCGAGCAGCTGCGAAATAATAACCTCCTTATCAGCATTCACTTTCTTTTCTGTACTCATAAATCGTTCTCGTTAGGGGTTCAGTTCTTGGAATACTCATTGACGCTCAGGACGATCCCGGGGTTCATGGAGCTGGTAATCGTCACGGAGGCTATATAGGAGCCCTTCGCGCCGGCGGGACGAGCCTTCACCACGGAAGCGATCAGGGCGCGGACATTTTCCGCGAGCTTCTCGTTATCAAAGGAAAGCTTTCCTACGGAAGCGGAGATGTTCGCCCCTTTGTCGACCTTGTAATCGACGCGCCCGGCCTTCACTTCACGGACGGCCTTGGCGGTGTCATCTGTCACGGTACCGGTTTTTGGGTTGGGCATCAATCCGCGGGGACCGAGCACGCGGGCAATCTTACGCACCTGGGCCATGGCGTCCGGGGTGGCGATTGCACTGTCGAAGTCCAAGTATCCGGCTTGCACTTCCTTGATTAGGTCCTCCAGGCCCACCTTCTCGGCTCCGGCCTCAAGAGCGGCCTGAGCGGCCTCGCCTTGGGCGAAGACAATCACGCGCACATTCTTACCGGTACCATGGGGCAAAGCCACGGAGCCACGCACCATCTGGTCGGACTTGCGAGGATCCACGGTAAGGTGGAACGATACGGTGACGGTAGGGTCGAATTTGGGAGCGGGGAAGCTCTTCATCAGCTCCACAGCCTCTTCTACAGCGTAAGTCCTGGTGCGATCCACCAGCTGAGCCGCTGTCGTGTAGCGTTTGGAATGTTTATTTGACATAATATGAATTGCAGTACGTTCGGGTTAATATGTTGGATTAGGATTCCCTCCTGCGGGGTAAGGAAAGGGGGTTAGAGACCTTCCACGTCGATGCCCATTTGGCGTGCCTGGCCGGCGATAATGCGGGCGGCGGCCTCGGGGTCCTTGGTGTTGAGGTCCGGCATCTTCGTGTTCACCACCTCCATAAGTTTCTCCTTGGTGATCTTGGCCACCTTTTTTTTGTTCGGTTCGCCCGATCCGCCGGAGATACCTGCAGCCTTCTTGAGCAAGTTAGCCGCCGGGGGCATCTTGGTGATGAAGTCGAAGGACTTGTCCTTATAGACAGTGATCACGACGGGGAGCACGTCGCCGGCCTGCTTTTGAGTCTTCGCGTTAAACTCCTTGCAGAAGCCCATGATGTTGACGCCTGCCTGACCGAGCGCCGGTCCCACAGGAGGCGACGGATTGGCGGCGCCCGCAGGAATCTGCAGCTTGATTACTTTGACTACTTCTTTTGCCATGGTTGTATGTGTTTGGTTTTGTCGGGACGGTAGGCTCAGCGCCGCACATCCCGGTGAAAGCTGTTCTAATTTTTACGCTCAGGATTGCTCGGTGTTGCGCGGCAGGTTTCTCTCGTCTTCCGGCACGAGCTGCACCTGCGTGTAGTCCAGGTCCAGCGGGTTCGACCTTCCGAACATGGTTACGCCGACGCGCAATCTGCCGCGTTCCGTGTCGACCTCCTCCACGATGCCGCGTTCTCCCTGGAACGCCCCTTCCAGCACCACGACCTCATCCTGCACATTGATCACGATCTTCTGCCGCGTTCCCTCACTGCGCCGTGATATCTCGTTCATCAGGTCGCGTACATCTTTAGCGGGCATGGGGAGCGGTTCTTTGTTTCGACCGCAGGCGAAACTGATCACTCCATCCACCGCCTGGATTTTGTACCACGCCTCGTTATTCAGCGAGCCATCGGGGCGGCGCAGCGCGTAATTGAGGTAAACGTAGCCGGGGTAAAGTTTGCGGTCCTGCACATACTTTTTGCCGTGACGCACCTCCTCCACCTTCTCCATGGGCACGAGGGGCTCACTTTGCAGCAAAGCGCCCACTTCCTCATCCTCCTTGAACAAGCGCTTCAGGTTTTCTACCGCGCGGCGTTCTTTGTTGGACAGCACGTGCAGCACATACCACTGATCCTTGGGTTCCGGTACAACTCGGTGCGTCGTGGATTTACGTTCGTATGGACGGGACATAGCAGATAAAAAAGTTGGGAATAGATGTTCAGGGTTGGATAAACGTCCGCTTGCTCAGGAAAGTCGTTCAATGGCCCATGTTACCACGCGGGCCATCACAAAATCGAAAAAGGCCACATACGCTCCCAGAAGCACCATAGCGATAAGCACCACCATCGTCGAGCTCGCTAACTCACGGTACTTTTTGAACCCCTTTACCTTGGAATCGCTCTCCCACGGCCACGAGCACTTCTTGAGCTCGCTTTTCGTGGCGGAAATGAACTGGGATATCTTGCGGAACATAGGCTCGGTTCTGTTGAGGGCTCCCTACTTTGTTCGGGCTGTTGTTGTATCAGGGCACGAGAGGATCGAACTCCCAACCTGCGGTTTTGGAGACCGCTGCTCTACCAATTGAGCTAGTGCCCTAAGTATCTCTCCCCACCTTTGGCCGGTGGGGGGTACTCCGCTCATGGGAGTACCCCCGCCGTCCGAAAGGAGGCTGTTTCTACGCTCTCTAAGGAACAGGTGAAACAGCCCGGTTGAGGTGAGAGGTTTCTCAGCTTGGCTGATTACGCCTTGATCTTGGCGACCTTGCCGGCACCCACCGTGCGGCCACCTTCACGGATAGCGAAGCGCATACCCTCTTCCATTGCGATCGGGGTGATGAGCTCCACCGAGATGGTCACATTGTCGCCCGGCATCACCATCTCCGTGCCCTCAGGCAGCGTGACGGTACCGGTCACATCCGTCGTGCGGAAGTAGAACTGCGGACGGTAGTGCGTGAAGAACGGAGTGTGGCGACCGCCTTCCTCCTTGGTCAGCACATAAACGGCTGCCTCAAAGGCGGTGTGCGGAGTCACAGAGCCCGGCTTGGCAATCACCTGACCGCGCACGATGTCCTCCTTCTTGATGCCGCGCAGCAGCACGCCGACGTTGTCGCCGGCCTCGCCCTTGTCGAGCAGCTTGCGGAACATCTCGATGTCGGTCACAGCCGTCTTTACCGTCGGCTTGATGCCCACGATCTCGACTTCCTCCATCTTATTGATGACGCCACGCTCGATACGACCGGTAGCCACCGTACCACGACCGGAGATAGAGAACACGTCCTCCACCGGCATCAGGAAGGGCTTGTCCACCGGACGCTCCGGGGTCGGGATGTACTGATCCACGGCATCCATGAGGTCCATGATGGACTTCACAGCTTCCGGGTCGCCCTCGAGAGCCTTCGTGGCAGATCCCTTGATGATCGGAATCTCGTCGCCCGGGAAGTCATAGGAGGAGAGCAACTCGCGGATCTCCATCTCCACGAGCTCAGCGAGCTCGGGGTCAGCAAGGTCCATCTTGTTCATGTACACCACGATGTAGGGCACGCCCACCTGACGAGCGAGCAGGATGTGCTCACGGGTCTGCGGCATGGGACCATCCGCGGCAGATACCACGAGGATGGCACCGTCCATCTGGGCTGCACCGGTGATCATGTTTTTGACGTAGTCAGCGTGTCCGGGGCAGTCAACGTGCGCGTAGTGGCGCTTATCCGTCTGATACTCCACGTGGGCGGTAGAAATGGTGATACCGCGTTCACGCTCCTCAGGGGCGCCGTCGATTTGATCGTACGCCTTGAATTCAGCCTTGCCCTGGTCTGCAAGAACCTTGGTAATTGCAGCAGTGAGGGAAGTCTTGCCATGGTCAACGTGACCGATAGTCCCCACATTGACATGGGGTTTGGTTCGCTGGAATGCTTCTTTTGCCATAATGTTTGTGTTTTGTGTTGAGCTGCTTATTCTTGCATGAGCATCAAAGCTTCTGGCGGGACTTGAACCCGCGACCTCATCCTTACCAAGGATGCGCTCTACCACTGAGCTACAGAAGCGATCACGCTCCAGAGCCGTCCCACAGAAGGACGGAAAAGCGGGAAGAATATACACGATATTCCCTCACACGTCAATCACAATTTCGCGAAAAGAAATAAAATTCTATATCCACGGGCAAACGCGGGGCAAACGCGGGGCGTTTGCCTATTTACGAATTACGATTTACGATTTACGATTTCGGGGAACTTGCGCGCCAAAGGCGCGTTCCAGCGAAGCGAATGCGCAGCGGAATTTCCGGATTCGTTGCGTGAGGGGTGGTAGGAAAGCGGCCGGGGCCGGGCGGTGTTCCACCGCCTATTTACGATTTTCGATTTACAAAGCCCACGAGGGATCGGAGTGGGATTGGACAACGCGTGAGCGTTGCCCGAAGGGCGAAGCGCCGATGGGGCGGCGCTGAGTCAAGACGCCCGACGGCCCCGTACAGGGCGCACGCGAAGCGGGCGGGAAGGGCGGTTGGACAAAAGCGCATGCGTTGCCCGCAGGGCGCTGGGCGCCGTAGGCGCCTATTTACGATTTTCGATTTACGATTTACGATCTCGGGGAATTCGCGCGCCGGTGGCGCGTTCCGGCGGAGCCGGTGCGAAGCGGAATTTTCGAAGCCATGCGAGGTGTTGGCTAGAAAGGAGTCGGGGCGGTTGGCTAAAGGATAGAAAAATAGGTTGCGTGGGCGGTCGGGTAGATGCAAGCTGGGGACCTATGAAAACGATAGCACTGATGACAGCTGTGGCGTTCAGCGGCCTGATGGCCATGGGCGCAACCGATACGAGCACTTCGGGTATGAGCGGACAGGATGAAACCACTCCGGGCATCACCTGTAAGAAGGACGGTAGTGGGGTATCGTGTGATGAGACGTACTGGATCAATGTGGATACGATGACGCTTGCCGCGGCGAATGGCGATCCCATTGCCCAGTACACCATAGCGTATATCACCGAAAATGGGATCAATGGGACTCCGAAGGACCCGGAAAAAGCGGGACACATGTATGCCCAAGCCTTCCCCGGCTTGAAGAAAGCGGCGGACGAGGGGAACCCGACAGCCTGCCGCGCACTGGCGCACATGTACGCTCACGGCAAGGGTGTGGACAAGGATGAAAAGAAGGCTCATGAGTTCATGGAGAAATGCAAAGAGCACGGCTCCAAGAAAGACGATGACGATCATTCTTCCGACGATTCAAAGAAGGACATGTAACCCGAAAGGTTGTAAAACAGGGCCGGGGCCGGGGGCGGTGTTCCGCCCCGCCCCCGGCTATTTACGATTTTCGATTTACGATTTACGATTTCAGGGAATTCGCGCGCTACGCGCGGGAGATGCTGAGCCGGTGCGGAGCGGAATTTCAGGGTCAACGGTGATACGTAGCTAGAAAGGCGCTGGGCGCCTGGCGGCGCCTATTTACAAGACGCCCGACGGCCCCGTACAGGGCGCACGCGAAGCGGGCGGGAAGGGCGGTTGGACAAAAGCGCAGCTTTTGCCCGCAGGGCGCTGAGGCGATGGGGTGCCGAAGCGTCAATTTACGAATTACGATTTACGATTTGGGATGCTAGCGCGCCGATGGCGCGGGATATGCGATGCAAGAGCATCGGTGGTAGGATCAATCATGGCGGGGCTGGGCGCCGTAGGCGCCTATTTACGATTTTCGATTTACAAAGCCCACGAGGGCTCGGAGTGGGATTGGACAACGCGTGAGCGTTGCCCGAAGGGTGAGGAGGCAATGCGGTGCCGACGAATCAATTTACGATTTCGGGGAATTCGCGCGCGGAGCGCGGGATATGCGATGCAAGGGCATCGGTGGTGAGATCAATCATGGCGGGATGTTATGAGGAAAGCGGCCCGGGGCGCCTGACGGCGCCCTATTTACGATTGACGAATTCATCGTTTTATGGGGACACGAGAGGGGCGTCATCATGGTTCCTCGGGATAATCGACACTGACGAGGAACAGTCCGTCCGGGGGGGCGCAGTAGCGACCGGGACGTTCAATATCCGGGTGTTCGAGAGCCTCCGTGATCTGCCGGAGAGGGATGCGACCCGTAGCTGCGCTCCAGGCGTAGCCGACGAGAAAACGAACCATGCGGTACAGAAAACCGTCGCCGTGAAAACGCAGCAGGAGCATATTCTCACCATCGTGCTCGACATCTGAGCGATCGATGGTGCGTACAAAATAATCTGCAGGCAGGGGGTCCGGCTCATTGCCGCGGCGTGCAGCGAACCGACGAAAATCGTGTTGTCCGAGGTAGCCATGCAAGGCTTGCTGCAGCAGCGTTTCATCGCAACACTCACGTCGATGCCACGCGCGCCCCGCCCAATGGGGAGGCAACACCGCGGCTTGACAAATGCGGTATTCATACAGCTTGCCCAGCGCGGAGAAACGTGCATGACAATCATCTGCTACGGGCTGCGCATGCAAAACTCGAATTGATGCGGGAAGATTCGCGTTCAACGCCGCTACCCAGGATGCGGCATCCATGCGGTTCTCCTCCGGCACATCAACATGGAAGCGCTGACCGAGCGCATGCACACCGGCGTCCGTGCGACCGGCGGCGTGTACTCTACAAGGCCGCTTGAGGATGCGCCGCATAGCTTCCTCCACGCAATCCTGCACCGTACCTCCGTCCGCCTGGCTCTGCCAGCCCCGCCACGGAGCACCATCGTACGCGCAAGTGAAAAGGAAGCGCGGCATGATCTTTGTCAATCAGAGAAAACACGGTCCCTGCCCTGCTCTTGCCGCACGAGACAAGCCCACCGCCGATCCATCGGGTCACGCAGGAAACTTCACCGACGGCGCATCAGAAGCCATCATCCTCATCGCTCGTCTCCTGGTCATCGCCGCTCTCCGTGTCACCCGACGTCGAATCGGTGTCGCTCGACTCGGAGGAGGAGGCAGGGAATTCCCCACTGCCCTCTTTTGCATCGGCATCGTCCTCGCCCAGCTCCGGGAGAGCCGGCACATCAGCTTCCGAGTCGAACTTGAGATTAGAGACCTCCGTCACGTTGGCTCTGTATGCCAAGGCATCCTTGAGGGATTCGGAGGAGAAATACTCCGGCATCTCGCCCGGCACGTCGTGAGGAGTATTTTCATCTTTCATGAAGCTCTCCCCTGCCTCCGCAAGTTCATCGGGAGTTCCCGTTTTTCCTTGTGCCACAGCAATGCTCTGCAACAATTTTTTCGGATCCACTTCCTCACCATCCGTTGACGGGAAGCCGGCGCGAACTCGTCCCATCTCTCGCGCCAGGTCCGTCAGGGCTTTTGCGTAATCAGAGCCCGGCGCAGAGTCGTCGGATCCCGCCCCACGAAGCAGCGCGGTATCATTGAGTGCGAGAACGCGCACACTCGCATCCTGAAAGCGCCGGTTGAGAACCTTCACACGTGCGGCGTGAGCATTCGCGGTCGCGGAGTCATTGACTTGCTGAAGTTCCGCCGTAAGTTCATTCGCCAATTCGACGACGCTCTTGTCTTCCTTCTGACATGAGGAAAGGAAAGCAGCGGCGAGAGCAACACACGATGCAGCAATCAGGTGACGTTTCATGGGTTGTAAAGAAAAAGCTACCCTTGCAATTTAGCAAGATTTTGTGACGCTGTCAAGGTAAAGAGACAAAAAAACGCCCGTGCCCCAATTTTTTTCTATTTACGATTTTCGATTTACGATTTACGATTTACGATTTCAGGGAATTCGCGCGCCGGTGGCGCGTTCCAGCGGAGCCGATGCGGAGCGGAATTTTTGAAGCAATGCAAGGTGTTAGCTAGAAAGGCGAGCGGAGATGGGCTGTGCCTATTTACGATTTTCGATTTACAATTTACGTTGACTCGTAGGCACCCCATTGCCTACTCGCCCTACGGGCAACGCTTGCGCGTTGTCCAATCCCCTTACATGCCTTCAGGGGCTTTTTCGGGGAATTCGCGCGCCGAAGGCGCGGGATATGCGATGCAAGAGCATCGGTAATGGGGAAAACCTAGGGCGGGAGATATGAGGAAAGCGGCCGGGGCCGGGCGGTGTTCCACCGCCTATTTACGATTTACGATCATTAGCATCCCATAGAAAATTGAGAAGGGATAAAAAAATGGTGTTTGCCATTTGACCCGATTACACTCATAATA
>CANQSY010000035.1 GCA_947626635.1 uncultured Akkermansia sp.
CATAGGAACTACCACCAACTAATGCGTCAGTCATAGAAGACATAAAACATCTCTTATTATAGCTCGTGTTTAGTTCATCAACGGCCCCCTGCAACTGCTTACCCATCGCGGCAGAAAGAGCTTTATTCCCATCAGTGGAAAGCAGGTTATCCACTACATCCGTCGCATTCAGCTTGTCCCGCATCAACGCCGCCAGCGCGCCTGTGACTGTTGCATCGCCGATCTCAGATATATCATTGTTGCCAATCAACTTCCAAAGATATCTTACATTTTTGGCCATCGTGGAAAGCTTGTAAAAGAGAGACTTGTGCTTTTCGCCACTCTGAATGACCGGCACCGAAGACCATGCTGTAGGCGTTTCAGCATCCCCACTGTCAAACGTAACCGTATTTTCCGCAGTATCACCACTTGCCGCCGCATTTGCTTTATCCGCCGCATCAAGGGCTTTCTTCGTCGCTTCATCTGCCGCCTGTTTGGACGCATTTGCGCTTGTTACCGCCGTATTTACATCGCTCTGCGCCTGTTGGACAAAATCAGACGTTGTTTTCTGCGTTTCGGTAATTAAACCATCAATCTCCTGCCCTTTCTGTTCAACAAACGTCTCTGCCGCGTTCTTTGCGTCAAGCGCATCTTGAATTGCATCCTTAATGTCCTGCGTGAACTGACTGCGGATTTCTTCTGATTCTGCCTCCAATTCTCGTTCAAAGTCCGCATAGGTAGTCAGCCTCTTAACCACCCCGGGCGTAAAGCATACATACACACTTCGTCCGTCACTGACAGCCGGGTCACCGGAAACAACGCAGGCTAATTCTGCCGTGACCATTTTCTCTGGCTTGAAATCTTCGTATGCGCCGTATCGTATTTGTTTCGCCATAAATTACCTCCTTACTCAGGAATCCTTTCCTGCAAAAAGCTGTAAATGTCATTCGCCGCAGAAAGAATATCAGGGTCAAGCAAAATAACCTCTGCCCGCTTGTTCTGCGCTGTTACGTGTCCGTTTTCGTCAATGATAGAGTAAGTAAACGCTGCGCGTTCGCCCTCACCTGTTGTGTGGATGGAAAAAGCTGTGATTTTTTTGATCATAATAGTTCAAGCTCCTTTTCGTAATTTTGCATATCTGAATTTAATATATTCATCGCCGCGTCATCTCCGCGGAAGATAGAATCATCAAACTGCACTTCTTTTTGCGTGTCAAAATCAACTGCATCCATTCGTATTGCGCTGTAATCTCGTTGTGGAACGCAAAGCATCCAATCGAACGTTGCTTTTGGTTCCCCGTGCACTATAAAAAATTCTCTGTTCTTTTCTATCCATTCAACCTGCTTTTGCGAAGTTTTTGTAATGAAAACCTGATATTCGCATTGCAAGTCGATTGTTTCCGAAAATATTGGGTCGAAAAATATGGTTACTTCTCCATCGTCTGAGATTTCACCGCTTCCTATATCGGCGAAATATGGCGTCGGAGTCTCAAAAGAGTTCATACCAATATTTCCGTATTTTGTTTCTACGGTTCGCTGTTTATTGCCATTACAAGTAACACTTCCTCGTATTTGTATATTCCCTACTATATAAAGATAAGGATCGACAACCGAACTTTTATACAAAGACATACTTACTTGATTTTCGTCATACCCGCTTTTTCCCGAAAAGGTTAAACCGGCCGAAAAACGTGTTTCATCATTGAATCTGGCGCTTGTATTAAATATGTTCCGTTCCGTATATCCGTCTGGGTCTATACCATTGTTAATCATATAGTCCCATCCGTTTTGGACAAAAGTTTGCGCCCAAAATAAAATAGAATTTGGGTAAAACGCATTGTAAAAAATATATTCATTGTCAGGAAAACGCGAATTTCCTGTTTTTAAATAATGAATTGAGTTGCGCAACGTACTTGCAATGGCACCGTTTTCTCTCTTGTATTCCTCTCCAATTTGCAAATTGCCGGATAAAATTTCTGCATATTTCCCGAAATACATAGGATCATCATTACTTTCATATGACCTGAATGCTCCTCCATTGTAAAATGCACCAAAATGGTCAATGCTTAAATTTTCCTGACCGTTGTTGTCCAAAACAGAAAGTGTGCCATATTTATTGTTATACCCTCCAAGCGTTAAGGTGCCGCCACGCGCCCAATCGAAGTTAATTCCAATAACAGAAAGAACATTAAGAATAGCATTTCCCTGCGCGTCAAAACCGTTCTGATAGCTTTTTCCTCCGTCTCGAGATACAAAAAAACCATCAATTCCGCTTTTATAAATGACTGTGCTTTCTTCTCGCGTCGGTTTATCGTGGCGATATGCAATTATGCTTCCATCTTCTAATTTTTCTGTCGATGAGAAAAATCCCATTGTGTTTGCCGAAAGAGAGTTCATTTGCTGTACTGCTAACTCATATGCAGAAAGCTGTTTTCCTGCTTCTTTTCGCGCTTGCACAATCGCCTTTGTTTCGTTTCCATAATATGTACTGCTATTCCGAATCGGGCTGTCAGCAGAGCATTTAAGGCTTGTAAACCCGTAATAATTAAATGTGACATCTGTAAGCACCGTCCTATACGCTCTGCCAACACGGTCAACGAGATAAGCCAAGTCCATAAACTCAGCCATCGGATAAGAAATGTGATTACCAGAAAACGGACGAAAACGCAGCCCAACAATGGACTTGCCAATAAGTTCTGCTACTTCATCTTCTTTCCCAACTGCAAGTTGATTTTCAAGTGAAAGAATATAGCCTTTTTCGCCATATAAGTGTATAGTTTCGTTGCCCTCCTCGTCTGCCCCGCGCAACTGAACGCCGGTTATAACAACATCGTCGCTCTCGACCGTAATTCCAGATGCAAAGTCATGCAAAAAATGTATGCAATCTAAATCTGAAAAAAGCGGGTCTTCAACTTCTCCAACGTCCCATGGCTCAAATACACCGCCTCTTACATCATCGCCAGTCATGTACCGTTCTTCTGCCAGATTATCGAATATACCGCCCCATTCGTCTCCTGATTTCTCAAATGCGGTAAAATCATATGGTTTGATAACAAGCCGGCTGTTTTCGTCAAATACGGCGTTTCCTCCCGCTATCATCGCTATCATGCCGATAAATTGGCGATGAGTAAGGTTTTCAGGAATTGTCTGAATAATATATCCATCATTTTGAAACGCTGTTGTGAGTAGATCGACGCCGCAAGTCTGGCAGCTATCGCGCAACGCTTCGCCAGCAGACATTGGATAGAGTAATTTTGTGCTGTAATCTATATCTGTTTTGTAACTATCATCCATAGCCGTAATGGATATAGTTGTATCATAATTTTCCGGCGTAATGACGGTAAATGTACCTATGTTAAGTGTTTCGGTAGTTTCATCATCTAGGTCAAACTTTGTCTGCAAAGATATTTTTGCGCCATAAAAAGCATAGCTAAACCATCTGCCATCATCATTTATCAAAGATATAGTAATTCTCTTAGCCGCCAAAATGCCGAGCGGAAAAGAACTGCTTTCTGCACTTTCAAAAATAGAATTTCCAGATATAGAAAAATCATCTTTTCCAAGCGGCTTTGTTTCGCCATTCACAAAAGTAATTTCGGCAATAACATAAAAATTTCGCCGTTCTTTCATTGTGTCCAAATACTGCTTGCTTACATTCCTCATGACTGCATCTCCAGCGGCAGAATATCTACCATATTAAAGGATATACTTGAATACTTTTCGTAGTTTTCCTCAAGAGTGCCTATCTCCAAAGTGCCCTTGCCGACATAGCATCTGTGATTCATCCATCGCCCAAAATGAGGATTCCATGCGTACAAGGTGAATTTTCTTCCGACAATCATTTGCGAGATTTTTGTCCATTCGTCCACGGGCACGCCAGAAGCTTGATAAGCAAAGGATTCTACTGTAAACATCTCAGTAAAAACCCCGCCTCCAGATTGCATCCTTGTACTGTCTTCCGTGTAAGTTGTCTCAAAATCCCATCCTAAATCTCGGTCAGGTTGCCATATTTCCACTCCATTGATTTTGTATTTTTGCTGTGCCATATCCTCACCTATACCATCTCAAACGGATTTCTGCCGCTTATCATCTGCTTTATTTTCGCTTCATCAATAATTGCTTCAAATATCTGTCTGCCATTTAACGTTATAGGAATGCGAATCGTTCCGCTGAATCCTTTGTTTCCAGATTCCTCACGCACAACTTTTCTCAGCAATGATTCTGGCGCTTCAATGTTGTTTCCTCGTTTTTGGTCGCCAAGCACTGCCGCAAACGGGGCGTTCGGGGGGATAACTGCACCAGTTGCCAAATACGGGATTCTTGTTGTCGGCGCAACTGGAATACCGTTCGGAATGCTTATTTTCTTTTTATTGCTTGACGAAGTGCTCTTGCTCGACGAAGAAGATTTTTTCGCAGTTGTTGTCGTTTTAGACGTCGTTGTCGTTTTAGACGTCGTTGTCGTTTTTGACGTCGTTGTCGTTTTTGACGCTGTTGCAGTCGCGGATGTCGCTGTCTTTTGCAGACTGCTTGCTTGTTTCTGCGCACTCGATACGGCAGAGGATATTTGCGAAGCGGCATTTTTTACGCTATCCCAAACGGAAGAAATCACACTTCCAACTCCTCTTAATATAGAAGATGCAGAATTATAGATTGACGTAAATGCACCTGTGAAAAATGTCCTTATGTTTGACGAAACCGTAGATGCCGTATTAGCCATTCCCTGCATAATGGGTGACACTGTATTGCGTATACTACTCCATATGCTAGAACTGGAAGAACGCAGATTATTCCACGCCGTGGTTACTGTCGCTCTAATGTTGCTAAATATGGATGTTGCGCTTGATTTCAAATTGTTCCACGTGCTGGAAATATTCGATTTTATATTACTCCAAGTGCTTGTTGTTACGCTTTTGGCATTTTCAAAAGCACTCTGTATATTCGACTTGATGCCGTCAAATATACTTTTTGCGGATGATTTCAGTCCATCCCATACGCCGGTTATGGTTTTTTCTATCTTTTTCCATGTATTGGACGTGCCAGTTTTTAGCTCATTCCATGACTTTGTGATGTTTTTTGTAATATTGCTAAAACGTTGCGATGACCATGTCTTGAGGTTGTTCCAAACGTTTCCAACGTTGTTCTGTATGTTGCCCCAAACCTCAGATGTTTTTGTTTTTATTTCGTTCCATTTTTGCGCGATAAAGTCTCTCAACTTTACTACCGCCGCGGAGATTTTATCCCAGTTTTTTATAATCAATACACCTGCGGCAACCGTTGCAACAATAGCTGCTATCACCGGGCCAAAGCTGACAGAGCCTATTCCGCCAACGATTGAAGATACAATTGCGGATGCAATAGATTCTCCGACCTTTTTCAGTACACTTGCTCCTATTGCAGTTGCGGCATTAACGGCAAGCCAAACGCCAAGAGCGGTCAGCAATATGGCTCCTACTTTCCCCATATCCACATTCTCTGATATGCCTTCCCAAAATTCCTGAAAAGCGTTTAGCACATTTTCCCATTTTATGCTGCTTATCAATGTGCTTACAAAGTCAATAGCGGCTTGTAATCCAATCCCTATAGTTTGTCCGACTTCCTGCCAGTTTGTATTCTCAATAAAATTGTTGATTCCTCTGGCGATACTGCGGGCAAGGTTTTCAAAGTTGAACGTTGAAAGAAAAGAATGAACGCCAGCTATTACAGTATTTAATGCACTTGCTATTGTTCTGCCAATATTGCCGAACGTTGTTGGTGTAACAAATTCATTTATGGATGTTGCAATTCCCTTTCCAATATTTTTTGTTGCGGAAATTGCAGTTTTCCATTTGATTCCATTTAAGGCCGAATTTAGCGCTATTTTTATTGACTGTCCAAGCTGTTTAAAATCAAAGTTTTTGCTCCATGCTTCTACTAACTCAAACGCTCCATTCAATCCATTGCGGATTGTCCGGCCAAGTCTCGCCCAATCTATAGTCTTGATTGCGCTGTTCATCGCTTCTGCAATAAATTTTCCGAGTGAGTCGAAATGGAAATCTTTTATAAATTCCTCTGCAAAAATAACGGCGGTGTTAATCATCTCTCCTATGGTTCTGCCTATACTTTTTGCAAGCCCGGGAGTCTCAAAAAATCCATTCAAAAACGTGGCTAATGATTTTGCTACTTTACGCGCGCTTTCCTGTATTTTATCCCACGGTATGTTATCCAATGCGTCGCGCAATTTTTCCCCGAGGGCGCGGCCAAGGTCATAAAAATCTACATCATCCCAAGCCTTTTTGACTCTTTCAGCCCACTTTTTTATGCCGTTTTCAATCGGCACTTCCTCAAACATATCCTGCGGCGATGGCGGGGTATATCCGGGTACGTCAAGACTATTATTGGAATCCTTGTCCTTATCTTCCTCCTCTTTCTTTTTGGACTCCCACCTGCGGATTTCATCAAGCCCTGACAGGTAATCTTCATTCTTCTTTTTCGCTTTTTCAGTTTCTTCCGCAGATTTTTTCGTTTCTTTTGCACTTTTCTTGGCTGCGTTTGCACTGTCATTGAGCGACTTGGCATAATCTTCCTGAACAGGAATTGCTTTGACAAATGAATTTTTGCCAGTCAAAGCGGCGAAAAACATGCCAACATAGGTTGCCGCCTTGGAAATCATGTTGATAAACGTCGCTAATATTGGCGCGACTATGTTTAATATCGGAGCAAACGCCGTTGCCAAGCTGTTTTTCAACTGCGTCAAAGACGACATAAGTATAGAGATGCTTTTGTTTGTCGTACTGGAATACTGCGCAAGGTTGCTGAATCCGTCCTTTATCGCACTTCTTAATTTATTGAAAAGCACGTACAGGGAGCGGATTCCAAGCGTATATTTAAGAACGGTTTTCAAACCTGAGCCGAACGAACCGTTTGTTTTCTTTGTATTGTTATTCAAAAAGAGCATAGCGGCTCCGGCTTTTTTCAAGCCAGATACCAGCGATTTTGCAATGGTTTTTGCGACTGATTTTACAACCGATGAAATCTTATTTAGTGCCGGAATTGCTATGTTTTTTAAAGTTTGAAACGGATGCGCAACTCCGTTTATTAGAGTAGCCGCTACGCCTGCCGCCCTATCTTTTATGCTCGCAACAAAAGAGGCGAAGGAAGATTTTATTGCTTCAAGTGGGTGCCTTACATTGTTTGCAACCGTCTGCAAATTATTAAGAGCTGTTCGCAACCTCATTATTCCGCTGACGCTCCCCCCCCAATGATTGCACTTTATCGGAAAGCTGCAAAAACGCAGACTGGGCTTTCATAGTCTGTTGGTTTAAATTCACAACTGCTGCTTCGTATTCCTTTACAGCTGCACCATATTCTTCTGTTCCAGTTCCATCAATCGTTTCTCCGGTATAAGCACCTCCGGCCTTTATCAATTCCTCTTTTTCTGCGGTGGCGTATTTTATGCTGTTTCTCAATTCTTCAATTCGTTTTTCATCCTCTATGTACGCGGAGTCTTTTTTACTACCGCCCAAATCAACAAAGGCTTTTTGTTTAGCGATGAGATTGTCCATCGCTTTTGTATCTTCTTTTATCTGCTTTTCAATTTCATTAAATTCGTCTGTTGTAACTTTTTGTTCTCTTAGGCTCTCCATTTTTTGTCTGAGAGAATCAACGTTTTCCTTTAATCCATTGATGGGCCTATTGGCTTTTGTAAATGAATCCAAAAGTTTTTTTGTAGATGCTTTTGCATTGCTTCCAATATTAGACACAGTTTTGGCCATTCTTCTTGCGGCGGCTTCAACTTCTTTACCACCTGCTTTAAAACCTGTAGTGTCCATCAAAGTATCAACATATACAGTTCCGTCCGCCTGCTGTGCCATAGTCTCACCTACTTTTTATTAAACCCGAACAATGCTCGGAGTTCGTCTTTTTCTTCCTGACTGCGCTCTACGCGCTTCACCTGTAAATCAATCAGCGCTTTGTTGTCCTTGTAAAATTCCTGTTCGTATTTCTCTAACTTCTTGCCCTTTGCTTTCTTCTGCCGGATGTTCAAAATCTGCGAAAACAGGCTTTCCCCAATCTCCATGTACGCCCCTAAGAACGTCCACCAGTGCAGATATTCCATCGCCCGGACTTCCTTGCCCAACACCCGGTTTACTGACGGTATAATCACCGCCGCATCTTGTTCCCAGTCCATCGTGTGCGGCTTGCGCTTGCCATCGTCCTTAATGCCCATGTCGATAAATTCAACCGCCTTTTCTGCCGCTTCATTTCGCATAGAATAGGGCATATTTTCATAATCAACATAAAGAATATCAAGGCATATTTCCCACTGCTCGTCCGGCTCATATTCCGGGTCGTTAAAGTATTTGAGAATATCAAGGATTGCCCGGAAGTCCGTTCTAATATTCCAATTCTCCCCACCTACACACAAGTAAGTGGGGAGTTCCCATGCATTCATCATTTGTGATACTTCGCTGTGGCTTTTTCAATCTTCTTTCGCTTCTTTTCGATACGCTGGTTGGTGGTCTTTTCAATTAATCCTGCGATACCGTCAAGAACATTCTCAAAGTAGAAGTCGCCGCCCGCTGTCATGCTGAAAGGATTGCACTTTGCGAAAATGCCCTCGGACACGTTGTAGTTGAGTAAGTAGTCAAACTGCTTTTTGATTTCGTCCGAGATTTTCAGCAGTTCGTCCGCCCCTGCGTCCTCTGCAATCGTAATAGCATTCAAAGCGTCTACAACGGTTTCATATCTGCGCACAATGTCCATGTCAGACGGGTTAAAACGAAACTGCCCGATGATTTCGCCTTTATCGTCAACGTTAATTAAGACTGAGCCGGTATCGACTGATAATGTCATTACTTCCTGTGGCATATGTACCCTCCTTACGATAACGGCGCACCTTCCGTAAATTTCGGACTACCGCTTTCAAGAGATGTTTTTGTAACGTAGCCTTTGACTCTTGCTCCGTCCTCGGAAACGGTAAACGGAATGTTCACACCCTCTGTGCCACCGCCGTAGCTGTTCGGCTTGACAATAACTTCTTGCACGAACGCAAGAAAGTTCTCCGTCTCCAATGTGCCATCGGCAATAACCTCCAACATAAGCGTTTTGCAGTCTGCGCCCTTTTTCCGTTCAAGAGCAATATCACGCAACGCTGTGTAAAGTTTCTTTTCCGGGTCGGCATAGAACGGGTCTGCTTCCATGCTCGGCTCATAGCCGTTGTCAGTGGTCTTTGTCTGTCCGAGAATGTTTTTCGTCTGTTCAGTATCGGGGTTCATCTCAACGGACATTTCCTCGATGTCGTCGCCGATTACTTCCCAGTCAGTAACATCTCCCGCTTCTGACACCTTTTTCTTTTCAAATCCTGTGGAAAGATAATGCGCTAATGCTTCTCTGTTCAGTTTTCCCATTGCTTTCATTCTCCTTTTCGTTGATAAAAAATAGAGCCGGAACCTATCATCTGATAAGGCTCTGGCTCTAAGGCTCCGGCTCGGTTGCACTATTTTATTTGTGTATTGGTTCGATTTCGTTTGTGTACTGGACTGTTACGGGAAGTATCCAGTCCTGCACTCCCTCATCGTTTGGCTCTAACGCATAGCTGTTGAGCCGTGTTACTCTGGTTATCTTCCGTCCTTGTGACAGGTCGGGGTATTCGGTCAGTTGTTCGTACTGTCCTTTTTTGATTTCGGCGGGCTCCATGCAGAGCCATTTCCCCAAGCTGTCTAAAAACGTCTGTACGCTGATTTTCTGGTTCATCATCGTGCTTGTGGTTCGGTAGACAACATAAAATGGATATTGGCAGGTCTGCCAGATTTTCCCTGTGATGGTTTTTCGTTCCGTCATAACCAAAGCGCCGTTATCAGCGGAAAATGATATGCCGGAGCTTTTTCCCAATTCCTCAAATAGTATTTCGTTTTTGTTCAGTCCGGGGTACTGTTTCAAAAGCTCATAGACAGCGACTGTCAACAGTTCGTAGCCTGTTGGGTCAACGCCTATAGGCTTTGTTAAATCAGCCATCTGCACCACCTCCCGCTATTCTCTTAACGCCTCGTACCCAATCCTTTAAGTGTGCCGTTTTTGCCGCGTCAAACCAATGGTCTGTCACGTTCGGGTGTGCGTGTGTGCTGTATTTCAGCGGACGATTTGTAGGTATCAGTTTAGAGCCTGCACGAAAGCGGTATATGTACTCGTTCGGGCCGGTCGGTATCCTCGCCGGGCCTTTTCCGGTTTCACTGTCTACCATCACTTTGCCCTCATACAAATACCGTCCCATAGGGCCGATGCCAGCGCACACTAAACCCGTTCCTGCCAATGATGCACTTTTCGCTCTTGTCTCGTTGATAAAAGTGTGTGTGTCCATAGGCATAAATGGCACCATGTCTGTCATAACTTGACTGTCAAGCCAAAACTGCGCCTGCTCAAACTGTTTCTCAAACCTCGAAAGGCTGACGTTTGCTTTTATATCGCCCTGCACTACGGAAAAACCTTTAAAATGCTGTGTTCTGCTTGCCATAGTGTCACCGCCTATCTTCCCATAAGCTCGAAGTGTGGTATCAGCGTATACGGCCCGCCTACCGCCGTTATCGCAAAGACATAATCCTGCGTTCGGTTCATGTATCCGTAAAAGCCTTCATCTGCTGAATAATCGCTGTCAGCAATCACGCTGTCGCCTGTCCATTCGCCGAACCAGAAGAAGTCAAATTTATCTCCGGCTTCAAAAGTGATCGTGTTCGGCAGAGCGTCTTTTACTTGATCGTCCCACTCATTCGCAGGCAACCAAATCTTGTCTTCAATCACCAACGCCTTGCCTTTTAACCACGGTATCTGTTTCGCCTGCGGTTCTCCATCAGCCAAATCACGGACAGTGTATGGAATGTGCAAAACGGCATTATCAGCGGTATCAGCGCCGTATTTCGCTATGATTGCTGACTTGTCCATTTCAATGCGGACGCCATGCAGTACAGTCGCATACCACATAGGGTCTAATCTGCTTTTTTCGTATAGGTTGAAAATTGTGATTGTGTCCGAATGCAGAATATCCATCTTGCACACTCCTTGCACCAAACTTAAACAAAACTTGCACTTATTTGTCAGTCAACTGCTTGTACACCTGATTGACGCCCGTAGCCGCAAACCCGCTCACAACGCCTACAGCCGCCGCTGTGATGATGTCATTCGCGGGGAAGTCGGGCATTACTTTCATTCCAACAACGCCCAGAATACCGCCGCACATGCCGCAGATGACCGGGAGCCATTTGTTGTCAAGAGCGGTTGCCTTAATTGCCTGCGCTACTACCAAAGTAAGCACTGTAATAGCCGCTACTCCTGCAATTCCAAAGTCCATAGCTTAACCCTCCTTACACTGAAAACGGATTTGCGCCCTTGCACTGTTCGCAAAGTCCGAATTTTCCATCATAGACAACATGACCGTTCACATTTGTGCTGAACGTATGCTGTGTACCGGGAAGTGTCAAAACAGCGTTAATATCCTGAATCTCTTTTGCGAGTTTCTTTGCTTTCTTCAAATGCTTATGAAGTTTCCGAACCTTTTTCAGCGCTTCGTCAACTTCTGTGCTATCAACAGATATGGTAATGTCTTTTCCTTCCATGTTTACTCCTTCCTTACACAATGCGGATACCGCCCCATGTACAGCAGATTCACGCCGTTTGCGTCACTCACGCCGGACAGGTATTCCCGTATCGTGTCCGTGTATAACTGCGCCTCTGCCGCCTTATCAGACAGCGCCTTGTCAATCACCGTTGCGCTACTGCCGGAACTGCCGGAGGAAAAGGATATGCTCTCATTCCCCGAAGAAATGGAAGAAATCACTTTCCCTTGCAGTCCGTTTGTGGTTTCGGTGTAGCCGCTTGCTTTTGTGGCGTTCTCACGCGCCTGTTTTAGCTGGTTCAGTACGTCCACCAACGCACAAGCGCACCGCTTCACAGTTTCCGAGGAATACTCGTCAACCGGGAACGCAACCGCCAGCTTCCGCACTCCGTCAATGCCCGTAGTGGCGGCGTCCATCTTTCGGCAGGCTTCCCAAGAAAGTCTATTAAAGACTTCCTTGGGAATATCGGGATATAAGGTTTTGAAATACTCATAGTCGATATATGCCGTCATGCCGTATCACTCCGTTAAAGGTTTTGCTACTTTTTTTGACCGCCTCGCTGACAGTGCCGCCGGATTTTCCTGCAATGTTGCGCCGTTGAAGTCAAGTTTAAACAGCTCGTTTTTGCTTTCCGCATCGAAAACCGATACTTTTTTGTCGGTCAGATTCTCAACACGAATCACAAGATATGGGTCTTCCTCACTTGGCTCAAAATTCTTTCCGGCTGTAAAGTCACCACCAGACACTTCACCGCCAACGTGGAGAGGCTTGTAATTCTCTTTCGGGAATTTTGTCGGGAAATAATGACCCTTTTTCTGCTCGCCCTCATATACGGGCACATCTGACAGATAATTAATAGTTCCTGTAACCGCCCCTTCCTTGCTGACTTTGATATCATCACCAATCATTTTCGAGACGGTTATTCCCTCCAATGGGGTCTGGTTCGGGGAGGGGACGTATGCTTGACCAGACCCTATCATTCCCCCTCGACAGTTGCCACGGCAATACCGTCAATGTATTCTGCCCACAGCTTCATGCCATAGATTGCAAACATGTCACCGGTCACGCGGCTGTAATCACCCTCGACGTGCACGCCGATGAGATTTGTTTCGCCATCGACACGAAACTCTAAGCCAAGCTGCGCAAAATCGCTGTCCGCCGGGTCAATGTAGTAAAGGTCGATATTCTCAACCGGAACTGCAATGACCTGATTTGTTTCGATGTAATTCTCCGGGAGCAGGAACAGCGTCTTGTACCCGAGGAAATTTTGAATGTAGTTAATGCCAAACATTGTCTGAATGGTAATGTCTTTGTCTCCAAGGTAACTGTAAGCATCTTCGATATTCGCAAAACCGACAACCTCGGTCACGTCCAGATTCATCTTAGCAAATTTAGCAAGCACTTTGCCCTTTGCCATAGCAAGCGCCCTCTGCCATGTTTTTTCGGTCAGAGTAAGAGAGCCGCTCTTGAGGAACGTGTAAAAGTCGCCCAGAATCTTGTTCTGAATTGCGTTCAGAAACGCTTTATCCGTTCTCTGCACAGCAACCTCTGCGCCATACTTTGCGACAGCTTCAATCGGAACGCTTTTTGCGTGCTTGTAAATCTGAATGTCGTCGTATGACACAGGTGATACTTTCAGTTTGGTAAACGGAATCTCGTCACCCTCTGCCACAGTGCTTCCGCCCTCAAGAGAACCTTCAACCTCTGCTTTGTAGGAAACAAGCTTTGTTCCCGGCGTCTTTCTGATAGGACGCATAATTCCCATAATTGTACGCAGAGCGTCCCAATTCTGTGCAAACCGTGTAACGAAATCTACCTCACGCGCCGCCACGGTAAACTGCGCTGTTGTGGTTAAATTGTCTTTTGCCGCCATAGTCTTTTTCCTTTCTGACTTAGAACCCGAAAAGCTCGTGGTTTTCAATCATAGCTTTCTGCCGCTCTCCGGGGTCTTTAATGTCCATAATGTCTTTCTTTGTCATGCTACCGAATTTCGCACCGCTCCCCGGCTTTGCAGGCTGGGTAAACCGTGCCCTGTTTGCTTCATTCTGCTGTTGCGCTTCGTCAACAAGAATGTTGTCCATCATATTTCCATCCTTGTCCTTTGTCAGAGAATCGAAAATCTTTTCCACTGATTTCCCGGTTTCTTTCTCCAACTCTGCCATGATGGAATCTCTGATTGACTTTTCCGTAATGGTGTTTACGAACTTCTTATCTTTCAGAAATTCATCAAGTACCGCAAGGCGTTCCTGCTTTTTGGAATCTGCCTGACGTCCCGCCTTTTCCTCTGCAAGTTGTGTTGTCAGCGTTGCAATCTGCCCTTTGAGGTCATCCACATTCACGTCCTTGAATCCGTCAAGCTTGCCCTGTACATCATCAAGTGAAGCCTTGTACTCGTCCCGCTTTTCGACCGCCTTATTGTAATCAGAGATGGTCTTATAATTCTCTCCCATCTTCTTTTTGAGGTCGGCTTTCTTGTCATCCGGTACTTCAATACCTAATTCCTGTAAAATCTGTTCGTAATTCTGCATATTCATCCTCCTAAACGTTTTATTAACCGCTTCGTCTGCGGTATGGATTGAGGCGGATAAACCACCGCCGGGGTAACTGGCAAGGTTGGAATCGAACCAACGTATGCAGGAGTCAAGGTCCCGTGCCTTACCGCTTGGCGACTTGTCAAAAAGCATTATCTTCGCTGCTTTTTTCTGGTGCTTGTTATCCAGGTTTCATCCGGGGGCGACCCGACTACTCATTGCTTATTCCGTTATTCTGATTCATTCTCGAACGTACGGACATCGCGCAACTCTCCATACCATTTCCCGGGTTGGTTATGGTTAATATTGATAATGCAAAGCTGTTGGAAGGCTTCGAACCCTCAACCTACTGAGTACAAATCAGTCGTTCTGCCAGTTGAACTACAACAGCATAATGCACACACCCTCATAAGAGTTAACATTCCGGTAGGCATTTAGTGATGTGCGCTTACTGTGTACTTACACGTGATTTTCCACAGCATTTTCTTTCCTGGAATTTTTTTAATTGCCACCGCATTACGTCCTAAAACGTTGCGGAACTTCCTTGCACGTGCCGGAAATTGCATCCGCTTTTCAACCTCCGCCGCAATGAGAACGGCGTTTCTTTTAAGGACACGCGCTGAAGAAAGGAGGTATATCGAAAAATAGTCAGTAATCAAAATAAAAAAGGAGCCATCCAACCCATCGAAAATCTCGACAAGTTCAAATGGCTCCGGCTCTTGGCTCTGGCTCTAAATTATTCTTTTATTTGCGCAAATCATCGTCAATAATCATTTCAATGTTGTCCAAGGATATAACAAGCTCTTTTCCGCTCGACGTTACTGCCGTAATAGGTTCACCGCTTCCTATGATCTGAATGGCAATTATATCGTCAATCATTTTTTCTGTCTTTCCGTTATTGTAATGGATTTTCATTACTCAACCTCATCTCCCCACCTTCCACATCAATCCGGCTTTCCTGCTTGCACTTCGGACAAAACAGGGGGAAGTTGCGGAGAACGGTGTCTTTGTTGACTTTTGTTTTCGTCTTGCTCTGGCAAATTGGGCAATAAATAAATCCCCTGCTATCAATCATACGCTTTCCCTCATTCACCTATCACATGACCAATCCTCAGTTGTAGTGCGCTCTACTATAAATTCGTCATCATTCAAAAAGGTTACTTTTATTGCCTTTTCGTCCATCGTCCATAGACAAATAGCATTGTTTCCGAACGGGCGATAGTCACACACTTCAATCGGGCAAATATTCAAAAACTTATTCAAAAGTTTTCCATATGTCATAGCGCTTTTTCTGTATTCCTCCAACCTACTCTCTGCCGCCTCTGCCTTTTTCCGGCTTGTATACTGCCTGTTCCCCTGACACCACTCACAGCTACCATGATTTCTGCAAGTGCGATCTATCGCCTTTGCTCCAGTGTATGGGCGGCGGTGTTCTTTGCCGTGCTCGATTGCTTTGTCTAAGCTCATATCTACCACCTGATTCAATTATAGCACAGGTCAAAAAATAAGTTGTATACACCTTTTAGTTTTCGGCAACAAAAAAGGACGGTGGTTAGCCGCCCTCATTCCGCTTTTTCTCAATGATGATTTTTCCGTCAGTCAAAGAAACAATCACACCCCTGTCCTCTTGTGTTACTCCTATTTCCTTTACCATGTCCGCCGGAAGACTGATTTTGTAATTGACCGAGTTCTTCCCGGCAGTTCCCCCGGCTTTTCCGATGATTATATTCCGCTCTACCATTTGCGCCCTCCTTTATTGGTTACCATTATAGAATATTGGTTACCAAAAATCAATAAAAATTTCAAAAAAACTCTTGACTATTGGTTACCAATGATATATAATAGAATCATCAAGAGAACGGAGGTATTCAAAATGACAAACGAACAGGCTTATAAATTGATCGGAGAGCGCGCGCAAGAATTATCAGAGAAGCCGGAAGTGCAGAAGAAAATGGTTGAGATTTGCAGGCAGGAAGGCAAAGAAAAGGCAGAAAGATTTTTATACTCATTGGCAATAGCTACTTTGGCAGGGATTTAAATAACACACACCGCCCCGGAGGTCACGAAGGCACAGGAGGAATTTATCTTGCCAGAACGTCAGCATTTAGAAGGTAAACGGTTCGGAAAATGGACGGTGCTTGAATACGTTGATAAGCAGAAATATTTGTGCCGATGTGATTGTGGCACAGAAAGAATAGTAAACGCCGGGAACCTTAGAGACGGTAAAACAACCTCTTGCGGTTGCGCCAACAGATTAGAATATGTCGGAAAGAAGTTTGACCGGCTCACGGTATTGAGGAAACTTCCAATGACAAAATCCTATGTAGAATATGAGTGTCAATGTGACTGTGGGAAAATCATCACAAGAAGTCAATCATATTTCAAAACAGCTTCACAATTTTGTTGCCCGGATTGCAAAAGACCAAACATAAAAGACTTGACCGGTCAGAGATTCGGCAGGCTTGTTGCTGTCAGATATGCCGGAATAAGCAAGGGAAATCAAACGCTGTGGGAATGTAAATGCGACTGTGGAAACACCGTTCTTGTCCATGCTCAAAACCTTAAAAGCGGTCATACATCATCATGCGGTTGCTATAACTATGAATGTATATCCGCAAGAAACAGAACGCACGGGGAGACCAAAACGCGCATTTACAGAATATGGCATGATATGAATTACCGCTGTTCAAGTCCGAAACATCGTTCTTATCCGCTTTACGGCGGGAAAGGCGTAAAGGTATGTGACGCATGGAAAGACTATGAAACTTTCCGAGATTGGGCTTTACAGAGCGGATACAAGGACGGGCTTTCCATTGACCGTATAGATTCAGAAAAGGACTATTGCCCGGAAAACTGCCGGTGGGCTACCGATACGGAACAGGCAAACAATACGAACAGGAACCGCTATTATACAATAGACGGAGTGACAGACACTCTTGCAAACCTGTGCAGAAAATATAATATGCCTTATGCAACTATTTCTTCAAGAGTGCGTGACGGGTGGGATATTGTAGACGCTCTCACACTTCCCATAGGTCAGCCGCACGGAACCGGTCAGCGCATGAAAGAAAAACGAGAGACGGGGAAATGATTCCTCGCCTCTCTCTTTTTACATCATTCTTTTGAGTTTGTCGATGAAACGGGTCACTTGCTCGCGTTCTTCCATGCAATCGGAATCCCGAGAAATTTCTCCTACTTCTGCGGTCAGCTTATCAAGATGTCTTTCTAATGCGTCAATCATTCTCTGCTTACAATCGGAACTTTTGTCTCCGCTTCTGTATGAGCGTTTATTCTCCATATATCGGTCGTAGTCGTCACCGCCGGTCATAGAGTAACCGCGTTCACGGGAATTTCTGTCATAGCCGTAAGAATTACCGCCGTAGGAGTTCCCCCGGTCGTATCCATCCTCTCTCGCATACCGCCCCATACTATCGCGATGCCTGCGCATGGAGTGACCGTCCTCATCCATAGCCATGCTGTAGGAGTTACCGCCGCGCATTTCGTCAAGGACTGTCATATAATACTCGCCTTTTTTCTCCCAGTATTTCGTGTTCTTCATGTCTTTATACATGTCGATCAGCTTATAGGCGGTTTCCAGATTGCCGGTATTAAGTCCCTTGTCCGCAATCTTTCCGAGCTCTTCCTCAATGATCTCGCATAATCTTTCCATGTCTCTCATCGTCCACACCTCCTTACGCCACGCGCTCGACAATCAGGTTTGCGTTCTGCACCGTGATTGCCTGCGTGGAGATGTTTTCTACTGATACGGTCGCACAACAGCCTTTCGGGACGGACACGAACGCCGCCACAAAGACGTTGTAATATGCGCCGGTTGCGCCCGGTGTCTCGATTGCCGTAGCGCTTGCCAGTGCTTCACCTTCAAGAGCGATTGCCACGGAGATAGCCGCAGTTGATTCAACAGCCGCAATATTTCCGCCAAAGCTGACCTTGTAAAGCGCCCTGCACTGATTTGTATTTCCGCGCAACGTCACAATGCCGCTACCCTCACGGTGAACGATAGAGCAATTACAAGACGGAACGGGCGTTTCGGTAAATAAAACATTTTGATTGACCGCCACATTCTGCACGGCGGTTCCAACATATTCAGCCATAATTCTTTCTCCTTTTCTGAAATACGAAAGGACAGACTGCCCGCCTGCCCTTTCGCTGTAATACTGCTATTAAGCAGACATGATTTAGTCAAGACTTAGTCGAGGATTAGTCAACGGCTTAGTCAAGAAAATCAAGTTACTCAATATTCAGTTTTTTCGCTAAGGACATTTATGTCCCTATCATTTTCGTGAGGTCACGAAATAGGTCACGCTACACCGTAGCCACTCCCGCAGTTGCACCCACAGCCACCGTTATATCCGTAACCGTTTGCAAGCACCGCCGGAGCCCAGTTGCCCAGACCGCACGGAGATGCCGCCGGATATGCCGGGACAGGCTGAGGTTTGAGCTGGCTGATAAGGTAGTTGTTCTGCGCCTGCTGAGAAGCTGCCAGACGCAACCCCTGATTCTCTGCGGTAAGCGTGCTGATCTTATCCTGGCAGAGATAGTCGAGGATAGCACGAGTGCCCGCTTCCTGCGACTGGATAATATCGCGGGTGTTGTTGTTCATGGCGTTGGTAATTGCACAGGTATTCTGCGCCATGTTGTAATTCACGCCCTGAATAGCTTCTCTTTCCTCGCAACAACAATCAGCGATCTGTCTCTGCAAAGCGTTCTGTCCCTGCAACAGCGCAACGTTGGTCGCATTGAATCCGCTCTGTACGGTTCCCTGCAAGCCGTTGATCATCTGCGCGGTATCGTACTGTTGCTGACAAATCGTGCTGTTTAAGTTCGCAAAGCCGAGGTTGGTAGCGTCCACACCATTCTGTGCCGCACTCTTGAGTTCTGCAAAGTTCATATCCATGCAGAGGTCGCCACGAGTCAGTGCGCCCTGTCCTGCCGGACTGTTGATTCCACCGCCGCCATTGCCGCCGAAGCCACCGAATCCGTTGCCCCAGCCGCAAAACACAAACAGAAATAAGATAATAATGAGCCAAGAGCCATCACCGCCCCAGCCGCCGTTGTTGTTTCCATTTCCGGTAGCAGCCGCGATGTCAGACAGGCTATATCCTGATTCCATCATTTTGTTGTTCTCCTTATAAATTTATTTACAAACCGTGCGCGCTACGGTGTGTATCAAAGATTGTACTGCTTTCTAAATTTTGCAAATTCTTCGTCAAAAGAAACGCCTTTTTCCTTGCACACGTTCCTTGCGAATTGCTCAAGCTGCCTTGTGTTGCCGGACTGCACCATGCCTAAGACGTTGGAAATCATAGGGTTATTCCCGCTCATGCCTTGAAGCATATTCAGCATAAACTGTTGCGGATTTCCGGCGTTTCTCAACATTCCAATCATCTGTAATGGGTTCATTC
>CANQSY010000036.1 GCA_947626635.1 uncultured Akkermansia sp.
AAATGCTCTCAAAATTATAATTGACTTTCCCGCCCGCTTCGCGTGCGCCCTATACGGGGCCGTCGGGCGCTTTCGCTACCCCGCGCCTTTGGCGCGCGAATTCCCTGAAATCGTAAATCGTAAATAACCAATGGCTTGTGCTGCATGATACGCCGTTAACCACCTACTGGGGTGTTTTTTTCTTGGGACGGATGTGGCGTTTCACTGAAGCCGGAATCAAGAAAAATTGAAAAAGAGCGCCGACGCTTACGTATTATTTACAGGACAAAGTGCACGAAAGAAAAACTCCGCCAATGGATAGGCAATACCAGTCTGAAAGAGAGAAGGGGGTGGTGATGCATCCTCCCGTGGGTTCCGGCGAAGCACCGCGCGCGCAGGAGGTCGGTCCCGTCGAGGCAGAGGTCACGCATGCGAAAAACGTCGCGCCCGTGGACACCTCTGCCGTGACTCCGCGTCCCGAGGGCAGTGTGTACATGGGTGGATTCCGCGCCCCCCAAATTGATTGCGTGCGCGTGGCGGTCATCGGGCTGGGCGAGCGCGGGTCTTTGCAGACGCTCCATTTCCTGGGCATCCCCCATTGCGAGGTGGTGGCGGTGTGCGATCCTTGTGACGACGCTACCGGGGCGGTGGCGGACCGCATCGAGGAGCGCACGGGGAAGCGTCCCGCTGAATATACCCAAGACCCCTCGGCGTACAAGACAATGCTGGCGGAGGTGAAACCGGATGCCGTCGTCATCAACACGCCGTGGGAGACGCACGCCCGGATGGCCATCGACGCCATGGAAGCAGGGGCGCACGCGTTGGTGGAGGTGCCGCTGGCGCTCACTTTGGAAGATTTATGGCGCGTGGTGGATACCTCGGAGCGCACGCAGAAGCACTGCATGATGCTGGAAAACTGCAACTACGGTCGCAATGAGCTCATGTTCCTGAACATGGTGCGCCAGGGGTTGATCGGCGAGCTGCTGCACGGCGAGGCCGCCTACATCCACGAGCTGCGCAGTCAGATGTTCAGCGAGAATCGCGGCTGCGGTTCGTGGCGCACGAATCACTACGCCGCGCGCAACGGCAATTTGTACCCGACGCACGGACTCGGTCCCGTCGCGCAGTACATGAGTCTCGCCCGCGGGGAGGACACCTTCGACCGCATCGTCTCCTTCAGCAGTCCCGCCAAGGGGCGCGCCGCCTACGCCAAGAAGCACTTCGGTCCCGACCACAAATGGAACAAGCTGGACTTCCAATGCGGCGACATGAGCAACTCGATCATCAAGACGAAGCAGGGACGCACCATTCTCGTGCAGTGGGACGAGACGAGTCCGCGTCCTTACGACCGCAAGAACCTCATCCAGGGGACCGAGGGAACCCTCGCGGATTACCCCCTGCGCATTGCGGGCGAGAGAATCAGTCCCGGTGTTCCCGAATCCCTTGAAGAAAAGCATCCCGGCGGTGCAGAAATTCCCTCTGCAGGCGGCTACCACGAGTGGTACGAGGGGGAGGAGGCGGAAGCCGACCTCTACGCTAAGTACGACCACCCGCTCTACAAGCGCCTGGGCGAGGAGGCCCGACAAAAAGACGACCGCGGCGGTATGAATTACATCATGCTCTACCGCGTCATTGAATGCCTGCACAACGGCGAGCCCATGGACCAAAATGTGTACGAGGGCGCGTTCTGGTCGGCTGTCGGACCCTTGTCCGAGAAATCGGTGAACGAGGGCGGGGCTCCTCAGCTCTTCCCGGACTTTACCCGCGGCGATTGGAAAAACACGGCTCCCCTGCCGGTGATTCGGTAACGTCTCGCCCCCTTGCCTCGCAGACGCGGTGCAAATTGGTGCAGGATGCCGCGGCAAACTCATTGGGGGCGACTCCATTGAGAAAAAATTGAAAGAAAGTTGGAGATGGTTACGTACTACTTCTGGTACACGAAAAATTACGCTACCTATGAACATGCGAAATCAGTTAAAGAGAGTGATGGGAATGGTGATGAGTTGCACCATGATTTTCAGCGGTTTATTGTTTGCACAGGATCCGGGACCTGCCGGAGCGGAGGCTGCGCATGCGAAAAACATAGCGACGGTGGACACGTCCGCCGTTACCCCGCGTCCCAAGGGCAGCATATACATGGGTGGATTCCGCGCCCCGAAGATTGATTGCGTGCGCGTGGCGGTCATCGGGTTGGGCGAGCGCGGAGAGTACCAGACGCTTCATTTCCTGAGCATTCCTCATTGCGAGGTGGTGGCGGTGTGCGATCTGTTTGAGGACGCGACGAAGAAGGCGGCGGATCGCATCGAGAAGCGCACGGGGAAGCGTCCCGCCGAATACAACAAGGACCCCCTGGCGTACAAAAAAATGCTGGAAGAGGTGAAGCCGGATGCCGTCATCATCAACACGCCGTGGGAGACGCACGCCCAGATGGCTATTGATTCCATGGAGGCCGGAGCGCACGCATTTGTGGAGGTACCCATGGCGCTCACGCTGGAAGATTTATGGCGCGTGGTGGATACCTCGGAACGCACGCAGAAGCACTGCATGATGCTGGAAAACTGCAACTACGGTCGCAATGAGCTCATGTTCCTGAACATGGTGCGCCAGGGGTTGATCGGCGAGCTGCTGCACGGCGAGGCCGCCTACATCCACGAGCTGCGCAGTCAGATGTTCAGCGAGAATCGCGGCTGCGGTTCGTGGCGCACGAATCACTACGCCGCGCGCAACGGCAATTTGTACCCGACGCACGGACTCGGTCCCGTCGCGCAGTACATGAGTCTCGCCCGCGGGGAGGACACCTTCGACCGCATCGTCTCCTTCAGCAGTCCCGCCAAGGGGCGCGCCGCCTACGCCAAGAAGCACTTCGGTCCCGACCACAAATGGAACAAGCTGGACTTCCAATGCGGCGACATGAGCAACTCGATCATCAAGACGAAGCAGGGACGCACCATTCTCGTGCAGTGGGACGAGACGAGTCCGCGTCCTTACGACCGCAAGAACCTCATCCAGGGGACCGAGGGAACCCTCGCGGATTACCCCCTGCGCATCGCGGGCGAGAGGATCAGTCCGCAACCTGCCGACAAACCGGAGGATGGTCAGCCCGGCGGCGCAGAAATCACTTCGGAGGGAGGCTACCACGAGTGGTACGAGGGGGATAAGGCGGAAGCCGACCTCTACGCTAAGTACGACCACCCGCTCTACAAGCGTCTGGGCGAGGAAGCCCGCAGGAACGGCGGTCACGGCGGCATGGACTACATCATGCTCTACCGCGTCATTGAATGCCTGCACAACGGCGATCCCATGGACCAAAATGTGTACGAGGGCGCGCTCTGGTCGGCTGTCGGACCCTTGTCCGAGAAATCGGTGAACGAGGGCGGGGCCCCTCAAGTCTTCCCGGACTTTACCCGCGGCGATTGGAAGAACACGGCTCCTCTCCCCATCGTGCCGTAAAAACCGCGCCTTGTGAGACAATAGAACTTGCCACGGAGAGGGAATGTGGTAGAATAAGCGCATGAGATTTTATCAGATCCTAACAGCTTTGGCAGCGCTGGGCGTGGCGGTCGGTGGGTTGACCTGTGCGCAGGAAGCGGCGGAGCAGGGGAGCGCTCCCCGAAGTGTCACAACAGTTTTCAATGAGAACAAAGTCATGATAGAGAACACATACATTGCCGTTGATGTTGAAAAAGTCGGTCGCAAGCTCGTCAATGTGACGATCCTTGATAAAGTCAACGGGCGCACCTACAATCTCGGGAAGGACATCTTCCGCCTCGAGGTGCTGGATGAGCAGACGGATGAGGCTTGCTCCAAGAAGGAAGTGGCGGAGACCAAACACACACTGACGGCGCAGGATTTGATCTGCGGCGATCTCGTGGTGGACGAACTGCTCGCCAAGCCGGAGGCTCGCCGGCTCGTGGAGCGCGTGAACGGCACGCGGTTGAGCGTCCCCTTTGCCGTGCCGACGGATGGCAACAGGATGACGTGGTGGCTGGAGTTGCGTGAGGATATGCCTTACGTTCGCGTAGGGTTAACCATCACGCCCCAGCAATTTGCCATGCCGGTTCGCAAGCTCACGCTGCTGGACGTCGCGGCGAAGGAGGCCCGTGTGGAGGGGAAGGTGAAAGGCGCGCCCATTGTCGCCGAGGGCAACAGGCTTTTTGCCGGCGTGGAGCATCCGATGAGCCTGAGCGAGGTGACGGCGAGCGGGTTCACCTGCTCCCTGGAGCGTAAGACCGATTTACCGAGGCGCACGGCGAGTCAGTTCTCCGCCGTGCTCGGCTTCAGCGTGCCGGGACAACTCCGGCGCACCTTCCAACTGGGGTACCTGAACAACGAGCGCGCGCGCGCCTACGCCCCCTTCCTCAATTACAACACGTGGTACGACATCGGCTACTTCACTCCCTACGACGAAAAGGCCATCCTCGATACCGTCAAGCTCTTCGGCGATGAGCTCGTCACCAAACGCGGCGCCGTCATTGATTCCTTCATGATGGACGACGGCTGGGACGACACCGAGACGCTCTGGCAGTTTCACAAGGGTCTGCCCAACGAGTTCCGCAAGGTGCGCGAGCTGGCGGAGAGCTACCATGCCGGTCCCGGTGTGTGGCTTTCCGCCTGGGGCGGTTACGGTGGACCGAGAGAGAAGCGCCTTGCCGCCGCAAAAGGAAAGTACGAGACCAATGAGGGCGGCTTTGCCCTCTCCGGACCGAAGTACTACGAGTACTTCCGCGACCTGTGCCTGCACATGATTCGCGAAAACGGGGTCAATCACTTCAAGTTTGACGGTACCTCCAGCGAGGCGACGCCGGCGGAAGGCTCCCAATTCGGGTCGGACTTTGAGGCCATCATCGCCCTCATCGAGGAGCTGCGCAACGAGCGTCCGGATATCTACATCAACCTCACCACGGGCACCTGGCCGTCCCCGTTCTGGTTCGGCATCGCCGACTCCATCTGGCGCGGCAACTGGGACCACGATTTCTGCGGCGAGGGGTCGGACCGCAATCAGTGGATCACCTTCCGCGATTCCCAGATCTACGCCAACAACGTCGCGGTTTCTCCTCTCTGCCCCATCAACTCCCTCATGACCCACGGCGTCCTCTACAACAAGAGTGCGCACCACCTCACCACCACCTCCGGCGATGACCTTGCCAAGGAAATTTGGAGCGGCTTCGCTCTCGGCACGCAGATGCAGGAGCTCTACATCACCCCCTCCATGCTCAAGCCCGAGGAATGGGATGTGCTCGCCGCCGCCGCTAAGTGGACCCGGGAAAATGCCGATACGATGGTGGATTCCCATTGGGTGGGAGGAGATCCCGCCGCGCTCGAGGTGTACGGCTTTGCTTCCTGGTCGCCGAAGAAAGGTATCCTCGCCCTGCGCAACCCCTCCTCCAAGCCGCAGAGCTTCTTCTTTGACCCGGCAGCCGTCTTTGAGCTCCCGGCCGGCGCTCCGACGTCTTTCAAGCTTTCCTCCCCGAAGGGGGACAAGCTCCCGGCGGATTCCGTGCAAGCGGGCGCTCCTCTGAAGATTGAGCTTGAGCCCTTCCAGGTGATCGTGCTGGAAGCCAAGTGAACTCACCGCTCGCGCGCGTTGTCCGCCTTTTTCCCGGGGAGCGCGCGCGGCCCGCATCGGCGTCGCCTCAACGTTCCATCGTCCCCTCCTCATGATTTATTGGGATAACAACGCTACGACGCCGATGGCGCCTGAAGTGGAGGAGGCGATGCGCCCCTTCTGGCGCGATTCCTTCTTCAACCCCTCCGCGGCCTATTCAGCCGCGAAGCAGGTGCGCCGCGCGGTGAATGTCGCTCGCGGGCAGGTGGCGGCTCTGCTGGGAGTTCATCCTGATGAAATCGTTTTAACCTCCGGCGGCACGGAATCAACCAACACAGCGCTGCGCCCCTTCAGTCGTATCCTTGCTTCCGCCATCGAACACCCCGCCACTCTTCGCGCCGTCGATGGTCGCGGTACGCTCTGCCCGGTCCTCCCGGAGGGCCGCGTGGATGAAGCGGAATGGCGCCGTCTGCTGCCGGGTCATGATGCCGTGAGCTTTGCCTGGGCGAATCATGAGACCGGGGTGCTGCAGCCCGTGCGGAAGCTCAGCGAAGCCGCGGCGGAGCTCGGCGCGCGCGTGCACGTCGACGCGGTGCAGGCTGCCGGCAAATTACCTCTTCACCTGCATGATTTCCCCATCGACTACACCTCCGTCTCCGCGCATAAATTGCATGGACCCAAGGGGGTCGGGGCTCTCTACGTCCGACGCGGTGCGGAGTTGCGTCCCTTGCTCTGCGGCGGCGGACAAGAGGACGGACGTCGCTCCGGCACGGAGAATGTGCCGGGCATCATCGGCTTCGGCAAGGCGGCGGAACTCGCGCTGCAAGCGGCGGAGTTGTACCGCAGGCTCGCCGAGCTGCGTGAGCTCTTTCTCGCTGAGCTTGCCGAGGCGGGCATCGAGGTCGTGCAAAATGGGGCGCAAGCCGAGCGTCTGCCGCACGTGCTCAACCTCCGCTTCCCGGGTTACAGCGCCGAATCTCTCACCCTGCTTCTGGAGCCCATGGGGTTGCTCTGCGCCGCCGGGTCCGCCTGCACCAGCGCGCAGCCGCACGCCAGCCACGTTCTCCGCGCCATGGGCGTGCCGGATCGTGAGGCGCGCGAGTCTCTCCGCCTCTCGTGGTCCCGCTACTCCACGCCGGACGAGGCCAGGCAGGCCGCCCACATCATCATCTCGGCCCTCGGTCGACTCCGGTCCGTGCGCACTGACTCCGTCCCCAACGTTCAAATCTTTCCTCCCTTCTGAGAGATACGACTCTCGTCCCGGTGGTTATCGCTGCCGGATCAACACGGCAACCTGCGGAGGAACGCAGGCCTGCACCCAGCGTTCCCAGCCGGGGGTGCCCACAAAACCGCGCACCAGCGAGGAGGATATCTCCTCGAGTTCGCTCGGCGGCACCATCAAAACAGTTTGGATGGCGCTGTCCATTCTTCCGTTCATGCGCGCCATGGTCTTTTCATACTCGAAGTCCGAGGTGTTGCGCAATCCGCGCAGCAGGTGCGTCGCTCCGGCTTCCCGCGCAAAGTCAACAAGGAAGCCATGCTGCACGACAGCTACCCGAATACGTCCGGGTATGTCGCTGACGATTTCCCGCAGGACCTCCTCGCGTTCGCGTGTGGAGAGAAAAGGGGTCTTCTGCGGGTTCACGGCGAGAGCGACGACAAGCTCATCAAAGAGCGCCGCTCCCTGGCGGATCATCCAGAGGTGTCCATTCGTAGGGGGGTCAAAACTTCCGGCGTATATCCCGATGTGTGGCATGGTTTTTCTCTCGGACGTCCATAAAAGAATTCCGCGCGGCAAGTTCCCCTCACCCTGCGCGGATTCCTCTTCAAGGCGGGAGTGGGATTTGAACCCACGAATCGCGGTTTTGCAAACCGCTGCCTTAGGCCACTTGGCTATCCCGCCGCTTTCTCGTGGGCAGTAGCTTACCCTTTCCTCCCCCCAACGTCAAGCGAATTCGTACAAAAATTCCGCGTTCGCACCACACGTGTCCCAATAAAACGATAAAAGCACGGTTAGCATGACAGCAAACCGTTGTTCAGTGAACCCGTCAAAGCGTGCGCCCTGTACGGGGCCGTCGGGCGCTTTGACTCCCCGCGCGTAGCGCGCTAGCATCCCAAATCGTAAATCATAAATAACCAATGGCTTATGCTACATGATACGCCGTTAACCACTTATTGGGGTTGCTTTTCTTGGGACATGTGTGCATTTGAACTCCCCACAGTGCACAACTCCTTTTCTGTGATAAAAATACGCCACCCCGTATTTTTTGCTTGAATACAGGTGAGGAATTCGTATGATGAGTTATAGTCTATTTTTGAGAAAAACAGCTATGAAGTTGCATTTACCGGTAAGTCTTTTGATGGCAGTTCTGGCGGCCGCGCCTGTGTCTATGGCAAAGACGTTTGTAAAGGAGACTGGGGAGCTTGAGTGGGATGGGACTCACCTCAACTTAGCGGAAGCCCTGGGGGGCGGGCTGACAAAGGATATGCAATGGGCGGTGAACATCCAATCGACGGAGAGAGCCGATAATACGACATACTACTTGACTTCGCGACCTTCTTCTTCTACCGAAAGCGTTGGAGACAATGACTTTATCATTGACATCAATCATCAAGAAAATTATATTGAGATTTTTGGATACGGCTGGACGCAAACAAAGTACAATGTCGACAATATACGGGACATAGTATTTTCACTGGTACACATACCAGGAGAGCAATTTTTGAATAAGACTGTGTACGGTGACTGGTCGAACGAGGCGAGGACCGCCGGTTTGGTGGGATTTTACCCACAAAACCCGGGGACCGACAATCAAATGTTCACGGACACAACGGGCGACAAAAACAGTGGTCCCGGAGATGGATGGACAGGGCTAACGGATTTGTACGTTTACTTTGCGGCAAGTATGCCGAAAATAACGGTGACGTATACGTACGAGGCTGACAAGTATGACAACCAGTACACCATAGGTGGAGCCGGAACTTTGACGAGCGGAACAGATGGCAGTCAAGGTGCCGGTGGTTGCGGCGTCTTCAATAACTATGGAGAACAAGGGAAAGAGGGAGATGTCTTTGCGTCTGAACAACAACAAGGTTCAAACGTTGAAGCTATTTTTGGGGAGGAGAGTGGAGCCCAAAACACGATGTATTTCATGGCAGAGGGAACGGATCGCGAACTCAATGATGAAGACCGAAAAGACGGAGAAAGTTCGACGATCAAAGAAGCGGGGACTGTCACAGCTGATTTTGATCTCTATTTGAAGGGGCTTGTGGCAAAGGAAGGCACGGGAAATTACACGTTACAGGCGGGTAGTTTTACGTTCGGAAGTGACGCCCAATTCACTTTAGAGGAGGGAGGGGGCAGCGCATTCACTATACAGGCAACAGCCGTCGATGGCACGATCAAATGGAGTGGAAGCAAAACGTTTGACCTGGCGGCAGGAAAGACTCTCAGGCTTCTAGGCGAGGGCTCCGGCACCGGCGGCACGACGACGTTAAAGGGCGGCGGCACGCTCTCCCTTCTCAATGGATCGACCTTGGGGACCAGCGGGAGGATCACCATCTCCGGCGGCAGTACCCTAGACTTAAATAGCTACGGCTTGGGAAATAGCTGGGATATTACTCTGGAGTCTTCATCCTCCGACGCGATCAAGGGAGCGAACCTCGCCAGAGTGGGGAGTGAGATGGAGGCCGATGTCACGGTGAAAGCGGACGCCGGCGGGACTTTCAACTTGGGTGGATTGGACGGTTCCTATTTGTCAGGAGCACAATTTAGAGCTGCCGGTAACATCACGGGACTAAAGAGTGGAACAACAGTCACGCTGACAGGTCCCTTTTTCTCGTTCTTCGTCGATGCAAAAAACCTGACGAGCGTAGGTGCATCCGGCGGCACTTACCTCATGCAGTTTCTTGGCACGGGCACGTTGAAGGTTAATTCATCGGTCGGGCTCACGTTCTCTAACGAGGCGGTGAAGAAAATGTCGGACGGGTATGTCGATCTATGGTTCAGCAATGGTTCCTTTGATATCCCGGAGGAGACGCTCAATGATCCCGCGGAGCTCCTGAGGTGGTTCCATGATAACTTCGATTTAGAGGCAGGGACGGAAGTCCACGACATTATTGAAGGGGAGCCCGGCAAAAATGGAGGGAGGCTGAGGTTGCTCATTAGTACGGACGGAATTTGGATAGCGAGCAAACATGGCAACCCGATTTACGCGGACTACATCAATAATACGACGAAATGGAAGCAGGTGCGCGTCGATGCGGACATGACCATTGAGTTCAGAGATTCTGATAAAAACACAAACATTACCTTGCTGAATGTTAGCTCCGGGGATGGTCAGGGTAGTCTCACGGTCAAGAATAGCAGTGCAAAAGAATTGACATTGACAATTAATCAGCAAGCTAGCGGGTCAGAATTCGACATACTCAATGGAGACCTCATTTTGGATGAAGATATTAATTTAACGAAAGAGGGGGATCGCGACTTGCACATTACCGGAAATCTCCAAGGGGCGAAAGAACTAACGGTTGAAGCAGGTACACCCTCTACCACTAATCAACCGAAACTGATCATTGACGGGCAAGATAGTTATGTTGACGCATTGAAAGACGTCTCCGGCGAGTTGGAATTGAACGGTGTGCTCACGTTGAAGAAGCAGGAAACTGACACGAAGTCGGATTTGGAAGGCAGCGGTTCCATCTCCGGCAAAGGTGTGCTGCGCATGGAGGGAGGGGAGTTGGATATGAATAATGTTCTGCTGGATGGAGTTGGACTCTGCCTTGACAAAAACGAGGAAGGAAGTTATGCGTCGCTGACTACCAGTGACAACGATAATAATAAGATCAGCGGGATAAGCGGTGGGGACGGAGCCGGTGTGGGCGGGACTCTCACCCTCGGGGGAAATCTCACCATTGACCATACCGGCTCCAACACCGGCTCTTCCGACTTCAGCGGCGCGATTGTCGGCGAGGGAACCATCACGGTGCAAAGTGAGGGAACCAAACAGATGCTGCGCAGTAAGGGTAGTGAAAACGTGGATCTTACTGTGAAGGGCGGAGCCTTCTTGAGTCTCGCCGGCGGGGATGACAAGATGAAGGAAGACGGTAAGAACCAGGAGATCAAGTACGGAACCGTGACGGTAGGGGAAGGGGACGCAGAGTCGGGCAAGAAGAGCGCGCTCACCGTGCAGGCGCAAAATTACGGGACGGACTACGCAGCGGTCACGCAGCTTCAGGTTGAGGAATTAGACGTGAAAAACGGCGCTCAGCTGAACGTCCTTTACAACATGGGACAGGCGGGCAACACGCTGAAAAATGGTGACGTGGCTCACGCGGTCCAGGCTGAAAGTATGTCCTGGGATCCGAATGCCACGCTCGGTCTCGGCACGCTGGGAGTTAACCTCTTCAATGTGCAGAATCCGCAGGACATTGTGGACTTCGTCATTGCTAAAGGTAATGACGGTACAATTGATGGGCTGAAAGATGGTGATTCGTTGAAATTTGAACTTGGCGGCTCCTTCCTCGTCTACTGGCGAGACGTCACAGTGACGTACAAGGATGGGCAGATCATCCTGAACGCGAAGGCGAGCCACGAGAACAGATTCCTGGAGCCGACGAATGGGGCGAACAACCCGACCGCCGGGGCGGAGTTGCTCTGGGCGGCGCGTTACAGCACTCCCATGAATAATGCATCCAGTAAAATCAATGGACTCATGACCTGGATGGCTCGTAACTACCAATCCAATCCGGAAGAAGTTGCCAAGGCCATGTCGGCTGCGGCGGGCAGCACGGTGCCGATCCTGGGGACGGCGCAGAGGGATGCCCTGCGCAACCAACTGACACGGATGCGCGACCACGCCGGGCTCGCGGGACTGAGAGAAGACTACACCTACACGGAATTGCCCTACACGCACTTCTGGGTGGAGGCGAACGGTGAATTCAACAAACTCGAGGATGGCGACGATTATGAGTCGGGCTACAGCTACAACGCATGGGGCGGCACGTTGGGACTCGAGATGGACATAACCGAGACGACGAGTGTGGCGGCGGGCATCACGGCGCTGTATGGGACACTCGACGGAGGCAACGCCGACCGCGCGGATGGGAATCTGGATTCCTACTACCTGAGCCTGATGGGACGATTCCAGGGCAAGCGCTGGGGACACACGGTGGTGGGCGTTGTGGGACTCAACGAGGGGAAGCTGGATCGCACCGTTACCTACCCTGCGGGAAGCTACACCACGCACGGCAGCACGAACGGCTACAGCGCGGGGTTGATGTACGAAGCCACCTACGACATACCCCTGAATTCCGAAAGGATGAGCATGGTGCAGCCGTTGGTGAACTTCTCGCTGATGAAGACGACCCTGAAGGGGTACGACGAGACCGGGCAGGATGGACAGGGCGTGGGCCTCAATGTGGGTGACCAGGATTGGGTAACGGCGACGATAGGGCTCGGCGCGAGGTGGATAGGCGTGGTGGGCGAGAGCGGGTTTAACCGACCGGCGCAGCTGGAAGTGCGCGCCAACATAGCGCAGGACCTGGGGGATTCGCAAGGCGAGGCGTCCGTGGCGCTGCAGGCCAACCCAACGCTCTCGCGGACCGTGAGGGCGGCGGAGGTGGGCAAGACGGCGTTGCAGCTTGGGGCGTCGCTGAGGGTGCCGCTCAACGAGCAGACGCTGCTCTACTTCAATCTGGACGCGGATCTGCGCGATGCGATGACGAGCTGGAATCTTGGGGCCGGAGTGAGGTATGATTTCTGAGGAGACGCCGGGGCAAGAAGGAGAGCGGAGAGAACGAACGCGGAATTTTTGTACGAATTCGCTTGACGTTAGGCGAAGGAAGGGGTAAACTGCGGCACCCGCGAGCGTCGCTCCAAGAAACAACGGAAGGCGCGGGGAGGTCAAGCGACGCCTTCCAAAACCCGCTTTTCCTGAGTGAAGGGGAAGCAACCACAAGAACCAACTATGATTAACGAACTGGTCACCAGCATGGTGGAAGCAGGGGTGCACTTTGGGCACCAGACGCGCAAATGGCATCCGAACATGAAGAAGTTCATTCTCACGCAGAAGAACGGCATTCATATTATCAACCTGGACGAGACGGAGAAATGCCTCGAGAAGGCGGCGAAGTTCCTCTCGGGTTTAGCGGCGAAGAACAAGAAGATCCTGTTTGTGGGGTGCAAGAGGCAGGCGCAGGAAGCCGTGAAGGAAGCCGCTGAGGCGACGGGTCAGTATTACGTCAATTTCCGCTGGCTGGGCGGCATGCTCACGAATATGTCGACCATTAAGAAGAGCATCGCGCGTCTGGAGTATCTGGAGAATTTGAGCAGCCAGCCGGAGTACAAGAGCATGTCCAAGAAGGAGCTCGCCGCGCTGTCCCGCGAGCGCGAGAAGCTGCTGCGCAACTTGCAGGGCATCCGCAACATGGGCGGCGCGCCGGATGCGCTCGTCGCTATCGGGGCGGACCACGAGGACATCGCCATCCGCGAGGCCCATATCCTGGGAATCCCCGTGGTGGTGCTGACGGATACGAATGCGGACCCCGACAGCGTGGACTACCCGATCCCGGGCAACGACGACGCCGTGCGCTCCATCCGGTTGATCCTGAAGTTCCTCGTGGAAGAGATCAAGAAGGCGCGTCCCGTTTCCGCCGCGTAAGCAACGAACAACTCAAACCACAAGAACCATGGCTGAGATTACTGCACAAATGGTCAAGGAGCTGCGTCTCAAGACGGACGCAGGCATGATGGATTGCAAGCACGCCCTCGTGGAGTGCAAGGGCGATATGGACGAGGCGGTGAAGTACCTGCGCGAGAAGGGGATCGCCAAGGCCGCGAAGAAGGCCGACCGCGAGGCGAAGGAAGGCGTGGTGGCCACCATCGTGGAGGGGAAGGACGGCATCATCTACGAGATCAACTGCGAGACCGATTTCTGCTCCAAGGGCGAGAAGTTCAAGACGCTCGTGAGCGAGGTGGGCACAGCCCTGAAGGCTTCCGTCGCGGAGTCCCTCGAGCAGGCTTTGTCCGTGCCGATGGGCGGACGCACCGTCGAGACCTACATCGCGGAGCAATGCGCCGCTATCGGCGAGAACATGAAGCTGCGCCGCTTTGCCCGCTACCAACTGGCCGGTGAGGGCTGCATCGCTTCCTACATCCACATGGGCGGCAAGGTCGGCGTGCTGCTGGAGGTGAGCTGCACCAAGGCGGAGACGGCGCAGAACGAGACGTTCAAGACGCTTTGCAAGGACATTACGCTGCACATTGCGGCCTGCGCTCCCAAGAGTGTGGACTCCTCCTCGCTGGACCCGGCCTTTGTGGCGGAAGAGCAGGAGATCGCGAAGGCTCAGCTCATTGCAGAAGGTAAGCCCGAAGCCCTGCTGGAGAAGATTCTTCCCGGCAAGCTGCGCGCCCTCTACAAGCAGAGTTGCCTGCTCAATCAGGAGTTCGTCAAGGACCCCTCCACCACGGTTGAGAAGCTGGTCGATTCCACGGGCAAGCAGCTCGGCGATACGATCAAGGTCGTCGCCTTCCACCGCTTCCAGCTCGGAGCGTAAGCAGGCCCCTCAGGCAGTCCCCCCGCGCGCGTCAGCGCGCGAGCAAGCCCGCGAGTTTCCCGAATCGTAAATTGACGCTTCGGTACCGCACTGCCTCAGCGCCCTGCACGGGGATAATCGGCGGCTTTGCCTCCCCCGCGCGCAGCGCGCTCACATCCCCAATCGTAAATAGGCGTAGCCCGGCTCTTCTTCCTCTTCTCTTTCTAGCTACTATCACCATTGCTCCCGAAAATTCCGCTTCGCTACAGCTTGACGCTTCGGTACCCCACTACCTCAGCGCCCTGCGGGCAACGCATGCGCGTTGTCCAATCGCCCTTCCCGCCCGCTTCGCGTGCGCCCTATACGGGGCCGTCGGGCGCTTTCGCTTTCCCGCGCGTCAGCGCGCGAACTCCCCGAAATCGTAAATCGTAAATCGAAAATCGTAAATAGGCGCCGAAGGCGCCCGGCCGCTTTCCTCATAACATCCCGCCATGATTGATCCCACCACCAATGCTTGCGCATTGCATATCCCGCGCTTCGCGCGCGAATTCCCTGAGATCGTAAATCGTAAATCGTAAATCGTAAATCATTAGTCCCTATGTACTTTGCACTGGCCACACCGTGGGGAACCGGCGCGCTCTCGGTGATCCGTATCGGCGGGGAAGGGAGCGCGGAGCTGTTGAGAAAGCTCTGCGCTTGGACGGACGGACGAAAGCCGGAGGCACGGCGTGCCACGCTGTGCCGGGTGCGGGATGCCGCCGGGGAGGTGATTGACGAGTGCATCGCCATCTACTATGCTCAGCCGGCGAGCTTCACAGGGGAGGATATGCTGGAGCTCGTCTGCCACGGGGGTATGCTCGTGACGCAGCGGGTGATGGACCGCGTGCAGGAGTGCGGGGCACGTCCCGCCGAGCCCGGTGAGTTTTCCCGCCGCGCCTTTGAGAATGGCAAGCTCGACCTCACGCAGGCCGAGGCCATTATGGATATCATCAGCGCCGGCAGCGACCTCGCTCTGCGCGCCGCGCAATCCCAACTTGCAGGCGGCATTCTGCGTCCCGTTCAAGCCGCTGCCGACAGCTTGCTCGACGCCACGGCTCACCTCGAGGCCTACATCGATTTTCCCGAGGAGGACATCTCCCCCGCCTCCCGCGAGCAGATTGAGCGCACCTTGCGCGAAGTGCACGATGAGCTGGACCGCTTGTTGAGCACGGCGGAGATGGGTCGCCTGCTGCGCGAGGGAATTCGCACCGTCATCCTCGGAGCCCCCAATGCCGGCAAATCCAGTCTCCTGAACCGTCTGCTCGGCTACGAGCGGGCCATCGTGAGCCCAACGCCCGGCACCACGCGCGACACCGTCGAGGAGAATATCACCATCCGCGGACTCGGCTTGCGGCTCGTGGACACGGCCGGCTGGCGCGGCGCAACGGATACGTTAGAGCAAGCCGGCATCCGGCGCACCATGCAGGCCTTGGGTGAGGCGGATCTCGTGCTCGAGGTGCAGGACATCACGCAATCGCGCGCCGTCCTGCCGGAAGAGCCGCTCAAGGGAAACGTTCCGCGCCTGCTGTTGCTCAACAAATGCGACCTTGCCGCGCATCCTTCGTACGATGATGTGACGGGACAGGATACACTGCGCATCTCCTGCCGCACCGGTGAGGGGTTTGCCGCGCTGGAGCAGCGTCTCGCTCAGCTCTTTTTCTCGCAGATGCCGGAGACCGAAACACGCGCGGCCATCAACGCGCGGCATCGCTCTGCTCTCTCCCAAGCCCGAGATGCCCTCGATCAAGCCTCTGCCGCTCTTTCCTGCGATGCCCACCCGGAGCTCGTTGCCATTGACCTCCGTGCCGCCCTCGATTCCCTCGGCTCCATCACCGGAAAAACCGATACCGAGGATATACTCGACCGTGTGTTTTCCCGGTTTTGCTTAGGAAAATGAACGAAGAAGCAACCGCGCGGATTTCGCTTGGCTGAGGAATCAACGAAAATTGTCAAGGAGGCTTGCCTCCATCTTTACAGCTTGCCGATGCGGCGGGCAACCTCCTCGGCGTTTTCACGGGAGTTGAACGAGGAGATGCGGAAGAAGCCTTCGCCATGGGCGCCGAAGCCGGCGCCGGGGGTGATGACGACGTGCGCCTCGCGCAGCATCCTGTCGAAGAAGTCCCAGCTCCCCATGCCGTCCGGCGTCTGTACCCACACGTACGGCGCGTTCTTCCCGCCCCACACGTTGAGCCCCGCTGACCGACAAGCCTCGCTGAGCAGGGCGGCATTCGTCAGGTAGTAGTCGATTAGTGCGCGGGTCTGGACTTGTCCCTCCGGTGTGAAGAGGGCCGCGGCTCCGCGCTGCACGATGTAGCTGGCGCCGTTGAACTTGGTGGTGTGCCGGCGCGCCCAGAGGCGGGAAACCGGTACGTCGTGACCGGCGGCGTCCTTAGCGGTGAGCTCCTTGGGGATGACGATGTAGCCGCAGCGCGTGCCGGTGAAGCCCCCTTGCTTGGAGAAGGAGCGGAATTCAATGGCGCACTCGCGGGCGCCGGGCAGGGCAAAGATTGAGGTGGGGATGTCGGGCTCGGTGATGAAGGCTTCGTAGGCTCCATCGTAGAGCAGGATGGCTTTGTGCTCCCGCGCGTAGGCGACCCATTTCTCAAGCTGTTCGCGCGTGGCCACGGCTCCCGTCGGGTTGTTCGGGAAGCAGAGGTACACGAGGTCGGCGTGCTGCTCGGGCGGTTCCGGTACAAAATTGTTCCCCGGCGTGCAGGGCATATAGAGGAGCCCCTCGTAGGAGCCGTCCTTTCGCGCCGCGCCCGTGTTCCCGTTCATCACGTTCGTATCCACATACACCGGGTACACAGGGTCCGGCACGGCTATCGCGTTCTCATGCCCGAAGATGTCGAGGATGTTCCCCGTGTCGCACTTCGCCCCGTCCGAGACGTAGATCTCGTCCGCCTCCACCTGCACACCGCGCTGCTTGTACGAGACCTCCGCAATCGCCTCCCTCAACCACTCGTACCCTTGCTCCGGACCGTACCCGTGGAATGTTTCGCGCCGCGCCTGGTCGTCCACAGCCCGGTGCATCGCCTCGATCGCTACCTGCGGCAGAGGTTCCGTCACGTCCCCTATCCCGCACCGTATGATATCCTTCGCCTCGTCCGGGTGCTCCGCCGCATACGCCGCCACGCGCCGCCCTATCTCAGGAAACAGATACCCCGCCTGCAATTTCAAAAAATGATCGTTGATTCTTGCCATACGCCCGCAGATTATGCACCATCCGCCCCGCCTTTGCAAGTCCTTTCCCGGGGTAAACGCATTTGAGCTCATCCGTCCCAAGAAAAACACCCTCAATAAGTGGTTAACGTCGCATCATATAGCATAAGCCATTGGTTATTTACGATTTACGATTTACGATTTCAGGGAATTCGCGCGCCAAAGGCGCGGGCAGGCTCGCTTTTCCTTCGAATTTGATGACAAGCGGGGTAATTTTTCCTTCGAATTTCGTGACAAATCACTCGTATTTTCCTTCACAATCATAAAAAATTATTATTGACATTCAGTTGATTAGACATTATTATTTTTGAAGAAGGGAAAATCAGGAAAAATGAAACGCGACGCATGGCAAAAATTGATACGTTGGAAAGAGAATTCGCAGCGTATGCCTTTGCTTCTCATCGGGGCGCGGCAGGTCGGGAAGACGTGGCTGATGCGCGAGTTTGGAGAGAAAAATTATGAGGAGGTGGCGTACGTGTCCTTTGACCGTTCGAAGGACCTGTGTGCTGTTTTTGAGCAGGGGTTTGACGTAGATCGTCTGTTGGCAAACATACGACTTGCCGCCGGTCGTCGAGTGATGCCGGAGAAGACGCTGATTATTCTGGATGAGATTCAGGAATGTCCGCCTGCCATTACCTCGTTGAAATACTTTTGCGAAGATGCTCGGGAGTACCATGTCATGGCGGCGGGATCTCTGCTGGGACTGTACGCGCAGAAGGACGGCACCGGGTTTCCTGTTGGAAAAGTGGATATGCTGGACCTGTACCCGATGAGCTTTACGGAATTCCTGGAAGCCCTGGGGGAGAGTGCATTTGTCGAGACCATTAAGCGGCATGATTGGGAGCTGCTGCGCGCGTTCGGTCCAAGGTTGGAGGAGCTGCTGCGCTATTATTACTACGTGGGCGGTATGCCGAAAGCAGTCGAGGACTTTTCGGAAAATCGCGATTTCATCGCGGCGCGTGAACGCCAAAACTCAATTCTTCGCGGTTACAGACACGACTTCGGGAAGCATGCCACAGCGTCAGAAACGCGCCGTATCACCGAGGTGTGGGACAGTATCCCGAATTATCTGGCTCAGGAAAAAAAAGATTTTATGCGGAAGGTTGATCGTCGCGAACGCCCGATTCAATGGCTGCATGACGCCGGCCTGGTCCACGGTGTGCCATGTGTGCGCTCCCCGCAGCTTCCGCTTGGAGGTTTTTGGGGGGACACCTTCAAACTCTATACGACCGATGTGGGGTTGCTGTCCGCGCAGTGCCGTCTGTCGGGACGTGTGCTTGTGGAAGGGTATAGCGTTTTCGGACAGTACAAGGGGGCGCTGACGGAGCAATATGTGATGCAGCAGCTGCTTGCTGCCGGTGAGACAGAGCTCTTTTATTGGAAAGCGCCTAAAGCGCAGGCGGAGGTTGATTTTCTGTTGCAGGGAGGACAAGGTGTTGTTCCGGTGGAGGTCAAGGCAGAGCGCAACCTCAAGGCCAAAAGCTTGCAAAGCTTCTGCAAACGCTTCGGCGTACCCCTCGCGCTGCGTTGCTCCATGAGTCTCTACGGTCAATCTCGTGTGGACGACAAGTCCGGGGGATCTTACACCCTCATCGATATTCCTCTCTGGGCGGCGGGAGAAATCCCGTCGATCATCGAGGAAGTCATACAGCGCTGAATTCTCGGCTCCTATCATCAATAGACGTCTATCCGTCGCCATGATAGCTAAATTTTTTGCGGGATGAGTTGGAATGCGGCTTGACATACGGGATTGCCTGTGATTAAATCACCCCATTCCCCGCCGGCTTGGCGGAATTGGTAGACGCGCTCGACTCAAAATCGAGTTCTAACGAGTGTGGGTTCGAGTCCCTCAGCCGGTATTGAGCTAGGTATGTTTAGAAAACGTATCTAGCTCTTTTTTAGGGGTCAACCCAAATTTTTGTGGAAAGTTGAATTTTTGTTAAAAAGGTGGGAGCATTCAAGCAAGACGCGTAGACGAT
>CANQSY010000037.1 GCA_947626635.1 uncultured Akkermansia sp.
AAATGCTCTCAAAATTATAATTGACTTTCCCGCCCGCTTCGCGTGCGCCCTATACGGGGCCGTCGGGCGCTTTCGCTTCCCCGCGCTCCGCGCGCGAATTCCCTGAAATCGAAAATCGTAAATAGGCGCAGCCCGGCGCCCGGCCGCTTTCCTTTCATCACCGCTCCCGTGTCCCCGAAATTCCGCTACGCACCGGCTTTGACGCTTCGGTACCCCACTACCTCAGCGCCCTGCGGGCAACGCATACGCGTTGTCCAATCCGCCTCCGATCCCTCGGCGGCTTTGCCTCCCCGCGCTCCGCGCGCGAATTCCCTGAGATCGTAAATCGTAAATCGAAAATCGTAAATAGGCAAACGCGTCCGCGTTTGCCCGCCCCTGTCATCTCTTGACTTTTCGGCAACGGGTGCTATGATGTCGGTATGAGCGAAACGATCAGCGACAAGGTACTGGAGCAAGTAAGGAAATGGGCGGCCGAGGGGATGGATCTGAATGGGATCCAGAAGGGATTACAGACAGAGTGCGGCGTGCACCTGACGTACATGGAAGTACGGTTTTTGCTGCTGGACCACGGGATTGAGATCGCTGCTCCGACACAGACCGCCGAGAAAGAGCAGCCGAAACCCGATCAACCGGAGGACGATGTACCGTCCGCCGCCGGGGCGGGACGCGTCAAGGTGGAGCTTGATGACTTGCAACTGCCCGGCACCCTGCTTTCCGGCAAAGCGGAATTCCCCGGCGGGGCGAAAGGAGCTTGGAGAATCGACCAGTTGGGACGCTTCGGCTGGAGCCAGCTCACCGGCAAACCGAGTCCCGATGAAATGCAGGATTTTCAAACGGCCCTCACGCAACTTCTCAGCAGAGGAGCCTGATGGGGCGGCGGCAGCTTTCGCATCCCCGCGCGTAGCGCGCGAGTTACCCGAAATCGTAAATCGTAATTCGTAAATCGTAAATAATCAAGGCTTTATGCTGCGTGATGCGCCGACAACTGCGTGGAGGCATCGCTTTTTTCTTGGGATGGGTGTGAATTTGGGGTTGCCAAGGTAAAAAAAATCGTGTAGAATACTGCGCCGCGCGGCGGGGGATGGACCACCGAAGCGAGGTAGAACAACAGCAGTGACCCAAGATGAACATCCTTGATAAAATTGAGAAAGAGCAGCAAAAGAGCGACGTGACAGCCTTCAGGGTTGGCGACACGGTGAAAGTGCACTGCCGAGTGATAGAGGGCGGCAAGGAGCGTGTTCAGGTGTACCAGGGGATCGTGATCGGCAGGAGAGGTTCCGGCGTGAACGAGTCTTTCACGGTACGTAAGATTTCATACGGTGAGGGAGTGGAGCGTTCATTCCCGCTGCATACGCCGAAGATCGCGAAAATCGAGGTGGTGAGTCGCGGCAAGGTGCGCCGCGCCAAGCTCAACTACCTGCGCGACCGCGTGGGCAAGGAGGCCGTCACCGTGAAGACCGCGCGCTGAAAAGGCGGGAAGGTATCATGAGTGTGTGGTCCGCGCAGGTCACCTGCGCAGTGAGGGGGGTGCGAAGAGGCCGTAGGGTGAGAACCTGCGGCCTTGTTGGCATCCGGGAGAAGAGGGAATCGACGGAAAAGCGCGAAGACGAGTACGAAAGGGAAGCCATGCTGCGAGTGCTCAAGCAGATGATGAAGATAGGCCTGGCGGCGCTGCCGGGGCTGCTGGGCTGTGATTGCGCCTGCGGCCAGCAAGCTCCTCAGGGAGTCAAGGTGGCTTCCTTGCATCCGCTGCTCAGCGAGATGGCCCGACGGATAGGCGGCGAGGAGGTGCAGGTGGTGGACCTTTTCCCGCGCAATGGGGATTTGCATGAATTTGCGCCGGATGGAGAGGCCGTGGCAGCGGCGGCGGACAGCCGGCTCGTGCTGGCCTGCGGCAAGGGGGTGGAACCCTATCTGGATTCACTGCGCGAGGCGCTCGGTCCGCAAGTACTCCTCCTCGAGCTCGGCGCCCATGTCCCCGATGTCGTGCTGCCCGGCACCCGCGTGCCGGATCCCCACTGGTGGAACTGTCCGGAGAACATGAAGCGCGCCTCCCTCGCCCTTGCAGATGCCCTGAGCGCTCTTCTTCCGACCCACGGCGCGGACATAGCCGCCCGCCGTCTCACTTACGCCCAAGAGATGGACCGCCTCACTCGCACGGCGGCTCTGCAGCTTTCCCGCCTCCCCGAGCAGCGCCGCACTCTTGTCACCTCCCACGCCGCCATGTGTCACTTTTGCGCGGCGTTCCGCCTGCGTCCCATAGCGGCGCAGGGGGTGGCGCGCGAGGGCGGGGGAGACACGGCGCACGTGGCGCAGCTGCTGCGCGAGCTCCGCGAGTCCGGGGTGCGTTGTCTCTTCGCGGATCTGCGGGAGGCGCCTCAATTTCTGGAGAACCTCGCTGCGGCGGTCGGCGCGCGTGTGGACCGCCTGTGCATGGATGGCGTGGCGCCCGGGGTGACGGGGTACGAGGACGTCTTCCTGCACAATGTTCGCACGATTTGCCGGGGTCTGCAGGAGGATGCGCCCCCTCCGGAAACACCCTCGCCTAATGCTTCCATGCCATGAAATCCCCTCTCGCCACCACCCTTTGCTGTCTGCTGGGCATCCTTGCAGCCGGCGTTCCTCTGGTCTTTTTCTCCACAGCCCGCCTCGGTCAGCCGGGCAGCTCGCCGTTCGCCTCCGCAACGGAGCAGGGAAGCGACGAGCAGCAGCAGGAGGTCCCCGTCCTCATCCGCTACACGGACAATCCCGTCAAAATCAGCATCTCGCGCATGGGACGCGAGCTCTGCGTTATCAACGCCCCCGGTCCCTCCGGTCAATGGCAGGGCAAGCTCCTGCTCCCGCGCGTTGCACCCGGCTCCGTGCTTGAGCTGGAGATTGAGGCCCTCTGGCCGGACCCCCTCATCGCCAACCAGGCCATCACGGTCGAGCTCGCGCCGGATGCTCTCCCCGCCGCCCGCGATACGGCGTGGGCTGATACCGGCGTCGGTGAACTCCACACTCTCTTTATCTTCCGCTGGTGAACCACGCACGCGACCACATCTGCTGGGCCCACCCGGCGCCGCACCACTGCGAGCACCGGCTCGACGTGCGCGGCATCACCGCCACATATCCCGGCGGCATCTGCGCGCTGCGCGATGTCAGCTTCTGCGCCCACTGCGGACAAACCCTCGCGCTCATGGGTCCCAACGGCGCCGGTAAATCCACCTTGCTCGCCGTGCTCGCCGGTCTCCTTCCCCCTCAAACAGGCGACGCCCTCTGGAACGGACGCTCTCTGGCGGAGGTGCGGCGCGAGGTCGCCTGGCTCCCGCAGCGCAGCGAGGTGGACTGGTCCTTCCCGATCACCGTCCGCACCCTCGTGCAGATGGGACGCTATCCCTCCCTCGGTCCGTGGCGCCGTCCCGATGACCACGATGAGTACATCGTCCAAAAGGCTATCGATACCCTAGGCCTCACGGGGCTGGAGCAACGCTGCATCGGCGAGCTCTCCGGCGGCCAGCAGCAGCGCGCCTTCCTCGCGCGCGCCCTCGCCCAGGAAGCCCACATTCTTCTGCTCGACGAGCCCTACACCGGTCTGGACCACCCGGGCGCCGAGACCCTCGGCGAGCTGCTCGGCAGCCTCGCGCGCGAGGGACGCCTCGTCATCGCCTCCTACCACGACGTCCGCACGGCGCCGCGTTACTTTGATCTCGCGCTGCTGATGCGCACCTCCATCGTCGCCTTCGGTCCCTGTGCCCGGGTTCTCACCCCCGCCTCTCTTTCCGAGGCATACGGGCTCCCGGCATCCGCCTCCGCCCGCGTCCCGTAAGTCCCTCCGCCCCGCCGCGTCAGTCTCCCTCCTTCCCTCCCCCGCTTCCATCGCCACCATGAAAGACCTGATCGAGTTCCTGAGTTCACAGCTCGCGCAGCGCAGTCTTTGGGCCTGCGGCGTGGTCGGCTTCACGGATGGCTTCCTGAGCGCGCTCGTGCTGCTGCGCCGCTCCTCCCTGCAGATCGGAACCATCTCCTGCGCGCTGCTGCCGGGCATTGCTCTGGGCATCCTGCTCTTTGGTCTCGGTCGCTGGAGCGTGCTCGCCGGCGCCGTGCTCGCCGGCCTGCTCGTTGGCCTCAGCTCCCTCTTCGTCTCGCGCTCCGCCCGCTTCCTGCACCAGGATGCCGCCCTCTCCGTCATCCATTCCTTCGCCTTCGCCGCCGGCTATATCGTGCTCATGCGCATGGGCCTCCAGCAGAAGGTGGACGACTGGCTCTTCGGCAACATCATGAGCATGGGCGATACGGACCTCTGGATCGCCTACTTGACCGGCGCCCTGGCCATTCTCCTCATCACGGCTTTCAGCCGCCCGCTCATCATCTTCCTCTTCGACTCCCGCGCCGCCGCCGCCCTCGGTCTCCCCTCCCGCGCCCTGAGCTACGGCATCTTCGCCCTCATCATCCTCGCCCTCGTCTCCTCGCTCCAAGCCGTCGGCGCCTTCCTCACTCTCGGCCTCCTCGTCGCCCCCGCCGCAACCATGCGCTTCTTCTCCCGCCGTCCCGCCTCCCTCTTCTGGGGCGGTGGCCTCATCGGCGCCTCCTGCGGCATCCTCGCCTTTCTCCTCTCCTTCCTCCTGCGCTGGCACCTCGGCGCGACCATGGTCCTGCTCCTCGGTCTCGCCTTCCTCGCCTCCTTTGCCCTCTCCCGCCTGTCCGCTGCCCACCCCCGGAAGTAACCCCATGCACGGAAACCGCGCTTCCCTCACGTAATAGGCTGAGCCGCGGAATGTGGCCGAACTCCCCACGGACACAAAAAGAAAAGCTCCCTCGGCCTTACCCAAAGGAGCTCTCCGTCACAACCGTCTGACTTATATTCACGAACCAACCGGTACCGCTACGTAGGTATACGTGGCTTGAATAACATCTCCGAACTGCGACGTGCCATTGTCGTTCGCCTCGGTATACATCAACGTTGCGGTGGTTGAGCCCTGCGAGAAATTATAGTCCATCCTCAGTTTCACACCTTGCAGGCTATAGAGCAATACACGTTTGCCACCCGGTGTCAGGAAGTCAGCAGATACGGTTGCATCGGTTTCCACATCAGAGACTTGGAGAGCCCCCATAAAATGCGCGATCGATTTCTGTGTTGTTGATGTGAGACTCTCGGTGAAAGAGATGCTCATGTGCCCGTTGCCTGTCTCCCCCCCGCTAACATAGTACTCAATATGTGCAGGCACTTGGTACCTACCCTCAAACTTCGCATATCCATCTACAGAGTAACCACTCGAGTTTTCCTCAGACACCGGTAAAGGCGTAGTCATAGCTCCCGGAAACACGTAAACCTCAAACTGTACCGGACCATAAATCTTGAACTCCTTAGCACCCGACACAAACTGCTCCGGAGAGATGTAATAGTCTTGTCTGTCTCCACCGCCACCACCGCAGGCAGGGAGGAAGAGGGCAGCCGCCGCAGCCGCCAACAGGAAACCTATACGATTGAAACCTTTCATAGGAGTAGTGAGTACACGCTACAGGATGCAGCTCTTCGTGAGCTGCAGTCTAATGCTACACGAAAACAGACAAGAAAGTCAAGCAGAAATTAAAAAAAATCCGAGTATTTTTGATTTTACGTCAATTTTTAGCTCCGCAGTATACGCACACGTGTCCCAATAAAACCCGCGCGCAGCGCGCGAATTTCCTGAGATCGTAAATCGTAATTCGTAAATCGTAAATAGGCAAACGCCCGGCGTTTGCCCGGCTCCGTGTTTTTTTTTGCGGGAGGCTGCGGGATGGCTTGAAGGAGGGGCGGAGGTGTGGTAGAATAGGGAGAGACGACGTGAGCGAGGAGAGAAAAGAAGAGCCCACCGAGGAAACTGGACGGCAGGAGGCCGTGCAGGGCGCGCGCGCGCGTCGCGAAAGAAAGGGTCGCAAGGATCGCGCTGCGCGGGGACTGCGGCGGGTAGCGGAGGCGGCGCTGAGCGGACGGGGAGCGGTTGTGCTGCTGAGGATGGTGATTGTGGCGGAGCTTTGTCTGTTGGGGGTCGGGGTCGTGCGGAGGTTGGAGGATTCATACGACAGGGCGATGGAGGCGGCGCGCATGGAGCTGGCGGTGCTGGAGGCGCAGGAGTTGCAGAGCGAGGGACGGACCGAGGGCTCGGCGGGGATCGGAGCGAGCGAGGAAGCCGCGGGGCAGCTCGCGGAAGATGAGGCGGGGTCGGACGAGGCGCCGGAACTGCGTCCGCGGGACGTGGCGACGATCATCTCCGAAGAGACGGGGGACGTGGCGGCGGCGGTGGCGGCGCTGGAGAGGGAAGGCGAGGAGGTAGCGCAGGGCGAAGGGGAAAAACGGGGGGATGAGACCGCGAGGGCACAGAACGCCGCGGGAACGCCGTTGAGCGAGGAGGAGGACGAGGAAGTGGAATCCTTAATACGCCAAGGAGTGGCGGCGATGACGGCGGGGGATATGCGGCGGTGCATCCTGAGTCTGGAGCAGGCGAGCACCATGGCGCCGAATCACCCGGCGATGCTGTACTACTACGGGATGGCGTACGACAAGCTGCTCAACCCTCGCAAGGCGAGGGATTACTATGCCAAGCTTTTCCGGATGCGCGAGGGGGCAGGGAAGTACTTTGCGCGGGCTTCGCGGAGGTTGACGTACGGGATGGAGACGCCCTCGGCTCTGCGCGGCAAGTTGTCGTTCGGACCGCACCAGGTGCGGCACACGTACGATGCCGAACAGGGAGAGTCCGTGAGCATTCTGCTGCCCGTTCTTCTGGCGCCCGGGGAAGAGGTGCGCCCGGATGACATCTACATCACGATCCAGTTTTTTGATTTGGTGAATGGGAGAAAGGTCGATTTTTCGCGCGTGACGCCGAAGTTGGCGTGGGTGAATGAGAGACCGACGTGGAGCGACAGCGAGGAGAACCTTATGGTGAATTACCGGGTGCCGCCGGCGGATGGGGACGAGTTGGCGGGCGGCGGCGATGTGAAGTACTACGGTTTCACCGCAAAACTCTACTACAAGGGAGAGCCGCTGGACTGCATCAGCACGCCCGCGGCGCTTATCTTGCACGAGCAAATGCTCAATAGCCGGAGACGAGGGATGAATATGCCCGGCGGTCTCTTGCCGGACGATGGGCTCTCGCCCTACGCGGAGGAAGCAACGCCGTATGCGGATGAGTACGGCGAAACAAACACGACACAACCATGAACCCGATCTTTCCAGAACTGCCGAGTAAATTGGGCATCTATACGCTCACCGAGCTCCTCGGTGCGCGCGAATACAGCGAGTTGTACTTAGCCAAACAAAGCTACGTGGAGCGCGCGGTGGTGATTGAGGTGCTGCGCCCGGGCAGCGGAGCGGAGATGGAGGAGTGGTTCCGCGAGGGGGCGAGAAACAGGGCCGGCGTGAATTTGCCGCGGGTGAGCCCCGTCTTCGAATCCGTGCAGACGGGTAGCATCTGCTACATGATTCAGGAACAGCCGGAGGGGGAGCCGCTGAGCCGCCGGGTCGGGCAGGGTAAGTTCCTCACGGTGGAGCAGGGATTCGCCCTCGTGCGCGCCGTGGCCGAACTCTACGCCGCCTGCATGCAGCGCGACCTCGCGGCCAACCCTCTCGGCGCAGAGTCGATTTATCTGGATGAAGATGGCTACCATTTCCTCTCCCCCCTCACGGTCGGCCATGCGGATGAGACGTACCGCGAGGCGCAGATGCAGACGCTCGCGGAGGTGCTCGAGTATGCCGTCGAAGCGGAGGACCTCAAGGTCTCTAAACTCGCCGTTGTCCTGCATTGGCTGCGCAACGGCTACGGCGGCAGAGCGCTGGAATGGGCGCCGCTCATCTCCGCGCTGCACACGATGGTGGCAAAAAAAGGCGCCGGCGGCGAGGCGCTCCCGGACCAAGCCTTCTCTTCCAAGTCCATCCTGCGCTTCGGTAAACGACGCTACCTGAAGCGCGCGTGGCGGTTCGTGGTGCACATGAGGCTCTGGATAGCCGGCGGCCTGGGGCTGGTCGCGGCGCTCGGCCTGTGCGGCTTCCTGATCCCCTCCAATCAGCCGTCGGCGAATCTCCGGTCGGCGGTGACGGATGAGGCGGTGTACTGCGAGCAGGATGGGGTGCAGTACCGGGTGTCCAAGTTGCCGGTCAGTGTGAAGGAGTACGGCGAGTTGATGGAGAAATGGAAGGGGATGAGCGCCAAGGAACGGACGGATCTGCTGAAGGGTCTGCCCGTGAAGGTGAAGGATTACGACCCCAAGCCGCTGGATTGGGAACAGCAGGAAACGGCGGCTGATGAGGCGTTGGAGAAGGGTTTTCTGATGCCGGTGAGCGGCGTGTCGTACTGGGATGCCGTCGTGTATGCCCGCAGCATCGGGGAGGAACTCGCCTCGGCCGATTTCATCAAAACGGCGCGCAAATACGCGAACCAGGAGAAGAATCCCGAGGAGTGGACCTCCACTCTGGTGCAGGGTAAGCTTCCGTACGGCGAGTACAGGATTGTGTTTCCCGGGAATGAGGCGGAGAGCTGCCGCCCGGGCGGAGAGCCGGATACAAAAGTGCCGGGCAGATCTTTCAGAACCGTCAAACGAATCAAAAAGAACTGAGATATGAAAACGATCAGCAAGATGAAGTCGCTGCTTGTCGTGGCATGGGGGCTCACGATGGCTGCGCTGAGTTGCGCGTATGGCCAGCTCGATGTGAAACTGGAGCCCGTGCGCCGGGATTATGTGCTCGGTGAGGATGTATGCTTCAAGCTCACCATCGTCAACCACACGGACAGCTCCATAGCGCTCACCAACACGCCCGGTCGCTGCTGGCTCTACCTCGATGTCATGCGCAGCGGGGATATGACCGGTGTGACGCAAAACTCCGTGCCGCGCTACCCCAACCTCACGCTCACCCCCGGCTCGCGCCGCACCTGTGAGTTCAAGGTGCAGCCGTACTACGATATCGTGCACGAAGGAGTGTACCGCGTGATCGCCACGATTCGCCTGCCGGATATGTCCACCACTTATACGTCCAACGCCGCAAGCGTGAATGTCTCCAATGGCGGGGAGGTGCAGAGTTTCCGCGTGCAGGCGCGCGGTCAGAACCTGCTGGTCAGTTTGCGCTTGCTCGCCATCAATGGGAAGAGCTTGCTCTTCGGTCAGGTGAAGAATGCGGACACGCAGATCGTGCAGGGGGCCTGCTTCATGGGGCAGTTCCTGAGTTTCATGCGTCCCCGTGTGCTGCTCGACCGCGCGCAGAATTTGCACATGCTCTGCCAGAGTACGCCCAAGCTCTTTACCTACGCCGTGATGGATACCTATGGACGCCGCCGCGAGTACAAGGTGATGCAACAGACCGGCGGCTTCGTGGATCTCGTGAGCACCGGCGGCGGTATTCGCTGCGTCGGCGTCGCCCCCTACACCAAGCCGAAGGGCGAAAAAGTGAAGTACCACAGCGCAACCGAACGACCATAAACCGTGCGCCGCGGTCAGCCGAGCCGACACCGACCGGGTGAGGCGTGCGGCCGCGAGGAGATGTCAAGAACCGGAGCGTCATGAAGAAGATACCGACGATAGCGATAGTAGGGAGGCCGAACGTGGGCAAGTCGGCGCTGTTTAATTGTCTGGCAGCGCGCAAGATCGCCATCGTCCACGACCAGCCCGGTGTGACGCGCGACCGTCTCAATGCACCGTACAGGTTGGGCTCGTACGAGGGGTATGTGGTGGATACGGGCGGAATCGGCGCGACATCAGAAGATGGTTTCGGCGCGCAGGTGCAGCGCGAGGCGGACATTGCCATGGCGGCGGCGGATGTGATCCTGTTTGTGTGTGACTGCCGCGAGTCGCTCACGCCGGTGGACCGGGAGATAGCGGCGCGTCTGCATCGGGGAAAGGTTCCGGTGCTGCTCGTGCTCAACAAGGCGGACACGGAGAAGCAGGAGTTGGCTTTCGGCGAGTTCAGCGAGCTCGGTTTCTCTCGCTACGTGTTCACCTCGGCGGCCCATCGGCGCGGCCTGGACCAGCTGTCCGCCGCCCTGGATGAGCAGCTGCGCGCCCTCGGCGCCGAACTTCGCGATGAAGGCGGAGCCGACGAGGCCGACGAGGATGAGCCGGACCGACGGGAGGACGATGCCGTGCGCATGGCTGTCGTCGGTCGCCCCAATGCCGGGAAGTCATCGCTCATCAACGCCATCCTGCGCGATGAACGCACCATCGTGTCAGACATTGCGGGCACGACGCGCGACGCTATCGATGTGCCGTACCGTCGCGGGGATGTGTCCTACACGCTCATCGACACGGCGGGCATGCGTCCGCGCTCCAAGCGGGATACGTCGGTGGAGGTGTTTTCAGCGATGCGCAGTGAGCGCGCGATTCGGCGGGCGGATGTGTGTCTGCTGGTGGTGGACGCGGCGACGGGGATCACGCACCAGGACCGGAGGATTGCGGCGATGGTGGCGGAGGAGAAGAAGCCCTGCGTGGTCGTGGTCAACAAGTTTGATCTGTATTTTCCGGATTCGCCGCTGAAAGCGCGCAAGGAGGAGATGAACGCAAAGGTGCGCGAACAACTTTTTTTCCTGGAGGACGCTCCCGTGGTGATGGTATCTGCCAAGGAAGGAAGCGGTCTGGGTGCCATCTTCGGCGCTATCACGCGCATGCAGAAGATGAGCAGGAAGATTCTCGGCACCGGCGAGCTCAACCGCATCCTGCAACGCGCCATGGAGATCAATCCTCCCGGACGCACACGGAGCAATGCTCGCCCCTTCAAGCTGTTCTACGCGACGGTGGCCGTGAATGAAAAATACAAGGTGATACCGGTCCCGACCTATGTGCTTTTTGTGAATGATAAACGTCTGCTGACGGAGAGCTATGCGCAGTACCTGCGTAACTGTATCCGCGAGCGGGCAGGAGTAGGCGGTATCCCTATCGTTTTTTCGCCGCGCTCGCGCGTTCGTCGCGATTGAGTGTTTCCCCTTTTGCCCCTGCCTTGCTATGAGTACACCCGTGCTGGAAGTTGAGCGTTTGCGTATGTTCTACGACGCCGTGCAGGCGGGCGTGCTCGCCGGCTCATCGGGCAGTGTCGTGAAGGCGGTGGACGGCGTTTCCCTGAGTCTGAATGAGGGGGAGACGCTGGGGCTTGTGGGCGAGTCCGGCTGCGGCAAGAGTACGCTCGCACGCTGTATCCTGCGCCTGGAGGAACCCACCGACGGCTGCATCCGGCTCCTCGGTGATGATATCACTCACTGGTCGCCATGGCGCCTGCGCAGGATACGCAGGAAGGTGCAGCTTGTCTTTCAGGACTCGGCGGATGCGCTGGACCCCCGGATGTGCGTGCGTGAGCTCATCGCGGAGCCGATGGGTGTGCAGCGCTGGGGCACGAGATGGGAGAGAAGGGCGCGGGTGGATGAGCTGCTGGATCTCGTGGGTATTCCCCGCGCGGCAGCGGAGAAATTTCCCCATGAATTTTCCGGTGGACAGAGACAGCGTATCTGCATCGCGCGAGCCATAGCGCCGCGTCCGCAGCTGCTCGTGCTCGATGAACCGGTCAGCGCGTTGGATGTCTCTGTGCAGGCGCAGGTGCTCAATCTGCTCATGGAGCTGCAGCGCGAGCTCAGGATGGCGTATCTGCTCATCTCGCACGATCTCGGTGTGGTCCGCCACATGAGCGATCGGGTGGCGGTGATGTACAGGGGGAAGATTGTGGAGATGGCGGCGGCGGACGTGATATACGACGACCCGCGACACGCCTACACGAAGGATCTGCTGGCATCCATTCCGCGCGTGGGTGAGCGCCGTGCCGCGCATCCCTCTCTGCCGCCGGATGAATCAGGTCCGGTGGATGCACCGCCCGGAAGCGCGTACGGCCGCCGCGTGCACCACCCCCTGCTGAAGCTGACCTACGGAATGGACTTTACGCCGTTGGAAATCGAACCGGGACACTGGCTCGCGCCTGATCCATGCGCTATCTCGCGCGAGGACCTCGCCGCGCTCGGTGTCGAGCTCACGGAACCATCATGAGCAGGGAACTGTCAGGACCAGCCGCCGCCCCCCGGTCCGGCGAGATGAGTTTCCTGGAGCACCTCGAGGAGCTGCGCCGCACGCTTGTGCGCATGGGCGCCGTTACTCTCGTCGCCATGCTCCTGTGCTTCTTCTTCACCCCGCAGATCATGAATTTCCTGCGCTTCCCCGCAGAGAGGGTGTGGAGGGATCACGTGCAGCAGCGCCTCCCCCGTGATGTCGATGCGCAGGATTGGAGCACAGCGAAAAAATTGCAGCAGCTGCACGGCGCTTTGCCGCCCGAAACTCTCGCGGAGCTGGAAAAACGTTTGCCGCCGCACGTGCGCGACCTGGCGGATGCCGCTACTCTCCTGCAGGCGATGGCTCTCCTCCCGTCCGGACGGGACGAGGTGTTCTTGCGCGCCTCGGGAACGGAGCCGAAGGTGGCGGAGCTTGCGCTGCGCCTGCGCGATGCCGGGGCGGACCTGCAGACCGAGGAGACAGCGCGCGCCGCTACCCGCATGATGGGCGCTTTTCAGCCGGGAGAAGCTTTTCTGCTCTCCGTGCAACTGGCGTTCTTTGCGGGCATCATCGTGGCGAGTCCCGTGCTGCTGTGGCTGCTGCTGCGTTTCGTGATGCCGGGACTGCTGGCGGAGGAACGTCGGGCTTTGAGACGGAGTCTTTGGTGGGGGGTGGCGTTGTTTCTGGCGGGGTGCTATTTTGCGTATGGTGTGGTGCTGCCTCGGGTGCTGGCGTTTTTCTTTGAGTATTCTCTGGAAATGGGTATAGCGAACGACTGGCGGATTGGGTACTACCTCACTTTCGCGGTGAAGCTCGTCCTCGTGTTCGGTCTCATCTTTGAGCTGCCGGTGGTGCTCATCCCGCTGATGCGTCTGGGTATTCTCACGCGTGGCCTGATGAAGCGTATGCGTCCCTACGTCTTTGTGGGCAGTTTCGCCGCTGCGCTCATTCTCGCCCCCGCTCCCGATCCCGGCACCATGCTCCTCATGGCTCTCCCTCTCTACTTGCTCTACGAGCTCTGCCTCTTCTTCGCCCGGGAAAAGAAACCCGCCGCTGAATGACGCCCTTCGCCGGCATCCCGGTCAAACAAGCGCGCAGCCGGGAAACATATAGCACTATCAGCTTGAATGAGCGACGTGTTAGACGCAGAATGCGCGGCATGCTGGTCTATACCGTACCCATAGGCATCTTGGTAGCTATTCTCGCTTGGATGGCGGGTACCTACATACGCCTCAATTACCTGCGCAAAATTGCCGGCTCAGCCTGGGAGCATTGGACCCGGATCACCCGCGCGCGCAATGAGTGCCTCATGGAGTTCATCGTCTATTTCTCCGGATACCTGCCCCAGGGAGATATCCGTCCGCGAAGGCTCCGACGTCTCACGGATGATTCTAATCGTGTCGTCGATATGCTCCCCGGTCCCCCCGCCAATGACGAGCTGCATCACCTCTCTGTGTCAGAAACGCAGCTGCGCCGTATCCTGGCGGGAGCTGTCCAACTCATGGCCGATTCGTCGGAAATGCAGTCGGACGATATGCTCATTACTCTCTCCGGTCGTGTCTCCCTCTCGCTCTTTGAGCAGGATGAGGTCACCCGTGAATACAATCGCTGCGTTGCCGTCTATAACAACGCCGTCGAGGCCCCCGGTGTGCCGTGGATGGCCGAGCTCTTCGGCTTCTCGCTCATGGATAAAATAAACTGAGCCGCTGACGCAGGGGCGAGTACTTGTGCTATCCTCATTTTTCGAAAAGGGAACAAAATTAAAACCGACTATGCTCATTGAACATAGTCGGTGCAGCATCTGGAACGGGATTCGAACCCGTGTTGCCCGCGTGAAAGGCGAGAGTCCTAGGCCTCTAGACGATCCAGACCTTAGTGGCCTCAGCCGCACAAAGCGACGGAGCAATGTAGCATAGCCATGATTTCTTGGCAAGTCTAAATGTAAAAATTTTCCGTCAAAATCACGGGAAAACCACATGAGTCCCCATAAAATTTTCCCCTTGTTTTTTCCAGGCAATGCAAGTAAGCCTTCAAGCCGGCATTGCGTTACCGTGAACCTTTCTAAGTAGTTATCACGTATGTTTTTACCCACTACCGATGTATTTGCATCGCATCCCCCGCGCCTATGGCGCGCGAATTCCCTGAAATCGTCAATCGTAAATCGAAAATCGTAAATAGGCGGTGGAACACCGCCCGGCCCCTTTCCTACCACCCCCGATCATCGTTTTCCCTCATCCCTCAGCTTGAGCTCTGCCTCCCCGCGCCTATGGCGCGCGAATTCCCTGAAATCGTAAATTGATTCGTCGGCACCGCACTGCCTCCTCACCCTTCGGGCAAAAGCTGCGCTTTTGTCCAACCGCCCTTCCCGCCCGCTTCGCGTGCGCCCTGTACGGGGCCGTCGGGCGTCTTGTAAATCGTAAATAGTCGCCGAAGGCGCCCAGCGCCCCCGGCCGCTTTCCTCCTATCAACGCACTCTTGCTCCCGAAAATTCCGCTCCGCACCGGCTCCGCTGGAACGCGCGTAGCGCGCGAATTCCTTGAAATCGTAAATCGTAAATCGTAAATCGTAAATCGTAAATCGTAAATCGTAAATCGTAAATCGTAAATCGTAAATCGTAAATAGGCGCCGCAGGCGCCCAGCGTTTCACATGCCCATCTTGCCGGGGTTGAGGATGCCGGCGGGATCGAGGGCGTGCTTGAGGGCGGTGTGGATATCCATGGCGACGGACCCGATGGCGCTGGGAAACCACGGCGCCTTGGCGATGCCGATGCCATGCTCGCCGGTGATGGCGCCTCCGTGCGAGAGGACCCACGCGAAGAGACGATGCAGGAGCAGGTTGGCTTCGTTGAGGCGTTCATGGCCGTCCTCATCGCGAGGAACCATGATGTTGGTATGGATGTTGCCGTCGCCGGCGTGTCCGAAGCACGCGATGGGGATGTCGGTTTCCTCGCGAAGGGATGAGCAGTATTCCACAAAGTCCACAAGTCGGGAGCGCGGGATCACGATGTCTTCGTTGAGCTTGGTGAGCCCCGTGGCCTTGAGGCTCTCCGAGAAGCCCCGGCGCAGCTGCCAGATCAATTCGACGTCCTCCGGCGAAGAGGCGGGAACCACTTGGGTCGCGCCGAGTGAGGTGATGAGCTCAACCAGCTCGTGCAGCTCGTTATCCACGGCATCCTGCCGTCCGTCAATTTCGAGGATAAGGTGTCCCTGGGCATCTGCCGGCAGGACAGACGAGCCGAGATGGGAACGCGCGGCGGTGAGGGTGAAGGAATCCGCGATTTCCAGGGCGCAGGGAAGATGCCCGGCCTGTAACACCTGCTGCACGGCGCCGGCGGCGTCGGCAAAGCGAGGAAAGGAGGCATGCAGGGCGGCTCGGGCTTGCGGCGCGGGGATGATGCGCAGCGTTGCTCGCGTGATGATGCCGAGCATGCCTTCACTGCCGCAGAAGAGCCCCACGAGGTCAAATCCTTGTTTGTTCTTGTGCGTGCGACCGCCACACGAGAGAAGTCGACCATCCGCGAGGGCAACCTGGAGTCCGAGCACGTAGGAGCGCGTGACGCCGTACTTGAGGCAGCGAGGTCCCCCCGCATTGGTTGCTATGTTGCCGCCGATGGATGATTCTTTGCGCGAGGCGGGGTCGGGCGGATAGAACCAGCCGAGTCGGGCGCAGGCCTCCTGCAGGTCAGCCGTCAGCACCCCCGGCTCCACCACGGCGATGCCGTCCTCCGGACTGATTTCCAGTATGTGGTTCATCTTTTCGGTGGACACCACGATGCCTCCCCCCATGGGCACGCAGCCGCCGACGTAGCCGACTCCCGCCCCACGAGCCGTTACCGGGATGTCGTATTGAGCGGCGAATTGAAGCACGCGCGCAACTTCTTCCGGCGAGGTGGGTAAGGCCACAGCTTGCGGCCGCGCGGAGGCAAACCATTTATCCGTCGCGTAATGTTGCAGAGCTTTCTCATCGGTGAGAACGATGTCTCCCAAGGCTTTGCGTATCTCGTCGGTCGCAATGTTCATGGTTCTATCGATAAGCGAAAGGGGTCAATCACGCGCGGTGCCCCAGCGTCGGTGCAACCATGATTCCGCCGGAGAAAATAGCAGCTTGTCCGCGAGCAATCCGACAAGGATGATGATGAACATGACGCCGACCACCTGGTGCATACGCTGCAGCTCGCGCCCGTAGTGCAGGTACTGCCCGATGCCGAATCCGGAGATGACCGAGACGTAGATTTCCGCGGCCATGAGCGAGCGCCAGGCAAAGGCCCAGCCTTGCTTCATGCCGCTCACCACAAAGGGCGCCGAGGCCGGGAGTGTGACGAAGATCAGCGTGTGGAGAGGCGAGGAACCCATGGTTCGCGCAGCGCGGGCGTAGATCGGCGGCACGCTGCGAATGCCGTTCTCCGTGGAGAGAAGCACGCTCCACAGGGTCCCCATGATCACGACGAAGAGGAGCGCCGCCTCCGTTTGTCCGAACCAGATGCACGCGAGGGGGACCCAGCAGACGCTGGGCAAGCCCTGGAACCCGAGCGCGAGAATGCCGATGGTGTTGCGCACGACATGGAAGCGCGCGGCGAGCATGCCGAGGGGGACGCCGATGACGAGACCGATGAGGTAGCCGATGAGCAGGCGCCGCAGAGTAATGAGCATGGACAGGGGCAATTTGCCGTTGACCGTGTTGTCCCAAAGGTACTGCGCGACGAGGGAGGGCGAGGGCAGGACGTAGGGCGACCAGAGCGTGCAGTCGATCCCGATGAAGGCGAGGTCGCCTGTGACGCCCGCCCACAGGATGATGAGGGCTACAAAGAAAAGCAGTGTCTGGGTAAGGGTCTTCATCGTTTAATCGGCTTCGGATGAGTAGCCTTTCAGCGCGCTGGTGATGGTGCGCGAAAGGTCGGCAAGGGCCGGGTCGTTGATATTTCTCGGACGCGGAAGTCCTATCTCAAATTCCTCGCGGATACGTCCCGGATGCGGCGAGAAGAGTAGCACGCGATCGCCGAGGCATACCGCCTCCCGCACGTTGTGCGTGACGAAGATGATCGTCTTTTTCCTCTTCCTCCATATATCCTGGATGTCGCCGTAAAGTTGCTCGCGCGTCATGGCATCCAACGCGGAGAAGGGCTCATCCATGAGGAGAATTTTGGGATTGGGGGCGAGGGAGCGCGCGAGGGCGACGCGCTGTTTCATGCCGCCGGAGAGCTCATGGATGTTGGCGTGAGCGAAGTGGTCCATTTTAACGAGGAACAGGTAATACTTCGCAACCTCGAGGCGCTCCTTGTCGGTGAGGTTCGGCTTCTGCTTGAGACCGAACATGACGTTGCCCGTGACGTCCAGCCAGGGGAAGAGGGCGTGCTCCTGGAACATGACGAGGCGGTCCCTGCCGGGACCCTCAATCGGAGAACCATTGATGAGGGCGCGTCCGGAATCCGGCTTTTCAAGTCCTGCTATGATATTGAGCAAGGTGGATTTTCCGCAGCCGCTCGGCCCCACGAAACAGACGAATTCTCCTTCGCGGATGGAAATGGATACATCATCGAGAGCCTGCACCACTCCGTTTTGCGAAGAAAAGCTCTTGCAGACGTGCTCAACGGTGAGGCTCGCCGTGGGAAATTCATGCAGTTCCGGATGTGTATTTTCTGCCGTGTTCATGGGGACGGAAGAGTGTAGATCATGCCTTCAATGGGCGGAACGCGGTCGAGCAGGTCGGCCTTCTGGGCGTCGCGCACAAATTGGCGGAGGTTGTCGATATCGAGTGCGGTGGTGGGCGTGAGACGTTTCCACGCGCTCGCCACGAGCCGGGGATCGACCGGGGTTTGGGTGAGCTGCGTGAGCTCGTCGGCGACGCGTTGCTGGGCTTCTTTCGGATGCTCGAGGATCCAGCGCGTGAGGTCCTCGTGCGCTCGCAGGATGGCTCGGGCCTCCGCCGGGTGCTCTTGCAGCCAGTTGACGCGTCCTGCCAGTACGGTGGTGACGACCTGTGGCTCCTGCACGAGGATGCGTGCTCCGGCGGCCTGCTCGATGAGCGATACCCATGGTTCTACGGTCCAGCAGGCTTCCAGCTTTCCCTGTTTCATGAGCTGGAGCTGCAGCGAGGAGGTCGTGGGGCTCACCCTCACGTCTCCGCCTCCTTCCAAGGTGCACGTGAGTCCATGCTCATTGAGCCAGGCGCGGCAGGAAACATCCTGCGTGTTGCCGAGCTGGGGTGTGGCTATGCTGCGTCCGCGAAAGTCCTCCGCCCGGGTGATGCCTGATTGCGGAGCTACCAGCAGGGCGGCCCCTCCATTCACCGCACCGGCTAACAGTCGCATTTCACGGCCTGAGGACACCGCGTACGCGTTGATGGCCGGGCTGGGTCCAATGTAGGTGACGTCCACCGTGCGACCGAAGATCGCCTCCGCCGCGGTGGGTCCGGCAGCGAAGGTTGACCACTCGATGGTGATGCCCGGCAGGTAGCGCTCGAACCACCCCTCGCCGGTGCGACTCATGTTGCGCGCTACCAGCGCCTGGACGTGGGTGATGTTCGGGAAGGAGCCCATGCGGATGGTACGCGCGCCTTCCTCCCCCTCCTGTCGGCAAGAGGGGAATGCGAAACTCACTGCCGCAAGCAGAGCAAGAATTTGCAGGACCTTCACCGCCCCAACGATAGCAGAAAAATGCAGTTTAGTCCAGTCTGCTGCACACGTGTCCCCATAAAATTTTCTCCGGACGCATTCAACCCATTTCCCATGTGTTTCCTATGGACCGAACAAAGTAAGCCTTCAAGCCGGCATTGCGTTACCATGAACCTTTCTAAGTAGTCATCACGTATGTTTTTACCCACTACCGATGTATTGGCATCGCACCCCCGCGCGCAGCGCGCGAATTTCTTGAGATCGTACATTGACTCAGCGCCGCCCCATCGCCGCTGAGCCCTGCGGGCAACGCTTGCGCGTTGTCCAATCCCACTCCGATCCCTCGTGGGCTTTGTAATTCGTAATTCGTAAATAGGCGCAGCCCGGCGCCGCTTTCCTCCAATCAACGCACTCTTGCTCCTGAAAATTCCGCTCCGCTACAGCTTGACGCTTCGGTACCCCACTGCCTCCGCGCCCTTCGGGCAACGCTCACGCGTTGTCCAATCCCACTCCGATCCCTCGACGGCTTTGCTTCCCCGCGCCATCGGCGCGCTAGCATCCCAAATCGAAAATCGAAAATCGAAAATCGAAAATCGAAAATCGAAAATCGAAAATCGTAAATCGTAAATCGTAAATCGTAAATCGTAAATCGTAAATCGAAAATCGTAAATCGTAAATCGTAAATCGTAAA
>CANQSY010000038.1 GCA_947626635.1 uncultured Akkermansia sp.
ATCATGCCATTTTTGCTATCAAATGTGTAACCTATGTTTTGAAACTTTTCTGTTACCTATGTCATGAGACTGTACCGATAGAAGCGGCGCCTAGGGAGCCGAGAGAATTACGAACTTTTACGTCGAATTTCGAATTACGAATTAAAGAGTTCGGCGCCTTCGGCGCGTCTGAGGGGAGAGGGACGATGTGGGTGCCGTTGGGCGTCAAGTCATGGACGATGGAGAGCTTCGGCTCTTTTTGGGGTAGGACGCGGGAGGGGAAGCGCCAGGAGGCGAGGGCGTGGTGGATGAGCGGGGCGGGGTCGGTTTCTTTGCCAATGAGGGTAGCGGGGAGGAGGGCGGCGGTGAAGCCGGAGGAGCGCCAGAGGGGGAGGAGATCGCGGCGCAGCCAGGCGGGGCCGAGGTAGTCGGGCAGGAAGGGGACGGAGGCGCGGCTGACGTGTTGCAGGCGGTCGGCAGCGGCGCGGCTCGCCAGCTGCATGGCGGTGCGTGAGCGGTCTGTAGTGACCCAGAGGGCTCCGTTGGCCATGTGGAGGGTGTCCTCCTGCGGGCGGTCGCCGAAGTGGTAGTCCTCGATGCCGAGTACGTCGGCTCCGCCGGCGGGAAGCTCCGGGAAGGCGCCCACGGCGTCGAAGTCGGCATCCAGGAAGAGCCCGCCGAAGCGGGCGAGGATGAGCAGGCGCGCGTAGTCCGCGGCGATGACTCGCAGGCGCACGTCATCCGGCGCGGCGGCGAGTTCGGAGGAGAGGCGGGAGATGGCGGGGGCATCCCCAAAGGCGGAGGCGATGTCCTGCCAGCGCCAGAGGCGGTGCTGCCAGCCGGCGGCGGAGGCGGCGGAGCGGACGGAGTCCAGGGCGCGGGAGACGCGGGCGGGGACGGGGGAGCCGATCCAGATTTGGTGGACGAGCATAGTGTACGAAGTCCGATGTATATGCTTCTCTTTTAATTCCAATACTCCCCGCTGTTGCCCTCGGTCATGTCGGTTTCGGGGTTGGGGGGAGTCCAGCGCGGGAAGGTGTAGTCGAGGTAATCGAACATCTTGGCGACGAGTTCCAGGTACTCTGTGAGGGATTTCCAGTTTTCGGCGCAGCCGCAGAAGCGCTCCGGCGCCACGCTTTGGGTCTCTGATTCGCTCTCGGTTTCGCTCTCGGTTGCATATCCGCCGCCCCATCCGCCGCCTCCTCCTCCCCCGCCGCCGGAGGAGCCGCTTGAGGTTTCGTACTCCAGCTCGTGCAGCGTGGGCGGGGTCATCGTCTTGCCCAGGGAAAGCTCCACCCTCCCGGCCAGAAAGTCCCAAGTGACGGCGGTGACGATGGCCTGCATGAAGGTCCACTCCTCCGGCACCCCGTAGCCTGTCACGTTCACTCTTTTGCCCAGCGGCGACTCCTCGAAGTCCTCCGGGTAGGCGGATATGGAGCCGCTCCACTGCCGCGTATTGGCGGCGCGGTACCAGCCCTTGGCCTGCTCGAGCATGTGGTTCACCTGGTTGGAGGGGTTTTGCGTGACCTCGGCCGTGAAGAAGACGATGTTGGCGGAGTCCATCGAGACGTTTTCCGGCCAGAGCGCGCAGTAGGTCTTGCCCCCTTCGCCCAGGTAGGTGACGGCCACGCACACGCCGTCGATGTCCTGGTCGCGCATGGGCGCGATGTCCGAGCAGGCGGCGAGGCGGTCGATGGGGAGGTCGAGCGTGGGGCAGTTTTCGATGGAGATCACCCGCAGCGTGCCGTCCGGCTGCGCGAGGAATACGGCGTCCGGATTGGCCTCCTCCATCATGGTGAAAATCTCGCGCGTGGAGAAGATGCGGTTCGAGGATACCGTGGGTGTCATGCCGTAGAGCGCGCTTGTCACATCCAGGTGTACTTCGCCCGCGCCCTGCGTCTCCCCGTCCTGCGTGCAGGTCCAGTCCGCCACGCTGATCCGGATGTCCTGCGCCACGCTCTGCCAGCTCTTCAGGCTGTTGGAGAGCCGGCGCGAGAGCATCTTACTCTCCACCACGGCGTCCTCCTTGAGCTGGGAGAGCTGGACGGCGGCGGGCAGGTGCTCGAAGAGGTACCAGTAGTTGGTGGCCACCGCGGAAAAGCGCAGCGCCCCCGCCTCGTTCGCGGAGGATAACTCCGTCACCCTCCCGCAGAAAAGAGGCTTGCCCCCGCGCATGAGCACGATGGGCTCCATGTAGGCGAGCCAGTCCGGCGCCGCCGTGAACTCCATGCAGAGAGTACTCGCCCCCTCGGCGGATTCGTCCAGCCTCAGCGCCGTGAAAAGCCCGCGCAGCTCGGCGGAGGGTAGTGTGTCAAGATCGATTTTCATGATGCTCAGTTTCTCGTTTGCAGGCGCTGGATGGAGTTTTTGAGCGCGTTGAGCTGGCTCTTCACTCCGGCGTTCACGGATGCCTGGGAGGCGGCGAGGCTCGCGCAGGCGCTCAGCGCTTCCTGCATGGCCGCCGCCTGCGTTTGCAGCTGGGTTTGCAGCTCGGTGAGCTGGGTGGTGAGGGCCTGCGCGCTTGCGGCGGCTTGCGTGGCGGCTTGCGTGGCGCCCTGGGCGGCCTGCGCGGCGCCGGTGCCCTGCGCGGCTGCTGCTGCGGGTTGGGCGTTGCGGGCGGCTGCGGGTTGTTGGGCGGCGGCTCGGCGGGCGGCTCGCTCTTGCTGCTGCTGCTCGCGGCGTGCCCGGCTCTCTTCGGCGCGCTCGGAGGTGGTCGCCCTCTGCGTCCCGGCGCGTAGCTTGCGCTCTACCTCCGCTTTTTTGCGCTCCTCGGCGGAGAGCCCGTCCCCCGTGCGCAGCTGCGCGCGCGCGCTGTCCTTGAGCTTGTTCACCATGTCCGCGTACTGCCCCGTGTAGCCGGTGAGTTTCTCGGCCTGCGCAGCGAGGCGCACCATCTTCTCGCCGATGCGGCTCATGGACTGCTTGTCTCCCGCCCGCGTCTCTCGCTCCAGCTGCCGCGCCTGCGCCTCCAGCGCGGTGTTGATGCGCCGCACGGCCCCCTGCATCCCCTTGTTCGTGGCTTGCAGGTCCGGCGCCTTCGCCCCCAGTAAATTCTGCTGCCCCTGCGCCGCCGCCTTCTGCGTTTCCGCGCGCCAGTGCTGCATCGCGGCGCGCACGCTCGCCTGCTCCCGGGCGATCTGCTCCTGGAGGTCCGCGGATAGCCCGCCCCTCCCCGCCAGTTGGGAGAGCTGCTGCCTCTGCCGGCGCAGTATCGCGCGCTGGGCCCCGGCGTCCTCCGAGCGCCCGTAGTCCTGCCCGAGGCGCCGGATGCTCTCCAGCTCCTTGGCCGCCGCCTGGTTGTGCAGCCGCCGCAGCTGCCGGCTCCACTGCTCCCACTCATCGCTCCCCTCCTTCGTCGCGCTCACCATCCTCTCCACATACCCGATCTGCTCCGTGAGCGAGGCATCCTCCAGCCTCTCCCACCCCTTCGCCCTCTCCGCGGCCGCCGCTTGCGCCTCGGCGAGCTCCCGGGCGGCGGCGTAGGATTGCTCGCGCATTTCCTGCTCCGCTTGGAGAGAAGTGAGCTTTTCTTTCGCCATCTGAGCTGATTGCCCCTCAGCTTCGGCTTGCTGCTCAAGTTGGGAGATCGTCCCGTTGGTCTGGGTGATAAGTTCTTTGATTCCTGCCGCCCATGAGAGGATATCCTGCGTGCCGCCGCTTACGGCAATACCCGCTGCTTTCAGCTGAGCAGCGATGCGCTGCGCCTGCTGCTCAATTTCCCGGGAGCGAGCGGTGTCCTTTTGCGTCGCTATCTCGGAGTTGAGCTTCATCTGCAGAGCGGCGTATTCCTCGGGGGAGGGCAGTTCCAGCCGAAGGAATCGAGAGGTGTCCATCTCCCCCAGCTGTCGCTGCAATTCTTCACGCAGGGCGGCGGCTTGTTGGCTGGCGCTGTTTTTGGCAGCGAGGGCTTCTCTGTTCCGGCGCAGTTGTTCTTCTTGCTGGAGTTGATTGCGCCGCGCGGCGGCTTCGTTCTCGATGCTCATCAGCCTCTGCTTGCTTTCCTGCGCGGTAAGTTGCCCTTGGGCGACAAGCAGGGAGAGTCGCGCTTTTTCCAGTTGCAGCTTGGATTGCGCTGCCGCCAGGTCGCGCTCGTTCTGCGCCTGGGCTTCGATATCCGTTCTCTTGCGCGCGTTGGCTTGCTCCCCCGCGGCTTGCTGCATGGCGGTCGCCGTGCGGTTGATTCCCTCCGCCATTCCTTGCAGGGTCAATTCTCTGGTGGATGAGGCAGCCTTCTGCAAAGTTTGGTCCAGTTGGGTGAGCTCTTCGGCGTATTTGCGCAGCTCCTCCCGGCTCTCCTCGAGGGCCGCGGTTGATTCCTTCGTGAAGTAGTCATATGCGTATTGCAACCCCTGGATCCCCGCCATCACCAGCCCTATCGGCCCCATCCCCGCCTTGAATGCCAGCGATAGGGCGATCACCCCGTTAGCCAGATCCGCAACCTGCATTTTTCCCTCTTGCGCTTGGGAGGCAAGCCTCGCTATCGTGTCCGCAACTTGCATCCCCTGGATCGCCTGTCCTGCCCATGCGGTCTTGTTGAGATTTTGGGCGGCGGTGAGGTCGGTCATGGCCTTGCGGGCGGTTTGCAGCTGGACGGTGAGGCGTTGGTAGGCCGTGGTGTCTGCTGCGGCGGCGGCTGCGCGGCGGGCGGCGGAGAGGCGTTGGATCTCCTGGTTGAGCTCGTGGCGGGTCAGTGTCTCCAGGCGCATCACCTCCGCCATGGCGCGGGAGCGCTGCTCTTCCTCGCCGCTGCCGGCGCCGCCTCCGGTGAGCCCCCCGCGCTGCGCGGAGAGGGCGGTCATCTGCTCGCCCAGGGCTGCCACTTCCCGGCGCGCCTGGGCGGCTCGGCGGGAGAGCTCCTGCATCTCCTGGTTGGGGATGGCTCCCTTTGCTCCCGCCCAATCCCGGAGCCTCTTCTGGGTGGCGGATAGGGAGTCTGAGGCTTGCCCGGTCTCGCGGTAGAGCGCCACAAATTGGTCGCGCAGGGCTGTGGCTTCCTGGCGCGCCTGGGCGTAGCCGGCTGCGGCGGGGGCGAGGGAGTTGATGTGCTCGCGCAGGGCGGAGTTTGCTTCCCCGATGGCGGCGATCAGTTCGTCCAGCTGGCTCTGCGATTCGGCGAAGGATGAGGCGATGGGGCGCAGCTCCTCCGGCAGGGAGGAGAGGTCCTGCTTGGCCTCCGCGGCTCCCGTGCCGTCGTACTGCGTCTTTATGGTTGCGATGATTTCTTTATCGTCTGGCATAAAATCAAAGTTTGTTTGCGATTTACTACCTGCTCATGAAGTATTTGATGTACTCATTGGCGGCGTGCTGCGCGCTCTGTTGCATTTCCTCGCGGGTGGGGATGACGTGCGGGTGGGGCAAGTGCGTGGTCTTGTCCACCAGCCGGAAGCGGAGCCGGCCGTCCTTTCCCGCCTCCACGAGCAAGCCTCGCAGGTGCGGGTATTTGCCCTCCTTCACCCGCCGGAATTGCAGCCCGCTGTATGCCCGCGGGTACTCCTTCGTGTCCTTATCCGCCGGGATAGCCAGGAGCTTGGCGCGCTTGGGAGTCACAAGTCCTCCGAGCCATTGCAGACGCACTCCCCTCTTCTCCACCTGGATGATTTCCTCCTCCCCGGCGCTCACCCTGCGCGTGGCGTCCGCCGCCTCTCCCCACCAGCTCCTGCCTCCCTGCGCGCGCAGCCGGGCAGCCACCAGATCGCGCACCTCGTTGGCCGCGCTGAGCCGTATGGCGTCCAGATCCCTCTGCGTCACTTCCAGGCTGCGGGTCGGCAGCCGGAGCGAGTCTAACTTGACGGATAGTGAAATCATGCTTGACTTGAAGGGTGGGGTGTGGTTAAAAAGGGGCTATGAAGGGGAGTCCCGCCAGAGTCGCCAAGCGCCGCCTGCATGAAACGCCTCGCGAATTTGCGGAGGCGGAGGTAGGCAAGCAGAGCTACGAGTATCAGCGCTGGCAAGCCCGCTGCGAGCGCGCAGCCGCGCGGGACCATGCGCGCGTGATGCCGGCTCACCATCGCCCCCTCACCAAAGAGGAGTCCCGCGCTATGTCGTGGGGGCAGGATAAGGGACGCATGGGTCCGAAACCTTGGGATTTTTGAGCTCATTCTCTATTCCTCCTCGCAATAGACGGTGATTCGTTTGCCTCTCTCCGTCTTTTCTTCTGTGATTTTGGTGATTTTCATTCGCACGTTGCCGGGGATAAGCATCTCGGCTTCCGTGGAGAGGGGCATCGTCGGTGTCTTGGATTGCGGCTGCACGGAGCGGTAGAGAGGGCGCAGGTCTTTCGCTCTTTTGTGGCGGGTGCAGATGAGTTTTATCTGCCAATCGCTGTCGCCTGCATACCTTTCTGCCGTGCGGTCGCTCATGCTCCAGGAGTCCGCCACTTTCCCCGGTAGCGCCCGGTAGGAACCATTTTCCCGGATGTCGGTGATAAAATCTTGCAGCTTTTCCTGCGTGCTGAAGCTTATCCCCCTCTCCAAGGTTTGTGTGGAGAGTTTGCTCATGCAGCGACGGATAAGCCTCGCCATGTCCTCCTTTTCGTTAAGTCCTACTTGCGGGCGCTCGCCGTTAAAGCGTTTGCTATCCTCCATCCAATCGCGCAGGGCTTGCAGTTGGAGGTGGGGTATGCCTCCCGGCAGCGGGGCGGTGATCACCTCGGCGAGCTTTTCCGGCGGGTAGGGCGCGGTGCCGTTGGGGTCTGTCATGCGCAGCGCCCCGTCCCTGAACTCCGCCAGCCCCTGCAACGCGCTCTCCAGCTCCTCCCGGATGTCCTTCCCCCAGCCCCTCGCGTCCACCTGCACTCCTTCGTTGAGACTGCGCCGCGCCGCCTCCATCTCCCCCCGCATAGCCCGCGGGTCGCTCACCAGCCCTATCTGCATGCACTTCCCCAGCCCCACGAGCCTCACCCTCATGTGGCTCCCGAAATCAAACGGCGGGTAGGGCTGCCCGAAGCGCGAGAGCGCCACCCAAATGGGCGATGTGGTCAGCGCGATCAAACTGCCGTCCCTCGCCACTCCTTGCCATCCCACTGCGGCGGCGGCCTCTTCCCAGCGTGCCTTCCAATCGCGGGGTACTCGCGCCGCCGCCGCGCGGTAAAGTTCTTGCGCCGGGTGCATCACATCCCCCAGATTCTCCTCCCTCTGCGCCCAGCCGTGCGCCATGGCCACGTTCGTATCGATGCTCTTTTTGAGCCTGCCCGTGCTGCTCAGGTCCTTCACGGTCCCCTCCAGCCCCACCGGCGCCCTGTACCCCGCCGCCGCCAGCCATTCGCGCATCCTCTGCCGCGCCTCCGCCGCCCCCATCTTGCCGGATGTCACGGCTGCAATGGTCTGGCGAAATGCCTGCAAGGTCTCTGCCTTGTCCACGCTCGCCATGAAAAATGCCCGCTCCCGCAGCCACGCCGATACGGTGTCCCATTCCCGCGTGCGCAGCTCGCTCGGGATATTTGTCTTGCTTGAAAAGTATTGTTGTGAGGAAGGCATAGGAAAAAATCAAAGATTTTTTACATGTTAACTTTTAGGGGAGTAAACTCTGTATTCCTCGGGGATGTCCCAATATCCCTCTATTTTCGTGCTTCCCTCGTACGCCCCGGAGGCGGAAATGTTCGGGTGGTCCTCCCAAAAGGGGTAGGCTTTTTCGAGGTCCTCGCATGCGCCGAAAATTCTGTTCAGGTTATACTGGGCGCTATCCTGGACCGAGCTCCAAAAATCCTCCGTTACTTCTCGCAGCTTCGTGTTGTAGAACATCGACACCGCGGTGATCTGTCCTTCTCTGTGAAAGAGCTCCCGGATACCCCCCGTCTCAATTTCCTCTACCCCCGAATTAGCGAACATTCCGGACACATCCAACTCATCCAAACGCATTCTGGGCAAGAAGGAGGTGGAGATATCCGCTTTCTTGATCCCCTTGCAGCCTTGGAAAAAACCCTGCATCTTCACTATACTCCGTTTTCCGTAGGAGAGGTAAAAACTCAAAGAGCTCATGTCCGATGTCCTCAACGCCTCACACCCTGAGAAAGCATAGGAAAAATCGATCGGGGTGTCTCTGTATCCCCTCATTACCCCCTCCAGCACCGGCATTTCCTGCAACTCTGTGCACCCTGAGGCAAAATCATCAAAGTTCCAGCCTCCGAAAGAGAGAGGGATGGTCCTCTGTTTCGTGCGGTTTTGGAACATGCCGGAATATTTACTTCCCGAGCACCCGCAATATGAGTAAAAATTGCCATGATACAGTTTTTTGTATTCCTGCACTTCCTCCTCTTCCACATTCTTCACCCCCGCGTCCACCCAGCTTGTCCCCGTCGCCTCCTCGCCTATTATCATCTTGCTTGTAACATACGACGTAGGGCCTAGCATGGGATGCTCCTTCCCCGTGTCCGCATCAACCGTCGTTTTCCTGGAGGCGTCGAAGCGCAGGTTGCTGCCTCCCCTCCCGGGAGGGCAAAAGAAAAGGTACGAGAGATCTTCTATCTCGCTCGGCATCCGCGCAAAAAGATCCCCCGGCACAGAGCTCAGCGCCGATTGCCCTGCAAACATTCCCCGTATCGTGTTGTGGTTCCCTTCCCCTGTTCCGGGGTTGAGCAGCCCGTTAAACAGAGGCCCCTCTACCGTTTTCAGTATCCCCGTCGCGCAGGAAAAAGCCTTCCCGTCGCAGCACGCAAACTGCCTTATCGGACATCTCCCGTACACCCGCACCGCCGTGAGCACCTCCCCTATATAGAGCACATCTGAATTCTCGTTCACGTAGTTGCATATCTTCCCCTCCTGATTCGGCACACACGTGTACCACTTGAAGCTCCCCCTCAGGATGATCGTGTGTTTGCCGCTTGTATACCTGTCTCCGTCCGTCCCGTTGTAGTAAATCGTGAATACCGGACCTCCCCCCAAAACCCGGGCCAAGTTGTCCACCCCTTTCTTGAAGGCTATCCTCCATTTATCGCTCATATCGAGTTGGGTCGGTATGGGTGTTATGGGCGCTGAAAATTCTACCACGCTCTCTATTGTCGACGCGTTCGAGGGCTTCCCCAGATCTGCTCCGAATATGGGGGAAAAATCCACCTTTACGCTCCCCTTCGTCACCCCCTTCTTTTTCCATATCCTATTCCCCCTCACATCGATATCCAGCTGGATCTCCCCGTCCCACCCCAACAACGCTATATCCCCGACGATTACATGCTCATACCTCTCCTTGCCTATGTACATGCTCACTCGCCTATTCTCAAGGGAGTCCCTCTTTAGCTCCTCCACATATCCTTCCTCTCTTTGTGAGTTTGGCCCTAAATAGGAGTAATACATAAAAATCAAAGATTTTTTATTTACGATTTACGATTTACGATTTGGAAATTCCGCGCGCAAGCGCGCTAGCTTTTAATTCGTAATTCGTAATTCGTAATTTTCATTTTATGCTTGGCGTGAATTCCCCATGCGTGCAGAGCTCCTCGAGCGCGATCCAGCCGGATTTTTGGATGTTGCCGGAGCCATCGTCCACCGTGTAGCCCAGCGCCGCTTTCCCCTCGCAGCAGCGGGTGGAGAGCTCGCTGCCCTCCGCCACCAGGTAGAGCTGCGTGCGCGCGCCGGAGGTGCTTAACCGCGCGCCGAGCACCAGGGTGGCTTGTTCCTTGATGCTCGCGTAGTACCCCAGCGCCGTGGAATAGGAGCCGGAGGCTTTCGCGGAGCGCCCCAGCGCCGTGGAATTGGAGCCGGAGGCTGTCGCTTCGCACCCCAGCGCCATGGTGAAGGAGTTGGAGGCTTTCGCGTAGTACCCCAGCGCCAAGGAATCGGCGCCGGAGGCTGTCGCGAAGCTCCCCAGCGCCGTGGAAGAGACGCCGGAGGCTTTCGCGTAGTACCCCAGCGCCGTGGTATCGCCGTTGTAGGCTGTCGCGGAGCTCCCCAGCGCCGTGGTATGGGTGGAGGAGGCTGTCGCTTCGTCACCGATGGCAAAAGATTTTTTTGCTGCATCGTACGTGTACGGGACATCGAAGCCGGCGCCCGTGGGCGGGTTTTCGATGAGGTTCTTGAGGGCTTGGTGCTCGGAGGAGTCGAGGTGGGCGGTGGTGTCCGCCACGTGCTCGATGGGGGCCCAGGGGGCGGAGGCGGTGATTTTGTAGTTGGGGAGGAAGGGGAGGGAGTCGCAGGTGGAGCCGTCGTTCACCGAGAAGCCGAGGAGGCCCAGCGTGATGGGGCCGCCCTCCACGTAGGGGTCGCCGATGTTCGCCACCGGCGCGATGCGCAGCTTGCGGTTGTGGATGGTGATGCCGTCGAATTCCCAGGTCTGGTAGTCGCCGAGCTGCTGCTGGACGGGGAGCTTGGAGAAGCCCAGCAGCTCCCAGCCGCCCTCCCCGTCCGGCGCCGTCTCATCGATGCGCAGGTACACGGGCGAGCCGTAGAGGTACTGCGGGTTGTTGTCCCGGCAGCGCAGCGAGAGTTTCTTGAAGGAGCCGAAGGGGATATGCTCCGGCGTCATGAAGATGGCGTGCGCCGTGAGGGCGGCGGAGCCTTCCTCGCTGGCCCAGGTGGTTTCCTCCAGCGCGAGCATCGCCGCGCGCCCGCCGCCCGTCCCGTCCTTGCCGTCAGCTCCGGCGGGGCCTTGCGGGCCCTGCGGCCCCGGCTCCCCCGTGTCTCCCTTCTCTCCCTTGTCTCCTTTCTCCCCCTTGTCGCCCTTCGGGCCCTGCGGGCCCGGCTCGCCTTGCTCCCCTCGCTGCCCCGGCACTCCCCCTTCGATCGTGATGGTGAGCAGGTCGATGGTCACCTCGTAGCTTTGCTCCAGCCCCGTGTCGTGTATCGGCGAGGGCAGCACTTCCGCGTGCTGGTAGAGGATCGTCTGCCCGTCCGCCTGCACCTCCACGAGGTGCAGCCCCTCCGGCAACTCGGGGATGATGAGCGTCTCCGCCCCGTCCTGCGTGAGCGCCCTTGCGCCCTCCGGCAGATGCACCGCCCCCGTGTACGTGCGCGCGGCTCCTGTTGTGTCGTAAAAATGCAGCGCGGCCCTGTGCCCCGCCGTCCAGGATAATGGGTAAGATGTGTACATGGAATTACGAATTACGAGTTACGAATTACGAATTGGAAAATTCGGCGAGCTTTGCTCGCGGTTATGCAAAGCTTTAGCTTTGGTGGCGGGTAAAACATGGGCTGTTGTTGGTTAGAAAGGTTGTTGGTTACGCGATGCCGTCTCACCGGCTTTGCTAAATCGTAAATCGTAAATCGTAAATCGTACATAGCTGCAGATAACATGTCCTCATGTTATCTGCAGCCGGGGGTTTGTGCATTCGAGGGTGAGGGAGATGGAGCCGATGGCGGAGCCGAGCAGCGGGTCGAGGAATTGGTTGTAGGGCACGACATCCTCGGAATCCTCGCGCAGGAAGCGGATAGCCAGCGCGGTGATGGTGGCGGTCCAGGTGGTGTAGCAGGTGGGGCGGTGGGCGTGGTAGGCCTCCAGGATTTTGAGCTCGCCGCGGCGGGCGGCCACGAGCTCGAGCTCGAGCTTGCGCAGGTTGCTCTCCATCTGCGCCACGGAGAGGTATTGCACATACCACTCCCAGTCAAAGGTCTTCACCGCATTGCCCGTGGGCACGACTTCCTTGTACGGCGAGGCGCAGAACTCGCGCTCATCCGTCGGCAGGTCCCAGGAGCCCTCCGCGTCCGTGGTCATCCAGGTGCGGTGCGCGTCGATCAGCCGGAGAGGGTCTCCCCCCTCCGGCGTATAGACCGCGCTGAAGCGTGCCTGAAACATCGTTGGAATTACGAGTTACGAGTTACGAATTACGAATTACGAATTACGAATTATTTTTGGAATTACGAATTACGAGTTACGAATTACGAATTAAATGCTAGCGAGCCGAAGGCTCGGGAATTTCTAAATCGTACATCGTACTTCGTACTTCGTACATAGGCGGCGTCAGCCGCCCGGCGCGCTTTCGCGCGGAATTTTCCAAATCGTAAATCGTACATGGCGACGTTAGTCGCCCAGGGGTTCGACGATAAGTTTTTTCGCCGTGAACTCGTTGAGTTCGTTGTCGATGACGGAGAGGTCGTACTGCGCCGTGGCGACATCGTCCTTGGCCTCCACCGGGTTCTCCAGCGAGAGGCGGCCGCGCACGATGACGCGCGCGATCTGGTTCTCGCCGCGGTAGCCGTCCGTCATGTCGATGCAGGCCCACACCTCGATGCCCTGCACTCCGGCTGCAAAAGCCTTCTGCGGGTTGGTGTCGGTGATGTCCTTGTCCAGACCGAAGGTGAGGCGGAAGGCCTCCGGCGTGATGTCGGGAGTAGTGAACTTGATGTTGCTCTTCTTGACCAGCTTGATCTCCTGCGTGTGGTAGCGTCCGTCATCCAGCACGCGCTTGATCTCCTTGTTGTCGGTCTCGTGCTCCACCTTCGCCTCGTTCATGCCGCCCAGCAGGGTCCAGGCGCCGGGGTCGGCGTAGGAGGAGGGGGCGGCGGGGTGGAAGGAGTTGGAGACCTCCTGCTGTTCTTCGTCCTGCACTTTTTCGCCGAGCTTGGCGATCCAGATTTTAGCGCCCAGGAACATAGCGCTATCCAGTCTGTCGAGTATGTTTGCCATAATTGGTGTGTGGTTGGGTGTTGGGTGGTTTGTTGTTGTTTAAGAATGCGCGCTTGCGCGCGGAATTTTCACATCGTAAATCGTAAATCGTAAATCGTACATAAATCGCGCAGCGATTCAGACTCCGATGATTGTGGCGAATCCTTCCGCTACGAGGATGTCGGCTGTGGATTTGCGCACGCGCGCCGTGCTGCCGCCGGCGAAGACGCCGCCGCAGGCCTCCGTCCTCTTCAGAAATCGCACGCGCACTTTGTACTCCGGAGCCGGAACGGCATCGGGTCCTCCCCCGGGCACTCCCGGGCGTCCCGGGTCCCCGGCCGGGTCAGCCGCGGCTGTGGTTTGCTTCTTGCTCATTTTTGTGGCAGGACGATGGTTCCGTGGTACTGCAGAGAGCCGTCAGCATTCTGCGAGTAATCCGCCGTGCAGCCGGATTGCGAGAGGGCAACCCACGCCGCGACGGCGCCGACAATCGCACCCGCCAGGATGCGCGCTACTGAGCCGGGGACTCCCCAGCCCGTGAACAGGCGGGAGAGAAACCCCTCCGCCTTCTGTTGCTGTTCTTGGTTAGTTTCCATAGTGATGTTTTTTGAATTACGAGTTACGAATTACGAATTACGAATTGGAAAATTCGGCGAGCTCTGCTCGCGGTTATGCGGAGCGATAGCGGAGGGGGAGGGTAAAACATAGGCGGTTGTTGGTTAGAAAGGTTTGTGGATACGCGATGCCGTCTTACCGGCTTGGCTAACTCGTAATTCGTAACTCGTAATTCGTAATTATTGGTAAAATGTGGGGTAGTGCACATTGCGCGAGACCGTGATGGCGGAGCCGAGCAGGTTCTCGTGGTTCGGGAAATCCTTGGTGAGCTCCAGCTCCTCCACGGCTGACACGCGCGGGTAGATCTGGCGGGAGTCCGGCTGCTGCCAGCGGGTGAGCCGCATGAGCACGTAGTCCGCCCAGGCTGCCGCCCGCTCCCTCGCGCTGCCTTGCCCGCGCTGCACCTGCTTCGTGGTGAGGATGAGCACATGGCAGAGCACCGGCACCACGCCGGAGTTGATCCCTCGCTCGTTGGCCAGAGGCGCCTCCACCCCCGCGGGGCATACGAGAAGCGCCGCCTCGCGGTGCTGGATGGCGGCCGCGCGCAGCTGGTGCAGCTGGTCCGCGCTGTCGTAGGGCTCCGGCTCCACTCTCCCCGCGAGATGCTCATCTGCCGACAGGAAAGCGATCACTTGCCGCGCAAAATCATACTGTGCACTTTTCAACATTTGGTTGGACCTGCTAGCGCGCTTGCGCGCGGAATTTTCCAAATCGTAAATCGTAAATCGTAAATCGTACATAGCGCCGTTAGGCGCCCGGCTTGCCGTGCATGATGCCGCCGACGCCCGGGGAAGCCCAGCGCGCCGGGCGCCCATGGAAGGTGGGCTTGGAGAAAGCGATATCCTCGGCGAAGGGGATATCCCCGCGCGCGATGGCATCCAGCCGCTCTTCCGCCGCCTCCGCCTCGCGCTTGCGCTCCTCCGTGATGGCGAGCGCAAAGCGCGTAAGCAGTCTCACGCGCAGGATGGCCGTGGCCTCGCCGCGCAGGGCATTCGGGATGCTCAGCTCATCGGCATTCATCCGCACCCTGCCGCAGGCCAGCACCGCCGAGCGCACTCGCCCTGCCACCCCGCTGCAAATCCCCGGCACGGGGTCGGCTGCGGGGTCGATGGCGCGCCCCTGGGACACAGCTTCCTGTTCGTCGGGGTTGAAGCCTTCGGCGATGAGCGCCTCATCCACGCGTATCCACTTCATGGCGGCGGCGGGTTCGTTCAGCTGATGACCAGTCGGGCAGCGGCGCCGGCGTTCGTGATCTGCCGGTCCGAGCTCCAGAGCAGCATATCCACGTCGTAGATGCCGCGCTCTTTGTAGGTGATCACCTCCGGTCCCGCCGGGGACAGGGTGAACTCCTTGCCCGCCGACAGGTCGTCCAGCGACGGCGTCTCCTCGTTGTACAGCGCGATGATGTCGCTGCCCAGCAGCTCCGTGAGCTTGCCTCCCACCTTGGCGTAGGTGTCCGCCACCACGAGCTGCACTCCCTGGAAGGAGAGCGTGGAGAGGAACGCCTGCTCGAAGATGGCGAAGGCGTGCCCCGTGGTGCGGGCGAGCACGGACTTGTGGTTGCGGATGGTGTTCCAGGCGGTGCGCCCCATGATGAGGTGCGTGGGCTTGCGCCCGTACGTTCCCTTGGCCACCTTGTCAAGCAGCGTGTCGATCGCCGTCACGACGTCCGCCCCTTCCTGGGAGAATTTGCCCAGCTCGGTCTCCTCCTCGGCAATGCCCGCCTTGAAGGCCTGCACGGCTTCCACCTGGCGCGTGGTGAACTGCGCGCTCATCAGCGTGCGCAGGCAGCGCTCCTTGAAGCGCGGACCGCTCTTCTGCATGAGCGCCGGCGCCCAGTTGGCGATCTCCAGCGCCGCGGGCTCGCAGTTGAAGTAGCCCTTGCTCTTGGAGATCTCGATGCGGTGCGGCGTGTTGTGGCGCGGCAGCGTGGCGTCGTGCGCCGTGAATCCGGCGTCGATGCCCCACTTCTCGTACCATCCCTCCGCCTCCTCCACCCCTACCGCGGGGAAGAGCAGCTTGCTGAGGTCCACCGTCTCGCCCGGGTTCTGATAAGCCCCCTGGGCGTACTTGGTCAGTATCTCGTTGAATTGGTCTGTTCCTTGAAACATGGTTCTTTCGGGGGTTAGGGGTTACTTAGTGCTCTTGACTTTCACGGCGCTTGAGGCTGCCAGGGCGATGGCTGCCGGCGCTACGTCCACGGGCTCTACGAGCCGCGCCTCCACGAGGCAGTCGCTCCCCGCTTCCAGCGCCACGGCGACGACCACCGCGGTCTCTCCCGCTTTCTTCACCTTGCCGTCCGCATCCAGCGCGAGCTTGTCGCCGTCGGCTACTTCGCCCGTTACGCTCACGCCGACGATGCCGCCGTAGCCCGGCAGCGCCACGTCGCACGTGCCGTCCGCCTCTGCCGGGTCGGTGAGCACGCCAAAGACGTCCTTGGCCTTGTCTTCGCCGGAGGTAAGCTGGAGCTTGCCCTCCGCGAGCTTCACGAAGCAGCCCTCCTTCTCGCTGAAATCAGCTCCGGCCGGGCGCCTCACGACTTGTTCCTGATGAGTTATCATGGTTGTCTGTTTACGCTTGGGTTGAGATTTCGTTGCGCGCGGCGGCCACGGCGGTCCAGTAGCTCATGACGCGCCCGGCTTTGCGTGCGTCGGCGATGAGTTCATTGGCCCGGTTGGTGATGGCTCGCTCGGTCTCATCCACCTTGCGGTTGGTGATGACCGGCAGCTTGCCGCTCCCCGCGTACTTGCGCTCCGGGTTGGCCGGCTGCGTCTGGCGGTTCTTGAGCGCTTTGTTCTGGCAGAGAAGCCTCGTGTACTTCAGTCCGTGCTCCCGGTTGGCGAGCACTTCCTTCTTGCACTCCTTCTTCTCTTCGTCGTTGAGCTGGGCGCCTTCCTCAGCCTCGGTGCTGTTCACCACGGCATCGGCCTCCGCCTCCGCGGCGGCGTCCGCTCCCTGCTTGAGGGATTGCACGGTGGCAATCACCTCTTCATCGGTCGCTCCCTCGGCCAGGCCGAGCAGCGCGAGCAATTCGTTCGGGTATGTCATTTTGGTTTCTTTTTGGGTTCTTTGTTCGTCTGCCGGGGCGTTGGCGCCGGTCGGCAAAGTGTTTTCTCGGTTCGTTATCGGCGGCTGCCCCTCCCCGTTGTTCGGCCGGTTCGTCAGCGCCAGCTCCACCAGCCTCTCCGGCTTCACCCTCCCGCTGCGCGCCTCCCCCTCTTCCAGCGGGTACACGGTGGAGAAGTGCTTGTACACCTTCCCCTCGATGAGTTTCCTCCCGATGCTGGTCCACTCGATCCTCGCCGCTAAATTCCCTTCGCATATCGCCAGCTCCCGCACCCACCCCATCGCCTCCGTCGGCTGGTCCTCTTCCATCGACAAGTGGTCCCGGTCGATGAGCAGCCCTTCCTCCGGCACTCCCGCCTCCGCTATCTTCTCCAGCGTCTCCGCCGTCAGCTCCTGCACGAAGCTCACTCTCTCTTCCCCTATCTCTACCGTCTTCGGGTACTCCCCCGCCGCCTCAATAATGTACCATCCATCTCCCGGTCTTTCCGGCGATTGGAGGTCCGCTGCTGTGATTTGTTTGGTCATGGTTCGATTATTTTGCCTCAATTTGGATTTTGCAGGGGGTCTGCAGGGGTGCTTTGGGGTCTCCGGGTAGAGTTTTACCTCCCGGGTACCCAACGGGGCTTCCTGGCGCGAATTTCAGGCTCTCAAAATTCGGCTCCAGGATAAAATGCCAAAATAGACACCCCGAAAAGATGATCGACGCCACCAGGTACACCCACAGCGCGGTCTCGATCGTCTTGTCGTACAGATCATCAAAAGAGAGGTTCATAAAAATCGGAGATTTTTTATTTACGATTTACGATTTACGATTTACGATTTGGAAAATTCGGCGAGCTCTGCTCGCGGTTATGCAAAGCCGCCGAGGGCTCGGAGGCGGATTGGACAACGCGCAAGCGTTGCCCGAAGGGCGCTGAGGCAGGGTGGTGCCGAAGCGTCAAAGCTTTAGCTTTGGTGGAGGGGTAAAACATGGGCTGTTGATAGGAGGAAAGGTGCATGGTTACGCGATGCCGGGTTCACTGCTTTGCTAACTCGTAATTCGTAATTCGTAATTCGTAACTATTTGATGTGGCGTGAGAGGAGTTGGGAAAGGGTGGAGTTGATCTGATGCAAGGTGCCGGAGTTGGAGGCGAGCATCTCGGAGGTCTTGTTGACTTTGTCGTAGATCTTGTTGATGTCGTCGCGCAGCTCATCGCGCAATTCCTCCAGCTCCTCCTTGGTGGCGTACTGCTTGCTGGCGGTGACCTCCAGCGGCTGCGGCTGGATGTTCACGGCTTTGGCCTTGCCGGCCATGTAGCAGCTCGTGCCGATGCCTCCGCCCGCCAGAATCGTGACGATGATCTGCCCCACGTCCGCGGCGGAGATGTCGGCCAGTATCGGTAAAAATTCAAACATACTCATTTCTCCTTGTTCAGTTCCTCACGCCGACGCGCGGCTTCCGCCTCCGCGGAGCGTATCTCGTCCCAGATGGGCTCCCAGAGCATGACTCCCTCGCAGATGGCCTTGGCAATCCTCTCCGGCTCCTCGCGGATGATGCGCGCGTCCTGCGGGTTCGTGCCGAAGCCGCACTCGCAGAGGATGGCCACGGGGATGGTGTGCTTGAGGATGTAGAGCTTCGGCCGGTACTGCACGGTGTCCGCGCGCCCGGGCAGCAGCTCCGCCAGGTAGCGCGCCACGCAGCGGGCGCAGCGCTGTCCTTTGGTCGAGGTGTAGCACACGTGCGCGCCGTGCGGCGTGGGGCTGTCCGCCGCGTCGAAGTGCACGGAGATGGCCAGCTCGTAGTCCGGGACAGTGGGGTCGCCGGCGGGGGCGTTGATGACGTCCGCCACGGCGCGCAGCTCTGCGTCGTTGCCCATGGTCGGGAAGTCGTACACATCCACCTCGTGCCCGCCGTGCCTCAGCATGGGGGCGAGAAGCTCCACGATAGTTTTAGCGGCGGCGTGCTCCTTCATGCCGCCGATGCCGACGGAGCCGGAGTTGGCCACGTGCCCGATGTCCAGTGCGATTTTCATTTTGAAGTTTTGTCGGGGGAGGGCGGCGTGTTGGCTCACCGCCCTCCCCGCTTTTTTTCTCTACTCTACCTATGAATCCACATCTCTCTGTCTGTGGGATCGAGCGCGGTTGGAGTCGCACCAACCTGCTTCGGTTTAATCGACCGATGCCTGCCTTCGCCGGCCTCGCGCTCTGTATGCCGGTTTTTTTAGCACGGGTTGACGCGTTGGCAAGGGGTCTCTCTCCCAAATCACCGCCTTCTCTCTTTTCTCCCGTTTGCCCATCTTTGCCGAAACGGGAGAAAAGAGAGAAGAGAGAGAAACGAGTGAAGTTGCTCTGGACGGCGAGGAAAAGCGTGGTAAAACGACGGCAAGTTCATGTACGATGTAGAAATTCCGCGCGCAAGCGCGCATTCTTTTCAATTCGTAATTCGTAATTCGTAACTCCAAAAAATCTCCGATTTTTATGAATCCCCGCGAAATTAAACTGCGCGCAGCCATCCTCGAAGAGCTCAATAACACGCCGCGCACCTACCTCCAGCCGAGCGCAGCCCTGTTTGCCTCGCTCCGGCTTTCCGTCTGCCCTCCGCCCACCGACGCCGAGATATCCGACACCATGCGCCGCCTGGAGGCGGACGCGCTGATCCACTGCGAGGTGGACGCCATCGGCGTCACGAAGTGGTGCATCACCGGGCTGGGGCGCGCGGCGCTCTACGAGCGCTGACGCGCGCTATGTACGATTTACGATTTACGATTTACGATTTACGATTTACGATTTACGATTTACGATTTACGATTTACGATTT
>CANQSY010000039.1 GCA_947626635.1 uncultured Akkermansia sp.
TTTATTCTACCGCAGTCCCCTTCATTTTAACACCCCTAATTAACCGTTTACGATTTACGATTTACGATTTACGATTTCGGGGAATTCGCGCGCGGAGCGCGGGGAGGCAAAGCCGGTGCGGAGCGGAATTTTTGAAAAGATGAAGGGGTGATAGGAGGAAAGGGACCAGGGCGCCGGAGGCGCCTATTTACAAGACGATCGACGGCCCCGGGCGGTGTTCCACCGCCTATTTACGATTTTCGATTTACGATTTCGGGTAACTCGCGCGCCAAAGGCGCGGGGGAGCGGAGCCGCCGAGGGCTGCAAGCGCGTCAGCGTCCGGAAGCTGTTCGGCGACCTCCGATGATTTTTCCATCGAGCGACTTCCCGGAGGGAGGCTTGCCCTTCCCGCTTTCTTTTATGGTCTGCGGACACCGTGCCTCGTCATTCGCCAAGGGGGTAGGACTTGCCCGGCTCCGGCAGAAGAATCGGCACTCCCGGCACCCATTTTTCCAGGAGCTCCCGCATCTCCTCCTGGGCCTCTGTGTCCCCGTGTACGAGGACAATCTGCCGCGGCTTCAGGCGCTTGGCGTAATGCAGCAGAGCCTCGCGCGTCGCATGTCCTGAGAAGTCATAGCTCTCCACGCGGCAGCGGACGGGGTAGGCTTGTCCGCGATCAGCGCGTGTTCCCAGGCGCACGAGCTCTCCTTGTCCGGCCATCTTGATTCTCGCGGCGGGAGAATCCGGGTCACTGTACCCGACGAAGAGAATGGCGTCCTTCTCATGCGGCAGCACATAGCCGGCGAGCCGATTCGACAAGGTGTGCGGACTCATCATCCCACTGGAGACGAGGTAGATGTTTCCGGGACTCGGCAACATCGTGGCAGATGCGTCCTTGGGCAGCGGCACGGTCTCCACGCATTCTTTCACCCGCACACCCGGTCGCAGGCGAGGAGTACAGTCTGCCAACCGATCATACACCTGGGTCAATTTTGCCCCCAACCCGCCAAAGTGAATCGGTACGTCCGGGATGCGTCCGCTCTCCTTCATCTTCCCGAGCTCATACAAAAGCTCCTGACTCTTCCCCAGCGCAAACACGGGAATCAGCACCGCCCCGCCACCCTCTATCGTGTTCCGGATGGCGCGGGTCATGCGGTCCAATTCCCGTTCGCGCGTGTAGTGGCGGTCTCGTTCCGTCGCTCCGTGCGTGCACTCCATGATGAGGACATCCACACCGTGGTCCGGGAAGGTCGCGCCGCCAATGAGACTTTGGTTCTCAAACTGGACGTCGCCCGTGTAGAAGATGCGCAGCCCATCGTTTGTCTCCAGCATCGCGCCGCAGGACCCCAGAATATGCCCTGCGTCGTAGAGAGTGACGAGCATCTCGTCTCCTTCGCCCACGCGAAAAGGCACATCGTAGGGACGCTGCACCCAATTCATCGCAACATGCTCGAGCTCCCCGTGCGTGAAAAGCGGGTAATCCTCCACCCCATCTTCCATGCGCTTGGCACTCATCACATTCACGGAATTGTGCAGCATCGCATTCCCGACCTCCGCCGTCCCTTGCGTCATCACCACCTCGGCGCGAGGGAACTGCTGCTGCAGGATCGGAAGGGTGCCGATATGGTCCAAGTGCGCATGCGTGACAATGATGCACTGCGGATCTCTCCCATCCAGCAACTCGTACAACGGCAACGCTCCCTTTCCATCGACCTTCGGGTGCATCCCGGCATCCAACACGACCCTCACCGCACCGACCTCCACAAGGTAGCAATTTGCCCCAATTTCACAGGCAGCTGTTAAATTCGTCAGTGTTGTCATGCTTCGTCACCCGCCAAGATTTGTGCTATCGCCTGCGCCGCATGCGGTCGAGCCTGGCGGAGCATCGCTCGCTGCATGGCGTCGCGCGCGTCGGGCTGCCGGAGGACGTCCTTCACGAAGGTGAGGATTTGTTGAGTCGTCAGGTCCTCTTGCGGGCAAAGTACCGCCGCCCCGGCATCACTGAAAATTTTTGCGTTGTAGTATTGATGATTATCCACCGCAAAGGGATAAGGGACAAGCAGGCATGCTTTGCCAAGCACGGAGAGCTCGGTGAGCGTGGAGGCCCCGCTCCGCGCTATCACACCATCCGCCGCGGCATACGCAGCGGGCATGTCCGCACAAAAGCCGAGCACCTTGACGTTCTGCAGTCCCTGCGCAAGCGCCGTCACCCGCTCGCAATCCGCCTTCCCGGCGATGATGAGGAAATGCACGTCAGGCGCCTCCTTCGCCGCCTGCACCACGAGACTGTTCAGCTTTTGCGCTCCCTGCGAGCCGCCGGTCACCAACACCAACGTACCGTGCGCCGGAAGGCCCAACGATTCCCGCGCCGCCGCCTGAGCCGGCGCGGTCGCTACCTCGTCGCGCACCGGCGTACCGACGACGCGGCAAACGCGACCCGGCAGCCGCTTTTCCGCCTCACTGAGACCGAGGAGGACCTCCGTGCAGAAACGTGCTGTGAGGCGGTTGGCGCGACCGGGGATGGCATTTGAGTCGTGGACATACGTCCGCAAGCCCATGGTGTGTCCGGCCCAAACGGGAGCCAGGGAAGTGAAGCCACCCATGCCCAGCACGACATCCGCTTTCTCGCGCTTCAGCAGGCGCCTGCACTCTGCGAGCGTCTTCACAAACTGGATGAGGAAGCCGACCATGCGCAGGGAGAACGTGCGCGGCTTGGCTATCGCCGGCACGGAGTGGAACTCTAGGTCGCCGTACTTACGTGAGCCGTCGGCATCCACCTCCTTGCGCGAAATCAGCAACATGGGGCGGTGACCCATGGCGCGCAGCTGTTGAGCGACGGCTATGCCGGGAAACATGTGACCGCCCGTACCTCCGCAGGCGATGATGACGCGCAGGGATTTTTTTTCTTCGTTCATGTTACGGTGTTTTTTTGAGTAAATGGTCCGGCCAATACGTTTGCTTCACGGTCGGGGTATGCCTCTGGATACTTGTCAGCAACCCGATGGACATGATCGTAAACACCAGGTTGGTACCGCCATAGCTGATGAACGGGAGCGGCAGACCCGAGTTCGGCAGGAGAGACGTCACCACTGCCATGTTGAGCGCGGCCGGCCAGAAGATCGTGCATACCAGCCCCGTGGCGAGCAAGCGCCCGAACGTGTCCTGAATCTGCAGCGCAAGCATGATGCCGAAAATCGTGAGCAGGGTAAAGAGCAGCAGCACACTCAGGGTCCCCACCAGCCCCCACTCCTCGCCGATCTCCGCAAAGATGAAATCCGTATGCGCAAAGGGTAAATTCCCGAATTTTTCGATCCCATCGCCGAGACCCACGCCGCTCACCCCGCCGCGAGCAAAGGCCAGAATAGCGATCCACTGCTGTCGTCCTACCCCCTGGCTGAAGGCCTGGGGGTCGAACCACGCATAGATACGTTCCATGCGATTTTCGCTGCCCGTCACCATATCGAACATCAATACCATCCCCACGATCATCGCGGTAAAGAGCAGCCAATTCCTCACCCCGGCCACGTACATCACACATCCGCCCGACACGGCCAAGGCCGCGGCCGTCCCCATGTCTTTTTCGCACAGTATCAACGCGAGGGGGATGCCAAACAGAATCGCGCCCGGCAGCATGAAGCCCCGCCAAAACGTACCCGGCATCTCGCGGTGTGTCGTGTACCAGTCCGCCAGCGTGATCATCATGCCAATCTTCGCTATCTCGCTTGGCTGGAAAGAAAGAATCCCCAGGTTCACCCAGCGGCTCTCGCCATTAATCTCCATGCCGACGTGCGGGACGTAGCACAACCCAAGCAGGATGACGCAGATTACCCATATCACTTTCACCCAGGGTCGGATCTTCTGGTAGTTGATCGCGCTTACCGCAAGAGCCAACGACAGACCCAGCAGAGCAAAGGAGCACTGTTTCTGCAGAAATTGAGAAGGACTCCCGCCATTGGGAACGTACGCAGAGAGCCCGGTGCTGGCGACCATCATGATGCCCAGGATAAGCAGGATGATGAAGCACACCCAAATAAAGATAATACTCAACCGCGCCGACATATTTCGTACTCTGCTGCTAGGGTCCTCCTTGCTCTCTTCACTTCAATCGCAGCTGCATCCCGGGCTTAATGCGATTGGCATCCTTGATGCCGTTCATCTGCATCAGCTCCTTGACAGGCACATGCACCTTGCGGGAAATCCGCGACAGCGTTTCCCCACGCTGCACCGTGTACACCTTGCCGCCCACCGCCGCAGGAGACACGGCCGCGGAGGATGTTGCGGAGGCGTGGGTCGGGACAGCGCCCGATTGCGGACGCGTGGCCGCAGTTGCTGCAGAAGAGGCCCCGGTCGGCACCACGAGGATACTACCCACCGCCGGAAGCGTCGCCGAGCTCCCGGGATTAGCGGCCTGCAAAGCGTTTGCGCTCACCCCGTATTGCTGCGCGATGCTCTGCCAGGAGTCCCCGCGCCCCACGAGGTGGCGCACGGGTGTAGCTGTAGCTACCGGCGTCACCTGCACTTCCTCGGCTTCCGCATCCTCCGCCTGTTCATCATCCATGGATGAGGCGGATTGGGTGATATGCCGGGAGCCGGCTGTCCGGTGGGCTGCGGTCGATGCGACGGCAGGAGCTGTGGGGGCTAAGGGAGAGAGAGGAGTCGCCGAGGCCGGTGCAGCAGGGGTTGCCGGCGAGGCAGCATGGGCCGTCTGAGCAGGCTTCGGCACGTTGACGGGGAAGTTGTCGGACTGAGGAATCATGTCCGAACCTCCTCTCACCATGTGTCCGCGCAGGAGCACCCCACCGATGATAATGAGATGCAGCATCAACAAGCCCACAATGATACGCACGATCGTGACGCTGCTCGTCCGGTCCTCGACGAGCCCCGTGTCGCTGTGGTGTCGTTTGAGGAGGGAGTAAAAGAGGTGACGTTTGGGTTTGGCTCGATCGAGCTTTGAGTTACGGAATGTGTCTTGATGTCTCATCGTGATTGGGGGTGGGGTTGAGTAGAAAGGTGGGAGAGCACAGCCTCGCGGAAGCAATTTCCGCGCTGGGCATAGCTACTGAACTGATCAAAGGATGAAGTGCCGGGCGAGAACAGCACCACGTCGCCCGCGCGGGCTCGTCGGGTCGCTGCCTCCACGGCCTCGGGGACCGTCCCGACGCGTATGGTTTCAATGTGCGGTGCAAAGACGCGTGCCAACGGCCGGGCGATCTGACCGAACACGATGCAGAGCCTCACGCGTCCCTTCATGAGCGGCAGCAAGGGCTCATAGTCCAGCCCCTTGTCCTTTCCGCCAATGAGTAGAATCACGGGACGATTCTGCGAACGGATTGCCGCCTCCGTGGAATGCAAATTCGTACTTTTTGAGTCATTCAGCCACAGGACGCCTCCTTTCTCCGCCACCTGTTCGCATCGATGATGGGGCAGCTCAAAGTCCGCCAGCGCCGGCACGATCTCGCTGTCTTTCAACCCGACGGCGCGACAGGCGAGGATGGCGGCCATGGTATTTTCTGCGTTGTGCGACTGCACGAGAGCGGTCCCGGCGAGGTCGGCTACGACGGTGTCGATCTGTTTGATGCAGGTACCCTCATAGCGCAGCAAGCCGCTGCCTTCGTAGGCGGAGAATTCGATCACTTGCGGCTTGATGGGAGGCAATTTTTCTCCGACGCGCACGATGGCGATCTGCTTCTCATCCATGTTCTCGAAGATACGCAGCTTGGCCTCGTAGTAGTCGCTCACCTTCGTATAGCGGTCCATGTGATCCGGCGCAAAGTTCAGCCAGACCGCTACATCGGGTTTGAAACTCGCTATGGTTTCCAATTGAAAAGACGACACCTCCAGCACGGCAAACTCCGGAGGAGCGTCTGCCAGCGCCACCTCGCAGAAGGGATACCCGTAGTTGCCGCACGCCTTCGCCGTGCGTCCGGACTTCGTGAGGATATGTTCGACGAGCGCGGTTGTTGTTGTTTTGCCGTTGGTGCCGGTGATGGCGATGATGCGTCCGTTGAAGTAGCGGGAGGCGAGCTCCACTTCGCCGATAATCGGGGCTCCGACGCAGGTGAAGGCCAGCGCCCACGGTTTATCCGCCTCAATTCCCGGCGAGATCACCACGAGTTCCGGCGCAAATTCACGCGCCTCCTTTTCGCCGGCGCCCGCAATCAACTCCACCGTCGCATCGTGGCAGACAGCCTCAGGATCGGAGTCAAAGATGCAGACCCGCGCCGCACCGTGCGCCGCCGCCAAATGCGCCGCCGCAATCCCGCTGCGACCGCAGCCCAACACCGCTACTTTTTTGCCATTCAGGTTCATGAGAAGGAATGATCAACGGGAACGTATGCCAACACCGCGAGGATAAGCAAGAGAGCCGAAACAATCCAAAAACGTACGCACACCTGAGTCTCGCTCATGCCCCCTTTCTCAAAATGATGGTGCAACGGAGCCATGCGAAAGAGCCGTCGTCCCTCGCCGTACCATCTCTTGGTGATTTTGAACCACACCACCTGCACCACCACGGATGACGCCTCCGCCACAAAAACACCGGCTAAAATGGTGAGCAGCAGTTCCGTTCCCGTACAAACAGCCAACGTGCCCAATGCTCCGCCCAGCGCGAGCGACCCCGTGTCTCCCATGAATACGCGCGCGGGGTGACAGTTGTACCACAAAAAGCCGAGACAGGCAAATGCCACAGCAATCGCATAAGGACTCAGAGGCTCAGCGGTGATGCCATTGCCAAAGGGCAGAGCGTCCACGGGTCCAGCTGTGATGACAAAGTAAAAGAACAGGGCCGGCATCATGCAACCGCTCGCCAATCCATCCAACCCATCGGTCAAATTCACGGCGTTCGAGGTAGCGACGATCGTGAGGATGGCCAAGGGGATGAAGAGCCAACCGATGTTGACAAAGCCGTAGAAGGGCACCAGGGTGTAACACGCGTTCGCATCCATGCTGCAGTACAGATACACAGCACAGGCAGCGGCGGCAGCTGTTTGCAGGAGAATCTTGAACCAGCCATTGACCCCGGCGCTGTTGTGTTTTTTCACCTTAGCGTAGTCATCAAGGAAACCGAGAAAAGCCGTGACAAACGTTACCAGCAAGACACACTGAACGCACACCGATGTCAACGGCAAAAAGAGCAGGGAAAACACCCCTACCGCCCCAATGAGCAGAACACCGCCCATCGTCGGCGTCCCCGCTTTCGCCGCGTGATCCGGCGCATGCACATTCCCGTGAGCCTCGCGAACGGGCTGACCCGCCTTCAGCTCCCGCAGCTTCCTTATTGTCCAGGGTCCCAGAATAAACATCAGCGCCAACGGCGTCACCAGCGCCATCAGGTACACACCAGCACGGCTCAGATTGAAAAAATAGTGGAGCATCGTTTGCTAATCTTTTTTGAGAAATTCCTCCATAACTCGTTCGATTCCCGCAGCGCGGGAGCCCTTAAACAGAATAACGTCACCGGACTGCGTCAGCTCGCGGAGTCGCTCCGCCGCTTCCATGGGACTCTCCACGGCATCCACGTGGACACCCCCCTCTCGGGCCTCGCGTGCCATGGCGTAAAGCTCGGCACTTTTCTCCCCCATGACGATGATTCCCGCATACCCGCATTGCGCCGCGCATCTGCCCACTTCGGCATGGGCCGCTACACCGGTCGCCCCCAACTCGCCCATCTTCCCCAGCACCGCGTAGTGCTTTCCCGTCACGGGCATTGCCGCCACCGTCTTCAACGCCGCTGCCATGCTCTCCGGGTTTGCGTTGTACGTATCGTCCACCAGCAGTCTCCCTGCCTCTTCGCGGCACGTGAGACGACCTTTCGTGAGGGAAATGGACATGAGACCGGCGACGATCTCCTCCGTAGAGCAGCCCAATTTCCACGCGGCGGCGGCAGCCAACAGGCTATTGCTCACCATGTGCTCACCGGGGACCGGAAGATGCACATCGACACAACCCGCACCGTCAATCAGGAGTTTGTAATCACTCCCCTCCGTACCGCAGCGCACCTCCGCCGCCCGCACCTTGCACTTCTCCCCGCCTACCGGCAACAGTCGTGCCCTCGTCTCACCCGCTATCATCTCCGCGTAGTCATCCGCCTCCGGGTAGATCATCCATCCATCTTCGGGAAGGACGCGAGCCAGGGTGCACTTCTCGCGCGCGATGGCATCCCGCGAGCCGAGCATGCCGATGTGAGCAGTGCCGATATGCGTGATGATGCCCAGGGTCGGTCGGACCATATCGCACAGCGGAGCCAGCTCACCGGCGTGATTCATCCCCATCTCCCACACCGCAGCCCGCGTCGCCGGGGAGGCGTTCAGAATACTCATCGGCACGCCGATGTGATTATTCAGATTCCCTTCCGTTGCCACCACACGCCCGGCATAATGCTGCTCCAAAATACTACGCACCATATCCTTTGTGCTCGTCTTGCCGCTCGACCCCGTGATACCGACTACGCCGACGACCTCCAGCTGCTTGCGCCACCATTTGGCGAGCGACTGCAAGGCTGCCAGCGTGTCCTCGGTGCGCACGATGCTGCACGCCGCGTCGAATTCCCCGCTCCGTTTGCTCACGACCACGGCCGCCGCTTGTCGGGAGACATCGGCCGCGAAGCTGTTGCCATCAAACTTATCTCCGCTGAGGGCGAAAAAGACACAACCCGGCCGCACCTTACGGCTGTCGGTACAGACACCGCCGGTGACAGCGCGTGAGCCTGCGACGAGGAGGGTTCCCCCCGTTGCCCGGACCAGCTGCTTGATTTCTATCTCGTTCATGCTTTCTTCTCCGCTTGCTTCGTCGCGATGATTTCGTCCTCTCGGCGCTGCCGGTATCGACGTACGGCTTCAGCATCCGAAAAATGAATGGTCTTATCGCCGATGATTTGGTAATCCTCGTGCCCCTTGCCGGCGATGAGCACAACGTCCCCGGGCCGCGCTACCTCGAGTGCGGTCTCGATGGCCTGCGCACGGTTGGTGATACGGTGTTGTTTATCCTTGGGCACGCCCGGCATGATCTCGTCGATGATGCTTTCCGGGTCCTCATGCCGAGGGTTGTCACTGGTTACGATGCAAATGTCGCCATACTTCGCCGCCGCCGCTCCCATCAACGGGCGCTTCGTCCGATCCCTGTTTCCTCCGCACCCAAACACCACAATAAGTCTCCCTCGTCGGCAAAGCTCGCGCATCGTGCGGCACACATTCTCCAGCGCATCCGGCGTATGGGCGTAATCCACGAAGCACTGCACATTCCCCGCTCCGCTCACGAGCTCAAGGCGACCCGGCACCTGAGGCGCGCGGGAGAGACAGCTGATGGCATCCCGGATGTTGACACCGGCAGCCACGGCGCCGACGAGGGCAGCGATACTGTTCGATATATTAAATTCGCCGATAAGGGGGATACGCACGAGGTAGCTGCGGTTACGCCAGGAGAGTTCGTATTGGCTTCCCTTGAGCGAGATGAGGCGCGGAGTGATACGGAACTCGGCGTCGAGTGATTCGCCATAGGTGCGAACCTTGAGCAACCCTTCCATCTCCTGAGCCAAGCGCCGACCGTAGCTGTCATCGATGTTGACGACAGCTACGGCCTTGTTCCCTCCGTTTTCGGCCATCGCGGTAAACAGTTTTTTCTTCGCCTGATAATAGCTCTCCATGTCGCCGTGATAATCGAGGTGATCCTGGGTGAGGTTGGTGAAGATACCGACCCGAAAGTCCGTGCCGGCGGTACGTTGCTGCTCAAGTGCGTGGGAGGACACCTCCATCGCCGCCGCGCGACAGCCATTGCGCACCATATCCGCCAGGAGATGCTGGAGTTCCGCGCTGCCCGGAGTCGTGTTGTGCGAGCTCTGCTTGCGCGCACCATCGTCGTAGAGAATCGTGCCGATGAGACCCGCCTTCTGCCAGGTGTTGCGCAAGATATGGTGGAGCAGGTAGGTGATGGTCGTCTTTCCGTTTGTCCCCGTCACGCCCAGCATGATGAGCTGCTGGGAGGGAAAGCCGTACCACGCGCTCATCAGTAAACCGCAGGCCTCGCGGGTGTCGCGCACCTGCACCCAGTACACGCCCTTCTTTTGCGCCTCGCGCGGACACTCCGTCTCTGCCACGATGGCTATCGCTCCGGCTGCCATCGCTTTAGGAATCGCGCTGTGGCCGTCGAATTGACTCCCCCGCACGGCGATAAAGCAGCTGCCGGGCGTCACCTTACGGCTGTCATCGGTCAGGTGACCGATACCGCGTCGAAGCTGTCCGGTTCTGACAGATTCGCGCAGGACAGAAAAAAGTTGCATACTCTTTATCATGGATGTCTGGGTAAATTGGTCGTTTGTTGAGCCGTGCGGTCCTTGCTGTTCCGGTAGTGCTCGTAGGCGATGGGATCACTGGGTTGCATGTTCAGCACATTGATGAATCTCTCGGCCGCCGCACGGAAAATCGGCGCCGCCACGGTGCCACCGCCGGCGTTGCAGTCTGTCGGATGCGGCTCATCGATGACGGTCATCACCACCAGCTGCGGGTCGTCAATCGGCAGCAGTCCTGCAAACGAAACGGTATAGAGACCCTCGTAATATCCCCCCCTCTCCTTCACCTTCTTTGCCGTCCCGGTTTTCCCGCCTATCCTGAACCCCGGAATGGCCGCCGCCGTGGCTGTACCCCGTCCGGTGGGGCCGCCGTTTTCGGTCACCGTCTGCAAGGCGCGGCGCAAGGTTTTCGCCGTCTCGGGACTCATCACTCGTTGCACCTCACGCGGTGCACACTCGTCGTACACCGAGCCATCCGCCGCAATGATCCGGTCGATGAGTCTCGGTCTCATCCGCACCCCATCATTGGCGATCGTGGCGTACACCATGGCCATGTGCAGCGGGGAGACCGATACCGAGTATCCATAGGCAATGCGGGAGAAGTTCACGATGTTGCTGCCGTCGGCCAGCAGGCAGGCGCCCCCGCTGGGCAGGTCGATCCCGACGGATTGGTGCAGCCCATAGCGTTGCAGATACTCCTTGTAGTTGGACCACTTGCAGGTGAGAGCGATGCGCGCTGCACCGGGGTTGCTGGATTTTTTCAGCACGCCGTAGAGCGGCAGGGTGCCGTAGTTGAAACGTCCGTCATTGATCGGTTTGCTGCCGAAACCCACGCTGAACGGCGAGCAGTTCACGGGCGTGTCGAACTTCATGATATGCTTGTCCAGCGCTGTCGTCGCAGCGATCACCTTGAACGTGGACCCCGGTTCGTAACGGGTCTGGCAGGCAAAGTTGAAGTCTCCCGTGACAGGCAGACCCTTGCCGTCCTTCACCTTACCGCGTTTGAAGGTACCATCCGGTGTGATGAGGTCCTTGGTATTGAGATTAAACGAGGGGCGGCTCACCATGGCGAGGATGTCCCCGGTCTTGGGCTGAACGACGATCATGCAGCCCCGCTTGGCACGGAAATGACGCATCCCGCGGTCAAGTTCCTGTTCGCAGATAGACTGCAGGCGCATATCGATAGTGAGCCGCAGGTTGAGTCCATCCTTAGGAGCGAGGTAGCGGTCGTCTTCATTGGGGAGAACCTGGCCGCGGGCGTTGTGGCGATACTCACGCATGCCATCGACACCCGCGAGGTAACTCTGGAAGTACTGCTCCACACCGCTCATCCCGTGGTTTTCATGGTCCACGTAGCCGAGCACGTGGCAGAGCATCTCCGGCATCACGTAGGAACGCTTCGGGTTCGCCTGCACCATAATTCCGCGCACATGAGCCTCGTTCAGGGCATCGCGAATCTTTTCCGCGGTATCCATCGTAAAGTCCTTTGCAAGGATAATCTCGTTACGATAGGAACGCGTAGGGAGACCTTTCTTTTCGGCTTCGCTGTTGTACTGTTCCGTCTGAGTTTGCGCTATCTTTTCGATGATATCGTCCCGGGTGGTGTATTTTCTACTGCCCTGTTCGCCCTGCAAGCGGCAGAGGTAGGGGAAGAGGATTTCCGCCACGAGCCGGTCATGCAGCCGGTAGTAGTAAGCGCACACGTCCGGATCGTACTCGAGCATGCGATTGGTCTTGGCGTCGGACGTACCGAGCTGTCTCCGCAGGGCGGCCTTTTCATCCGGGGAGATGCGCCGCCGCGCGTTGTCGAGAAGTTCACTTCTCTTGCGCATCCACAACTTACGTCGTTCGGCCGGGTTCTTTTCCCGGGTCCACTCCGGAGAGTGGCTCACCTGGTTGTAGGCCAGGCCATCGACGACGGCGGTGAGCTCGCGGAGGTGGTAGCGGTTTGCGATGAGTTCCGCGTGTTGAATGTTGTTTGTAAGAATCTCCTCGTTGCGGTCCATGATAACGCCGCGACGAGCCGGGATGATTTCTTTCTCGATGAGCTCATCGGCTGCAAGGCGGCTATGATTCGCCGAGTCAACAATCTGCAGCTCCACGAGGCGATATGCGAGAGTCGATGAGACAGCCAAGGTCAGCACGCAAAGCCAAACACATCGGTTGGCAAATGGTATCTTGGTTCTCATCGTCCGGTATTTTTCTTCAGCTGCTATTCTTATGAAGTCTGCTTAGCGAGCGGCCGTGGCGCGCATTCCGGATTCCTCTCGGCTGCTGCGAGCGATCTCGATCTGGCTGTGCTGGATATCGCGCAGGGCGGATCCATCCTGGCTGAGACGCTCGAGCATGGCCCAACGGTTCGTGAGGGCGTCGGATTTTGCGTTGTACTGGTTGGCGTTCATTTTGCAGAGAGCTATCTCGCGGTTGAGCTTGTTGATTTCCGTGCGCTCAGCTACCTGGTTGTTCTTGAGCACGGCGTAGCCTACCCCTATCCCCGATGCCAACACAGCAAAGGCTACCATCCATAGAAGGAGCCCAAAACTGATGCGATCGGAGGAGCTTGATGTCGGATATGTGGTCATGTTCGTCAATGAAAAAAATCAGAGTTTCTCGATAACGCGGAGTTTAGCGCTGCGGGCCCGAGGATTGTTTGCCAGCTCGGACTCGGCAGGTTGAATAGGTTTGCGGGTGATTAGTTTGGCCCCGAAGGCAGGATTCGGTCGAGGCGCAGGCCATTCCGGACGGTCCAGCTCCGGCGTGGAAACACGAGCGAAAAACTGCTTGACGGTACGGTCCTCCAGACTATGGAAGGTAATGATGCTCATCCGTCCGCCGCGGCGCAGCAGCTCGTACCCGCCCTCCAGAAGCCTTTCCAGCTCCCCGGGTTCATCATTCACCGCCATACGCAACGCCTGGAAGCTCCGCGTCGCCGGATGCAACCTTCCCTTGCGCGGCAGAACGCTGCAAATGACATCGGCCAACTCACCCGTGGTGCGTATCGGGCCTCGGCTGCGCTGCTGCACGATGCGACGCGCTATGGCGCGTGCGGCTTTTTCCTCGCCGTATTGCCAGAGGATGTCCGCCAGCACCTGTTCATCCGCATTGTTGACGATATCGGCTGCTTTGCGTTCCTGGGAGGGGTTCATACGCATATCCAGCGGACCGTCTGTTCGGAAGGAGAAACCGCGCTCCGGCGTGTCGAGTTGCGGCGAGGAAACCCCAAGGTCGGCCAGCACGCCATCGACGGCATGGACGCCGCGCTCGTTCAACAACTGCTTGATATCCCCGAAATTGCCGGCCACGATATGAAGGCGATCTCCCTTTCCTTTCAGACGCAGCCGCGCCGCCGCCCTCGCCGACGGATCACGGTCGATGCCCCAAACGCTCGCCCCTGCACGCAGGAGCAACTCGCTGTGTCCGCCGCCGCCCAGCGTCGCATCCACAATCACCTTCCCCTCGTCCGGCAGGAGCGCCGAGACAGCTTCCTCCGCCAGCACCGTCACGTGGTGGAAGTTCGTCGCGTCTTTTTCTTCCTCCGCTTCCTCATCGACCGCCGCGCTCAAGGGTCCGCACAGCTGCCGCAGTTCTTCCTGCGCTTCCTTCGAACTCTGTTGGCTGATGAGACTCTGCCCGCTCCACGGAGCATCGGACGCTGCCGCACACCATGCAGCCAGGTGTTCCCGGGGGCTACGCTCATCGACGAGCTGCATCCAGACGCTCAGGGCTCCTTCTCCCAGCCTGAACCCTAGCACAGCCTCGTCCGCGTGCATGGCCTCGCGCAGTCCGCGCACGCGCGTAAGCGCAAGCGCGTCGCGCGTGCGAAAATCATACGCCTCCGCTATCGTGCTTAAATTCAGCGCATTAAGCTGCTTCTCGCACGCATGAACCTCGCCCGACTTCCCATCGCAAGCCGCCTGTTGCATCCGCTGCAAGAGCTGCGACTTCGTTGTTTGTTGTCGTTCCCAATGCTCCTGCTCCACGGCTCCGACCAGCCAAGTGACGACTCGGTAGCAGACTCCCCCCTCGGGCAAGCGGATCCATCGGCAATTTTCTGTCCGCTCTCCCGTCATGAAAGGATGTGGAAGATTTGGTCAAGTTTGAGTTGACCGAGTGCATCAGCCGTGTTTGTGGCCTCAAAATCAGCCGGCACCCATATCTCGAAATAGCTCCCGCGTCCCACAATGGTCGCGGTATCCGTCAAATTCATCCTCTCCCGCTGAGGCTTGGGGATAAGCAGCTTCCCCTGCGAGCTCACCTCCGCTTCAAAACTGCACCCCGTGATCTTTCCCACGTACTGATCCACCTGACCCGGCATCACCCCGCGCTCTGCCGCTTGCCTCCTGATCTCCTCAATCTTCTCCGCAAAGCTCTCCCGCGTGTAGCATTTCAAAACCCGGTACCCCTCATTCAAGGCCTCAATCATCACCAAAACCTCCCCCTGCGCAGACCGCCACCCGGCCGGTATCGCTACGCGGCTCTTCGGGTCCAGCTTGTGCGTCACATTCCCCTTAAAGGGCACTTTCTCTTCTCTTCCCATATCCTTTCGTGCACTCTTCGATACGTATAGTACACTTCAATACACCTCTCGTCAACTCCTTTCTTCACTTTTCTCACATTTTTTTCACTTTCGGCACCGCTATCCCCACACGTGTTCCAAGGAAAAAACAAGCGCAATGGATGGTTAACGGCACATCATGCAACATAAACCGTTGGATATTTACGATTTACGATTTCAGGGAATTCGCGCGCTACGCGCGTTCCAGCGGAGCTGAAGCTAAGGGATGAGGGGGAACGATGATCGGGGGTGGGCAGGAAAAGGGAAGGAGGATGGACGATGCGGAAAATTCGCGCGACTCGGGCGGAGGTCTCCCGGAGTTGCGCTATGCCTTCTTGACTCACCGCAGCTTTACGGTTTGCTGTCATGCTAACCGTGCTTTCATCGTTTTATGGGGACACGTGTGGACTCGACCATGGAGAATTCGGTCATCCGGTGCTTCCCTTGGAGAAGCATGATATTTCGCTCGCACCGGACTTGTCGTCTGCGCCCGTTTTCTCTGTTCAAAGACACATCTTCATCAGGGTAAAGAAAGCGCGTCGGAAGAGATTTCCGACGCGCTTGCGAATTGTCGCGGGGGAAAAACGAGATAAAATCGCGCTTCCCCCCTTGCTTTACCCTTACTTGGTGACAGTCACAGGAGCGGGGGCAGGAGCCGGAGCGACTTCCTGCTGCTGCTGCTGTTGCTGCTGGCAGCTGGCAAGAACTGCAACCGCCGTAAGAGCGAGAACAGAGATGGTCTTCATATTATCTTACTAGTTATTGGTTGAAGCGCTCCAGCCCACAGTAGGATGGATGCGCGAGGTCATTGTACTCAAATTCCACGGAGAATCAAGACTAAAATGGCAGATTTTGTCAATTTTTCTTTAGCTTTTTGGGTCGCAATTTTATATTGTATTGATTTTAATGGAGTAACATCATGTCATGATTGACAAACTTTTCGTGTGTCAGATGGGTTGCAGGGCATTCAAGAAGTGGGAATTACGGTGAAAAGGGCGCGGTGAGGGCGTCATTCACCGTAAGGCGGCGACATCTTTCTGAATCCGGTCGCGCAGCTCCTCCAGTGAGTTGAAGTGCTGTTCAGGGCGCATATAGGCGTGCAGCAGCACGGTGATATATTGTCCGTAGAGGTCACCGGAGTAGTCGAGCAGGTGCACCTCCAGGCGGGGAAGTTTACGGGCTTCTGCGATGCTGGGGCGGAGTCCGAGGTTGGCGATGCCTCGGTATCTTTTTCCCTTGAGGCAGCATGAGACGGAGTAAACGCCGGCGGGTGGCAGGCAGCTGTGGGAAGGGATAGGCAGGTTGGCGGTGGGGAAACCGAGACGTCGCGCGAGGTGCTGTCCATGCTCGACGACGCCGGCCATGGAAAAGGGATGTCCGAGCAGGAGTTCCGCCTCCGACATCTCTCCGGAACGCACGACTGAGCGAATGCGCTGCGAACTCACTGCAGCGCCGTGTTTTGTGAGCAGGGGGCACACGCGCACCGCAAAACCGCGACGCTCCCCCTCTGCGCGCAGAAGGGTTGTATCGCCCTCCCCGCCTCGTCCGAATCTCCAGTTCTCGCCCACCGAGATGCCGACCACGCGACAATGCTGCTCCAGGAGGTTCAGGTACTGCTGTGCTGTGAGTTGTGAGAGTTCGCGGGTGAAGGGGAGAACGAGCACGAGGTCCACCTCGGCCAGCTCGCGGATCAGTTCCACTTTTTGGCGTTCCATCGGCGTGAGCAACTGCGGCTGCGCGGTGGGATTCAGAAGGGCGAGCGGATGCTGAGCAAAGGTGAGTACCCCGCAAAGCGCTCCTTTTTCCCGGGCGTTGCGCATCACGCGCTGATGCCCGACGTGCACGCCGTCAAAGAACCCCATTGCCCAAAATATCGGCTGGTCGATCCGACGAAGTTCCGTCAGGCTGTGCAGGAGAATCATGGGTCAATGAAGATTCAGTTGTTCGATGGGGATGAGACGCTGCAGCAGGGCCTCCCTGCCCGCGGCTTTAAGCTCCGGCACGCTGATGGCATCCGCCACATCAAAAGCTCCGCTTCGCTCCCGACGCAAGGCCGTCAGGTGCGCCCCGCAGCCGAGCTTCTCGCCCAGGTCGTGCGCGAGCGAACGCACATAAAACCCCTTGCTGCAGTGCAGGCGCACATCCAGCTCTCCCGCCGCCAGATCCAGCCGTTTCACCTCGCATTCCATCAGCCGCACTTTTCGCGCCTTCCGTTCCACCTCCTCACCGCGTCTCGCCAGCTTATAGCACGGCACCCCGTTGATTTTCACCGCCGAGTGCATCGGCGGCACCTGGTCCATCTCACCGAGGAATTCCGCCAATGCAGCGCGCACCTTCCCCTCGTCCATGCCCTCCAGTGAAGCTGTGCGCACCACCTCTCCATCGGCATCGTAGCTATCGGTCTCCACCCCGAGTTTGATGGTCGCGCTGTACACCTTATCCTCGCACATGAGGCGATCCTGCAGCTTCGTGGCCCTACCCACCACCACGATGAGCATCCCTGTCGCCATCGGATCCAGCGTCCCGCAATGACCCACCTTCTTCGTGCCCAGGATGCGGCGACAGAGAGCCACCGCATTGTGCGAGGTGAAGCCGGGATCTTTGTCCACCAGCAGCACACCGCTCGGGCTCTGGTCGTTCGTGGAATTCATGCTTGCCTGCGCAGGGCTGCGCGTACTTCGTCCAGCACCTCGCGGCGCACCTCCTCCAGCTTCCCCCTTTTGCGGATGCCCGCCGCCATCGCGTGACCTCCGCCGCCGAACATCGCCGCAATGTCATTGACGCGCACGGCGGGGTCCTTCGACCGCAGGGAGATGCGAATGAGTCCATTCTCCAAATCCTCAAAAATGACCGCCACACGTACACCGCGCAGCACCCGAATGACATCGACCAAGTCCTTCGTATCCTCGAGCCCTGCCCCCAGCTCCTCCTTCTTTCCTGCCGGCATGGAGTAATGCACCAACTTCCCTTCTTCCTCCACCACCATCTCACGCAGGACCTCACCCTGCACGGCCAACGAGGTTGCGCTCTGCTCCTGGTACAAGCGTCGATTGATATCGCCGACATCCACGCCGACATCGATAAGTTCCGCCACCTGACGCATCACCTGCGCCGTGGTGCTGCCATACTGAAAAGAGCCTGTGTCCGTGCTGATCGCCGTGTAGAGGGCATCCGCCATTTCCTTGCTCAGCTTCAGCCCCCAGTCACGGAACAAATCCATCAGCACGCACCCTGTCGCAGCCGCACCTCCCACCACATCGTTCTCATCCGCATAATGCGTATTCGTCTCGTGATGGTCGATATTGATACTCCTCACTCCCGACCGAGCACAGGCCTCCAACAACCGCTGTCCCGACTCGCCCAGTCTCTTCCCGTCTCCGCTATCCACACAGATCAGCAAATCCATCCCCGCCGGCACCTCCGTCGGCACACTCGTCACGTCGCTCGCCCCCTCCAAAAACGCATATCGCTCCGGCACTCTATCTTCATTCCACATCCACACTTTTTTCCCCATCGCCTTCAGCGCCAACCCCAATGCTATCGTGCTTCCCACGGCATCGCCATCCGGCCGGAAATGCGATATCACGCCCACACAGCGCGCACCTCTCACCTGTTCCCTTATCTCTTCGCTGTTGGTCTCCCTTCCCATATACTCCGCCTCTTATACCATCTTACGACAGGAACGTCAAGCAGAGGGGCAATGTAACGCGCCGGGGGGGAGTTAAGGTTTTGCAGGGGGGATTAGCAAATTAGGGAGGAGTGGAGGGAGAGGAGGGAGGAGGGGGGGAGTTGGTGGGCGGAGATGATGGAGTTGGAGGGGGTGGGGAGGGGGTGGTAGTTCCTCAACATGGGTAACACATTTGTATCACAACATGGGTTACACTTCTGTTTGATACTTGTATCATA
>CANQSY010000040.1 GCA_947626635.1 uncultured Akkermansia sp.
AAGGATGGAAAGGATGGAAAGGATGGAAAGGATGGAAAGGATGGAAAGGATGGAAAGGATGGAAAGGATGGAAAGGATGCTCCTGCGGCTGCCGATGAGTAAACCTGGGCGCCTCCGGCGCCTATTTACGATACGATTTGGGATACTGGCGCGCTACGCGCGGGATATGTAACGCGCGGTGCTGAGGTAGTGGGGTGACTCCGAAGCAATTGCCGATGGCACAGCTTTTTTGCTTATCTCTTTTCGAAAGCTGTGCGCAAGAAAAAAATTGCACTTTGTTAAAAAAAATATTCTTATGCCGGCGCGTCCTTTTTTTCTTGAAAGGAATCCCTGCTGCAGCGCTCCCCACTATCTCTTCACATTGAATTGAAAATCAGTCTCCAACGACTTTCCATCCCCGCCACATCATTCGAAAAGAGATATACTGTCGGAATCGTGGAAGAAGTTGTACTCTGTCCGGCGACAGAGCTTCTAATTCGACGGTCCCTTCATTTCTTAGTATTTTCAAGCAATGAAACTGCATCTTCCTTCGGGTCTTCGCAAGGCTCTCCTGGCTTGCCTTGCTGCGGTAGCTCTGCCCGCTGCCTCCATCCCTACCACCATCGCCTCCGCCTCCGGCATCGCCGCGGTGTTCCTCATCGCGAATCAGAGGGCGAATGCGGAGATTACGGCTGGGGAGGAAATAACGGTGAAAAACAACGAGGAATGGGATCAGTTTATGACGGGTGGGAAAAACGTGGAGGGCAACACTGTTGTCATTAATCAGGGAGAATCAGATTCATTCTATTTTAACGATAACACATCTGGGGATGCAGTCGTTAAGGCGGACGTGCTGCTGAAATCGAATATAGTGATCTCCAACGGGTATTCCGATAAAGGACATGCCTACGTGTTCAACGGCAAATTCTCGACAGACGTGGACGCTACCGGTAGCGACTTCAAAATGGACAAGGAGGATTTGACGATTCACCATCAGCACTGGAAATTCACAGGGGATATGCAAGATTGGGCGGGGAATTTCATAGTCACGGCCGGGTCCGGAGGCAACGTACTGGAGTTCTCCGGGAAAAATTTCCAATCGTTTAAAGGTAGGATCACGCTTACCGCAAGTGGGGTTTACGGTGCTAGCACGCTTCTCGTTGATAGCGTGACACTCGCTGCCAGTGAGGTTACGGCTGGCGCTCTGGAGCTCAAAGGTAACGTCACCTTCAGTGGAAGTACGATCACCATCTCCGGCGAGACAACGGTGAACAGCGGGGCTTTACTCACGCTGGGCGAGAACACGCAAATGACTTGGGGCGGTGTAAAGGCATCGACAGGCGAGGGCACGTACCACAAGCTTGAGTCCCTCACTTTGAATGGGGGTTCATCTCTCAAGCTTGGCGGCGCGAATCCTTTGTCTATTACGACACTTACCTTGAACACCAACGCCGATGCCACATTGGGCGTGTCAGGCACCGTGAAACTGGACATCGGGAGCATTGTGGTGAGCGATAATCATAAACTGACCATCGATCTGACAGGACTGAATTGGCAAAGTGAAAGCGAATATCAGCTGTTTACCGGAAGCAATACGAACTTCACGCAGTTAGTAAGAGATGGAAAGCTTACCTTCGCCGGAATTGAGGAAGGTATGAAAGTTACGTTGGATGACCAAGGCAAGCTCACCCTCTCTTCCTCCACTTCCGATGTATATACTTGGAATGGAACCGGCAGCTTGACATGGGACGACAGTACAACCAGCGCCGGGTGGAGCTTGCCCCAAGATACAGCGTTTGCAATGAACGCGCAGGTGGAGTTTACGGCAACGGGTGATGAGCATAACGTAACGGTGGGCAGCGACGTAAATGCCTTCTCGTTAGCTGTAACCGATGCCGGAGCTACTTACAATTTCACCGCAAAAGAGAGCGGATCCTATACCATCACGTTAAGGTCGTACACAAACGACAAGGAGGGTGGTGCCGGTACAGGCAAAGGAGTGACCATGAACTTCGGTTCGGGGGTTACCCTGAACGTGACAGGAGACTTCACGAATCACAATAAATCCGCGTACACTTTTGAGGAGAAGTTGACCGTTGGAGGAAAATTGCAGTTGTGGGGAGATAGCGGTAATACCTACAACGATTCCAGCTTGCTAACTTTGAAAAAGGGAGGCGAGGTCGGCACTCTGGATGTGAGTTGGGGCGGCAGGATCGTGCTCGGCGCTGATCTGCTCATAGAAGGTTGGGTGTTTGACGGTTCACAGGGTGGTGGACATTGTACTTGGTTTGAAAAAGAGGGAGGGACGGCAGGAGACGTTTATGTGAACGTGGCAACGACGGTGAAAGTTGCGGCCAGAGGGGGTGGGCATCCGATGAGTTTCGGAGAAGGAGTGGGTCTGAAGGTCAGCGGCAGCGGAACCGAATTAACACTGACTGGTGATTGGACGGAGGAGTGGTCCGATTCAGGCAAAGCAATCCCTCTTTTCAGTGGCGATCTCCGTGTGGACAGAGGAAGTACCTTAATCGTGTCCAAAGATGGTGAAACAGATACAAAGCTTACGTTGACGAAGGCAATCAACATAGAAGGGAATATCTCGCTGTGGGGAGGGACATTAACTCTTGAGAAAGGAGGAAGCATCAGCAACATGAACATCTCATGGGGAGGAAACAATGGTTCTGCTTCCCTGGTTCTCGGAGGCGATTTGGAGGTAACTGGCAGTTTCTCACACACGGATATAGATGGTGGAGCCTCCTTGGGAATTTCCCAGAAAGATCAACTTGATGAAGGAGTGAATAGGGTCTACGTTTTGTTCAAGTATGGAACGGCGCAGCAGGTAACTCTTACTGATTTTTTGAAGAAGTTAGAATTTAATTCAAATGTGACCGTCGATACGAAACTTGGCATCGGAAAGACCGGGACCGGGAAGCTCACAATAACGGATGGCGGTACCTTGAGTAGGTCGCTTAAAATTAAGCAGGGCGACATGGAGTTCCAAAAGGGGATGGCTTTCAGCGGAGACGTCGTTCTTGCGGGGGGCAATGCCATCTTCAGTGGTGGGGGGGACAATGGTGATGAGACGTCTAGCAACACGGTCACGGGTAAATTTGATGTGACGTCGGGATCGCTCACGTTGGGAAAAGCGTCTCTCACTCTGAATGGGGGAATCAGCGGCTCTCTCACGGACCTAACCCTTGGATCCAAGTCCGTCCTTGATGTGAAGTCCGGCACGCTGAGTCTTACGGGGAAGCTCAGTTTTGAGACAGGAAGCATGATTAAGCTCAGTACGAACGCTCAGCAGATTACGCTCCCTGAAACTGCGTTGGCTGACGTCTCCGGCAAGACGCTTGCCATTGAGCTCTCCTCGACTTTCATAGGTAGTCAAGGATCCGGAACTATCAAGCTTTTCAGCTATTGGAAAGAGGAGTGGGACAACCTCTTCACGTTCTCCGTCGCGGGTGATTCCGGCACGTACACGAACATTCATGTTGATGACGGAAATCTCTGTTGGGATGTTGTGTCGGAGCCCACGGATAATGGTTTGTATTGGGGAAAGAACGGTGGGGACACAAACGTTACCTTAGGAGGAGACGAATCCAACGAGTGGAGCGATACGAGCGATTACTCGGTCGCCGGCTCAACGCCTTGGGCGACGGGCAAGAATGTTTATTTGGAAGCGCCGCAGGGTGCCGTCGATGTGACTGTGGGCGAAGGCTCGACAATGAAAACACTCACAGTGGGCAAAGCGGACGGGACAAGTAAAGCGGTGTACACTTTCTCTGCATCTGGTACCCAAACGCTGACTGTTTCCGGAGACCTGACCATCTATGATAGCAGTACCTTCGAGGCATCAGTGACGGTGAATGCCGATGGCCATACGGTGGCAGTGAACGGCGGTCCAACAGCGTTTGCGGGTGCCCTCACCGCAGACAAGTTAACGATCACCGGATCAGGTACGGTGGTGACGCTGGGCGGCACGGTGGACGTGATGGGCTCTCTGGACCTTACGCAGGACGGGCAAAAGATTACCGGCTTTACAGGCGAAGGAGGAATCGCGATCGGCGAAGGGGCGACCCTTCGGTTAACATCGGATGCCTTCAGCCATTATGCTTTCGTGGACGGTAAAGGAACTTTGGAGATTGCCGTTGGAGGTAATCAAAACGCCTCCTGGGACAACTGGTTTGGCTACTTGTTCCCCGCGACGGCATACACGCAAGGCGACCATACTGGTATCGCAAATGTTAAAATTACTAACAGTACCTTCCTTTCGATTGAACGGCATTTGTCAGATCGGGTACAAAATATTGGTAACTTGTACATTGATGAAGGAAGCAGTGTAAAAGTTGTAGTTCCGAGCGATAGAGCTAAAGGGGATCTCTTCTCCGCAGGTAGTGGTCACACCCTGTATCTTGCCGGGGACGGTCAAAACAGCGCGGGGGCACTGCAATTTGAAATAGGGCAAACTGTTGCGTGGGGTATTACCCTGAGTAAATCCGCCACGGTGTCCACCAACACTGAGACAACAACACTCACAGGTCAGCTCAACGCCGCTACTTACACCCTTACGAAGAAAGGAACCGGCATATTGGAGTTGGGCAGCACCTTCTCCACGGCGATGGGGAACGGCAAGATCGCCGTGACAGAGGGCACGCTCAAGCTGAGCATGGGTAGCAGCACGACCAATGCCAATGCCCTGCAGAGCTACACCGTTGACCTCTCGGCGAACACGACGTTGGAGAGCGGTGTCACGGGCGGTGTACTGGGGACGCTGAGCGGCACGGGTAACCTGACGATCAGCGCCGGCTCGCTCACGGTTAGCAACATGGCACAGAATGCCAAGCTCCAGACCCTGACCATGGGCGGAAACAGCCTCACTGTGTCCGCAGGAAACTTCACCATCGAGAATTCCTGGGGGTGGACCGCCGGCGCACAACTTACACTCGGCACGGGTGTGCAAATCACACTTGGCGGCAGTCTCTCCTTCGCCGAGGGAGTGAGCGGTGGAAACAGGCTTACGATTAACCTTTCAAAGGCGTACTTAGACGCATTGATCGGTGGCAATGATCCTGACACAGTGAACTTCTTTGCCGGTGGATGGAAAAATGACCAAGGTTGGGAGAACTACTTCACGTTCAATGTCACAGGCGACGATGGCACCTTTACGGACCTCAAGCTTAATTCCGAGGGCAAACTGACATGGACAACCGCGGAGGAACCCTCGGGTGGGGACGTGTACTGGGGTGGAGGCGCCGGGGAGACGGGGGAGCTGACGTGGGGTGGGAGCAGTGGGGGAAACTTTGACACCGATGCCGAAGGAAGCGGAAATACGTCATGGAATAACGACGGTAATACGAGTGTGACCTTTGTGGCGGATGAGAGGACGCCGCACACGGTGACGTTGGGGGATGATATCCATGCCAATGACTTGACGGTGAAGGGAGATGCAGAAGGGAGCACCGGAGGAACATACGAGTTTACTTCCGATAATCCCGGCACCAATAAGTGGACCCTGGATGTAAAAGGCGACCTTACCGTCAACGGCGGCGCGCAGGTGACCTTCTCCGAGGACGTGTCGCTCTCCGTGGCGGGGGATGTGAAACTGGACGGTGAAGGCAGCACGCTGACGCTGAATTCAGACATGGTGTTCGGCGGGACGTTGAGCGGTGGTCAAAAGAGCGTGAAGAACGGCAAGACTTTGGCAATTGAGCCGCACGCTCTCGCGGAAGGGGGTTCTGATGGTGCCGGTGATACGGCCGTGTACGCTCTCTGGGACAACAGCGAGACACAGTCCGTCACCTGGAGTGAATTGCAAGAGAAATTCGGTAGCGATGTTCTGGATGACGATGTGGACTACGGGGTGAGCCTCTCCACAGATCTGACCGTCTCCAAGGACGCCACGATCAACAAGGCCTTCAAGGTGAAAGGTGGTGCTGCTAAAGAAGGGGAGAAGACGCTCACGTTCAGCGACAACGTCACCCTCCAAGATGAGGGTAGCCTCGTTCTGGAAGACTATGTGACCGTTGTGCTCAAAGGGACTCTTACAGGCTCCGTGAACGTGACCCACGAGGGTTCGGGCAAAGGCACGCTGGAGGTCCATGTGGGGTTCTTGGACACTTTTGACGCAACCGAGATGACTTTCGGGACAGGTGTGAAGTTGGTCGTCAAAGGTCCTGAGACGGGAGGTGAATGGGGATGGGTGAATAATTTGGGCGAACTAGACGAATTGGAACTCTCGGGAGATCAAGTGGTTTTGCGAGGAACCAATGTAATTGGGACCCTAACCTTGACGAACGTAAAACACGTTACGTTTGATGGAAGTGACTCAGTGAGTACAGGTAACATTTCAACAACACTGAAGAGCAGCACCGAGTTCGGTGACAACACCCTGCTGGATCTGAGAGCAGGGGAACTAGTCATCGGAACTGGATCTGGTGAAACAACTACCACACTCACCTTGAAAGGTGGACTGGAGGGGGGATCAGGCGGCACGATCAAGGGAGCCAACTTGACCTTTGCCGGAACGCATGAGGATTCATCAACATGGAGTGGGAGCTTGGCATTAGATGGCGCTCTCACCATGAGCGGCACCGGCAAGCAGACGATTAACGGGACTACTTCTATGTCTGCCGGGTCGTTGACTGTTTCCAATGGTGAATTGGTACTGGGCGGAAGCGGCATCACCGTCAGCGGAGACGCAACATTGAGCGGCGGCAAGCTGACCCTCTCGGGGACCAGTAGTTTGGGGACGTTGAAAAAAGCAGAAGGCGGCTCGGGCAATCTGGAGGTCACCTCCGGCTCGCTCACCATCGGCAGCATAGAGCAGGACGCATCGCTCGGCACGCTGACGCTGGGCCAAGGTGTAAGTCTGACGGTCGGCGGCGGTACGCTGAAGGGAGAGAAACTGGATGCAACGAACGGTGGTTCGCTGACTCTCACCATGACGAAAGACGGTGTGAATCTGAACTTTTTAACTCTGACTTTGGGAAATGACAAAAAACTCAGCATTACGCTGGATGGGTATGAAAGTTGGGCCCAAGGTCAAAGTGAAAAAAAGTACCAACTCTTTGAGTCGAGTACCTTTACACAGCTGTGGAATGCACTCACCGGCGGACAAGAAAAGAACTGGGACGATTTCTTCGAGTTCACGGTAGATGGCGAAGTGCTCAGCGGCCTCAAACTGAACGATGACGGCTCGCTGACTTGGACGGAAGCCGTAGAAGGAGACGCCCTCTACTGGAAGGCATCGAGTGAGGACTCTGAAATTACTTTGGGATCAGGCAGCGACAAGGAGTGGAGTTACAAGGACGACTATTCCGGGGACAAAATTGCTTGGCAGTCGGAAAAGGAGATTCACTTGGCAACAGATGGTGTTGCTGCGGTCACAGTGACGGTTGGCGATAACGTTAAGATGAAGTCGCTTTCTTTCGAAGGCGCAGCTACCTATACCCTGACAGGGGGAGAGGCGATTGTGGAGGGCAATCTCACAAATAGCGCGACCAAGGTCTCCATCGGTACCGGCGTGACCCTCGATGTGCAGGGAACATACACCGGCGACGGTGCGTTGGAGCTTGCGGGCGGCAAGGTGAAACTTGGCGCATCGAGCACCGTGAAGAGTCTGAGTGTGACAGGCGACAGTGAATTGACCTTGGCGCAGAACAGCACGCTTACACTCGAAGCATTCACCGGCACGCAGAATAAAATGCTTACCTTGAATGTGGATGGCAGCGCGGATACAACGACAACGGTGGATTTGAAAGGGACGTCCACGGAATTTGCAGGAGCATTAGTTCTTCAAACTGGCATCAAGCCTGTCATCCTCAAAACCGCCGGGAATCTCAAGCTTGCTATGCTCAGGACGGGCAATTGGATTGATTTCAGCTCATCGTTAGAAATTCACTCTGCGGCGAGTGCCGGTACCACCGCAACCTTCTCTATTGATACAACAGGCTCCGAAAACGATGCCATGTTTAAGAAGGATTATCAGGACAATGATTCCAATTCTGCTGATTACTGGGGATCCTTGACTGTTGGAGAAGAATCAAAGCACATGAACTTCGCGGTGACTTTGGGAGAGGGTAAGCAGTGGAATCTTGCTTGCGGTGCGGCAACAATATGGGGCGATATGACGATCAATTCCGGTCGCGTGTTGTTCAATCGAACAACCGGAAATGGAGCTGCCATTCACGGGAAATTGAGCGGCGGAGGCGAACTGGGAATGATGAAAACTACTGTGACCATCGACGGAAAGGATGGTGACGCGGGAAGCATTGGTTCACTCAACTTTAAGTGGTACGAGAATGGAAGCACACTCAGACTTGGCGGCGATCTCGTGGTGGGCGCCATCAATTACAGTCAAGAATCGAGTTCGGGCAGCGAAGACAGGACAAAACACAAGATCGAGAGCTCGACTGGCAGTCAGATTTATGTCATCCTCGACAAGAGCGAGCTTACGACTTTGTCGGAGTTTGTACAAGCCTACGGTGCGGTGACGCTGGGGAGCAACGTCGGTTATGGCGTCAATGTGACGGGCACGGCGACCTTCAGCGAAGGAGGTCAGCTGGACCATGCCTTCAAGGCAAAGGTGGCGAGCAGTGGAAAGCTGACGCTGAGCGGAACGACACAGTATAATTTCGCGCATGGCTTGATGCTGGATGGCGGGACGGTGGAGCTGACATGCACCGGCGGTCTCAAGGTGGGAGGAGCGGCAGAAGGAACGCCGTTCTTCTCTTGGGCTGACGGCACCAAGCTGACGGTGAACGCAAGCCAAGGGATAACCATCGACCTCACCGGTCTGTCCACCCTCAACGGCGGGAATTCCACCGGTCACGAATTGACTCTTAATCTTACTTCTGACTTCCTGGAGGCGGCAAGTGCAGGACAGAAGAGATTCAAACTCTTCAACTTGGGAACCTATGGAATTGCGGGATTCTCCAAGTACTTTAAGTTATTGGTTGACGGTAAAACTGCAACCGGAGAATTCACTTGGCTCGAGCTGAAGGATGCCGGGACACTTGAATGGGGTTCTATGCCGGAGGATGCCGTCCTGTATTGGGGCGCTTCCGGCGGCGACAATAACGTCACCTTAGGGACGACAGAGGGCCCTGGCGAGTGGAGCCATGAAAAAGGCAACTCCGGGAAGGAGGCGTGGGAACAGGACAAGTATGTCGTCCTGGAAGCGCAGGGAGGCGGCGAAGTCGCCGTGACCGTGGCGGCAGACGCCCGCATGGCGAATCTCACGCTTGAATCCGGCGCGACGTACAACTTCACCGGAGAGGCGCTTAATGTGACGGACACCCTCACCGCGAACACGTCCGCGACCTTCAGCGTCTCTGTCTCTGCGAAGAAACTTGTCGTGAATGCTGCTGACGGCACCGTGGACTTTAGCGGCGGGTTGACGCTGAACAATACGGGGGCAGGTCTCACATTGGAGAAAGGCAGCGTTACCTTCTCCGGCGGGGAGGTTTCAATACAACTAGGAACGACCGCTGCAAATGATGCAGGTATTGTGTTGAAGGACGGCACCTCATTAACAATTAAGGACAGTGTGACTCTTAAGAGCCTCGGCTATGTCGAGCTCGGAAAGGGAGCAGAACTCGTGTTTGATGGACGTGGGGTGGGAGATTGTGCGCCCAATAATACCATCGTGTATGGCACTGCTAATGCCGACGGAACCCACAATGGTGCGCTGGTACTTTTGAATATAGGAACTTCGGACGCTGCGGGTAAGCTCACTGATTATATCAACATTCTTCCTGGTAAGAGTACAAGTGGGAGCTGGTACTTGGGGAAGATTGTCTTGAGAGATAGTAACCTTATCTTGGACGTCACTCAGGAAAAAATTCACACTTACGTTGAAAATTTGGTTGTAGAAGACGGCTCAACTTTGACTGTGAGCGCTTGGAATGCTTTGCGAACGAACGCGGATAATAATCACGCTGTCCACCTCGGTGGTGGTGAAGAGGGCGAACAGGCGAAACTGACTCTCAGCAACACGGAGATGCTGTGGAACCTCGTCTTGGACGACGATGCAACCGTCACGGCAGCAAGCACGGGAGGATTCTTCAAGGGAAAATTGACCGCAGCGACACACACGCTGACTGTTGGAACAGGGAACACTTTGCTGCAGTTGCGCGACACCTTCACGACAGGTGATAGCGACACAGGCGTTATTGATCTGACAGCGGGCGTGCTGGAATTGGACTACGCGGATGAAGAGCAGACCAGCGGAAACAGTGCGGAGGAGTTGAAAGGATACGGACTGAAACTCTCCTCCGGCAGCACATTGCGCGTAGGTACCACTGATGATGGTTTTAAAGCTAAGGGTAGTTCCTATACCGTCAACTACCTCGAGGGTACCTCCGGCGGAACGATTACTGTCGGCACAAATATTGAGGGGGGACAAGAACTCGTCATTGATTACTCAGATGAGGAGGCTAAGAGCGTGACAGCTAACGTAACCGCTAATGGTGAGAACAAGCTTTCCATCACCAAGAAAGGCACGGGTACGCAAACCATCGCGGGTACTTATGATGGCAATGCCATTAACGTGCAGGATGGCACATTGGAACTGCAGCTGTCGGGAGCCGGCAAGGCGGGGGCAGTGAGTGTGGCAGCAGACGGTGAATTGGCAGTACAGAACAACACGCTGACCATCACCGGTCTGAGCGGAGACGGCGACATCACGGGCAGCGGCACGCTGGAGCTGACGGCGGAAAGCGGGTCGTTCGGCGGGAATATAGCAACGAACTTCACGTACAATGCGGCAGCGGAAGAACTCAGCAAATCATTCAAGCTCACCGGGGAGTTCACCGGCGCGAATTTGACGGTGCAGAAGGGTACTCTGGAAGCTGCCTTGAGCAGTAGCGCCCCGAGCACGGAGGTGACCCTCGCGAATGTGACACTTGCGGGCGGTACGCTGAAAGTGAGCGAGAAATTGACGGTGACGGCGCTTGAGCTCACCGCCGGCAGCGGGCTGGATGTGCAGGAGAACCTGACGGTTACCGGTCTGACAGGATCGGGCTCCCTGACGAGTCTCACCCTGGCAGCGGGTAAGACGCTGGATGTGCAGGCGGGCGGCTTCACGGTCAACGGTGAATGGTCGTGGGGAAAAGACAGCGCGATTACTCTCGGCACGAAGGGTCAGAAGATCACGCTGGGAGAGAGTATCGCTTTTGCGTCAAGCAATGGGGAAAACAAGCTGACCTTCAACTTGACGAGGGATTATCTGGAGGATGCGGAGAACGGCGTGACGGACTTCTTCGGCGGCAGCAAGTGGGAATCCGGATGGGAGAATTATTTTGCCTTCACAGTGTCCGGCGGCGCCGGGGACTGGAAGGATCTGCACCTGGACGAGAATGGCAAGCTCGCATGGACGAAGAAGGAAGGACTGCAATGGAATGGAGGCGAGGATAATACATGGAGTAACACAAAGCAAGATGAGTGGCAGGACGCTGAGGGTGGTGGAGCAGCCGGCGAAAGTCCGGAGGGTAGTGATGTGTACTTCACGGGAGACGGAACAACGGAGGGACATGACCAAGTGCAGATTGAAGGAACGGTCACACCGAAGGATGTCTATATTCAAGGTGGCACGTACACCTTCAGCGGTAAAGGGGGTGCTGATCCAGACAAGTTGGAAGCTACCGGCAAGCTGACGGTGGCGGACGGGGCTGGACTCACGCTGGACGTGGAGAGCTTGTTCAAGGGCGTGGACCTGTATGGTTCGCTGGAGTTGGACAAATCTCTCACCGTTGACGGTGAGGGCAAGATCAAGTTCTTGGGCGGTACGTTGACGTACGGCGCTGATCTTGAGGGGGCTCCCGACCTGAGTGAGAAGGTGGCGACGGAGGATGAAGGCAGCGAGGATGCTGTGAAGGTGGCAGTGAGTGATTCTGTCACAGGCGGCGTGACCTGGGGTTCGGACTCTGCAACTGTGGGTGGAGAGGATGGTGGAAACGGCGGCTTGACGCTCGCCCTGGATCAGAACGGTATCGAGAAATCCGGCAAGGGCGACTTCACCTTGGCGTGGCAGGACGCTGGCACAAAGCACGAGGGCGGCATTGCTGTGACGGAAGGAAACTTGGCGCTGGATGTGAATGGTTCGACTGAGCTGTCCGGCAGTGTCACCGGTAACGGCACGTTGAAGGTCACGGGCGGCGATGTGACGCTGAGCGGCACGAATGACGTGGTGGGCATTGAGGTGGGCGCCGGCGCGACGTTGACAGCGGGTAGTTCAGAAGCCTTGGGTGACGAAGGCACCACGCTCACGCTTTCGGGCGGCACGCTGGCGGCAGAGGCGGGAACCACAGTCCAGTCCGGCACGGTGGACGTGAAAAAAGATTCCAGCATCGAGGGAACGGTTTCCCTGAGCGGAGCGTTGACCTCGGAGGCGGGCAAGAAGCTCACGGCAGGTAAGGAAGGCAAGGTGGCCAGCGGCACGATATCCGGCAGTCTCTCAGGCTTCAAAGGCACGCTGGATACGGAGGCGGAAGGCTCGAGCTGGACGCTGTCCGGGGATGCCCTGGAGGGTGGCGTGACGGTGGGTGTGAGCGGCAAAGGGACCATCGAATTTGACGGAGCTGCCACCTACAGCGGCAAGGTGGAGGGGAGCGTGACGTTGGCAAGCGGCGAGGACGGATTAACCATCACCTCTGATGATGTCTCGGCGGATGCGAAGCTCGATACCGACAAGGGAGACATCGTGCTGGGTGATAAGGACAAGGCGGCGACCTGGAGCGGCAAGACCGTGACCGGGGATGGCAACTTGACGCTCTCCCACGTCGAGTTGACCAACGGCAAAGACATGAACCTCGGTGGAAGTACGCTCAACATCGATACGACGGGGGATGTGTCTCTCGGCGGTATGGATATGGACGACGTGACGCTCGGCACGGTGACCGTGCACGCCGGCGATACTGTGAGTAATCTGCAGGGTACGATTACGGCGAAGGAGAAGGAGCAGTTCACGCTGTATATCGATAAAGCCAACGTAGTGGGCAAGTCACGCGAGGGCGGCACGGCCCTCTTCGACGCAGGGAGAGACGGAAGTCTCACCTTGAACGTGGAGAAAGCGGAGGCCTTCCGACTGGACTTCAGCAATGAGGGTTTAATGGAATATATCCGGAAGATCCTTGACGGCGATCAGGATGTAGCCATTCACATCGTGGAGAACGGCACGCTGAATCTTGACTCGGGCCTGTGGAAAGAGATTGAGGCTTCCGCCGGCGGGAACTGGCAGCTGTTGAAGGATCTGGGCATGAAGATCACAGCCGTGGAAGGAGGAGATATCATCCTCACCGGACTGGATGAGCTTAAGATGTACCTCGTGACGAAGGACGGGGAGCATGATCCGGGCTACATCGGCGGCGAGGAAGATAAGGATCATCCGACCGGTTACGGTGTGCTGGCGGAGAGAGACGCCACCTTGCTGGACGCCGATACGACGCTGACCCTGACGCTGACCGGTACGGCTGGGGCAAGTGATGATGCGACCGATGAGGAGAAGGGTTACAACGATAGTGAGGGCGGAGCGATTGTCCACAATCTTGTGGGCTTGGAGGGATCCACGTTCGATGTGAAGAACAAAGACGAAAGAGACAAGAAACTGGTGCTGGATAACACGGCCCCGGACGAAGGGAAGGATCAAGGAGATGTGCCGGAGTGGGTGGATCCGAGACCCATAGGTCAGGACACGACCTTCAAGGGAACGATCAATACGGATCCCGGTATTGATATCGATAAGACCGGTGCGGGCACGCTGACCGTGGGCAGCGAGAGCGGTACAGGCGGGTTGCTGATGGGTCATGAGGACACGCTGAGTATCGTTGAGGGCGCCCTCAAGCTGCGCGGTGATACGAACGAGCTCGGCAATGTGGATCTGGCTTACGGCGACGCCACTGAAGGGGAAGATCGCGGTCTCATCCTGGACGGCGGCAACGCCACCGTGTACGGTAAGTTGAGCGATGAAAAAGTCACAGCAACGGATGATGCCGCCGGTGTTCAGGTGAACGGGGGCGGTAATCTGACACTGACGGACGAGGCCAATACGCTGAGTAAGGCGGGTATCACCGGCGACGGTAGCGGCACAATCACTCTCGCGGAGACAACTGATGAGGAGACGGAAGAAGTGACCGGCGCGAGCTTGACGCTTTCCGGAGAGGACGCCCAGCTCGACGGGGTTGGGGTGAATCTCGCGGGTGATAAGACCACGTTGGATGTCGGTCAGGGTGGCGGCAACGTGACGAGCCTGAACGGCAGCGGTACGCTCAAGAGCAATGGAGGTGACGATGGGAACTCCGGCACACTGACCGTGGGCGGCGGCTCGTTCTCGGGTACGCTGGCCGGCGCAGGAGAGGACGGCAAGGGTAAAGCCGGCACCTTGGCGGTGGCGGACGGGGCGAGTTTCACGCTGGATAACGCTTCTTCGACAGCTTCCGGCACTGACGACGCCGATGCTTGGAATGTGGAATTAGGCAAGGGCTCGGAGTTGACGGTCGACGTGAGCAGGAAGGACGGCCAGCGCGATGATGGCAGCTCTGACAAACTCGTGTTGGGCGGCGTTGATCTCGGCAACGGCAAGTTGACCGTTGATTATGGCGAGAGGGGTTACAGTGGTGACGTTGTTTCCGGAACGATTACCGGTGCGGGGGCTGACGGCGTCATCGATTTCCGCAGCAGTAAAGCGCTGGATACGAGTCAAAGTTTCGAAACCGGTTTCACACTCGATACGTCTAAGTATGGTTCTGATGCCGATAAGAATGACTTCCTCGAGAAGCACGTGAAGGCGTCCGGTGCGGCGGGCTTTGTCTATGACTTCCAGTGGTCTGTGGATAAGTCTGGCAACATCAAGGTCAAGGCGGAGGAGGCGAAGCAGAACCCCTTCGAGCGCACCCTGCCGAACATGGAGAAGAATTCTCACGCCGGCGCGGTGATGGTCTGGGATTCCATCAAGGACAAGCCGTCGCTGCAGGCGTTCTTCGATGCGTTGCTTAACCAGGACTCCGACTACGCGAAGATGATCAACAGCCTGATAGGGATGCTGGACAGCGATAGTGCGGATCACGCGGAGCTGGAGAAGGCGCTGGCGTCGATAGCCGGCTCGTCGATCTCGACGCTGGGTCCTGCGCTCTCGGAGGACCTGCACCGCCAGCTCACCACCATCCGCAACCGCACCACCACCATGGCCAACGAGCTGCGCTACGACGGCTACGATGAATTCCCGCTGGTCCACGCATGGATCAACGGCGAGGGCGCGTACCGCAAGCTGGACGCGGATGGCTTCGCCCCGGGCTACACCGTCAACAGCTGGGGCGGCACGGTGGGGATGGATATGGACGTGGCGGCAGGGACGACCATCGGTCTTGCCCTCACGGCGATGTACGGCGACCTGAAGACGGATTCCGCCGATATGGGCAAGGGAGATATGGATACGGCGTACGTGAGCGCGTTTGCGAGGACGTCGAGCGGACCGTGGACGCACACGTTCATCGTGAGCGGAGGTCTGGCGGACATCAAGCTGAACCGGACGGTGAACTACGGGAGCGGGAGCTACACGACGAAGGGCGACACGGACGGCTACGCCGTGGGCGCGCTGTATGAGATCGGCTACACGAAGCTGATGAACGAAGCGGGGACGCTGGCGATGCAGCCGGTGATCAACGTGGAGGTCAGGCACGCGGCGGTGAAGGGATATAAGGAGAAGGGAAGCGACGCGGGACTGCAGGTGGACGACATCGACCAGACGACGGTGACGCTGGGAGTGGGAGCGAGGATGCAGGCGGCGCTGGGAGCGAACGCGTGGAACCGCTACTCGATCTTCGAGGGACGAGTGCTGCTCAAGACGGATCTGGGAGACCGGAGCGGGACGGCGAACAATGCGATTATAGGGAGCAAGAACTTCGCCGAGGTGGAGTCGGCGGAGGTGGGTGCCGTAGGTATCGAAATAGGAGCCGGACTGAGCATACCGCTGGGAGCCGACCTGGGGACGTTCTTCCTGGACGGCTCGGTGGAGTGGCGCACAGGACAAACCTCCTTCGACGCAACAGCCGGTTACAGAATCAGCTTCTAATCGAAGCTGATTCCGTAACTATTTACGATTTACGAATTACGATTTCAGGGAATTCGCGCGCCGGGGGCGCGGGATATGCGGTGCAAGAGCATCGGTGGTGGGGAAAACCTCGGGCGGGAGATATGAGGAAAGCGGCGGGGGCGCTGGGCGCCTTCGGCGCCTATTTACGATTTACGATTTACGACATACGATTTGGGATGCTCGCGCGCTGCGCGCGGGGAGGCAAAAGCGCCCGACGGCCCCGTACAGGGCGCACGCGAAGCGGGCGGGAAGGGCGATTGGACAAAAGCGCAGCTTTTGCCCGTAGGGCGCTGAGGCAGGGTGGTGCCGAAGCGTCAAGCCGGTGCGAAGCGGAATTCTTGAGAACACAGGTGATGTTTAGTTAGAAAGGGGCCGGGCGGTGTTCCACCGCCTATTTACGATTTACAAAGCCGCCGAGGGATCGGAGGCGGATTGGACAAAAGCGTATGCGTTGCCCGCAGGGCGGGGGCGCCTAACGGCGCCTATTTACGATTTACGATTTACGAATTACGATTTCGGGGAATTCGCGCGCCGGAGGCGCGGAGTTGCCGAGCCGGTATCGTGACGGAATTTTCGGACGCGGATCGGAAATCTAACAGCCAAAAATATAAAAATATTCCGTCCAAATGTAAAATAAAATCCGTCCAAATGTAAAATAGAGCTTGAATTTTTGCGAAAAATGCTTCATATTCATTGTGGACGGAGAGTATCATCATGAAACGCTATTTACCGAGAATAGCTGACTCAATACTTCGGGAAAAACTGGAAGCATTGGGGGCTGTTTTGATCACCGGCGCAAAATGGTGCGGGAAGTCGAGCACCGGAGAACACGCTTCCGCGAGCACCGTGCGTATGGATGACCCCTCCCAGGAGGAGCAAAATCTACGCATGGCCAAGATAGAACCGCTGAGACTCCTGGAGGGCGCGACCCCTCGTTTGATTGATGAATGGCAACTCGCACCCAAGCTATGGGATGCTGTGCGTTACGAGGTTGACCGACGGGATGAGGCGGGACAGTTTATCCTGACGGGGTCAGCCGTACCTCCGAACAGGGACGAGGTTCATCACAGCGGGACAGGTCGCATCACCCGCATGCGGATGCGTCCCATGAGTCTTTGGGAATCCGGAGAGAGCAACGGACAGGTCTCTCTCTCGTCCCTGTTTGCGGGACAGCACGATCTTAGCGCAACGGCGGACATCGATCTCGATGGGCTGGCTTTCCTCATCGCTCGCGGCGGCTGGCCGCGAGCCGTCACTTCATCTCCATCCGCCGCTCTGCAACTTGCTCCGGCTTACCTTGAGGCCATTGTGCAGGAAGATATCTCCCGCGTGGACGGCGTGTCGCGCAACACCGCTCTGGCTCAAAAGATTCTTCGTTCTTACACGCGCTCCATCGGTGCGGCAGGACGCATCTCCCAAATCGCGGGAGATATCGGCAGCAATGGGTCCTGCGGCCCCAGCATCCCGACGGTCTCCTCCTACATGACGGCCTTGCGGGAAATCTTTGTCTTGGAGCCATCCCCGTGCTGGAACACTAACCTGCGTTCTCGCACCGCCATCCGCTCCGCCGACACGTTCTACTTCACCGATCCCTCGATCGGCGTTGCTGCCCTCGACATCGGTCCGAACGACCTCATCAACGACCTGAAAACGATGGGGCTCTTCTTTGAAAATCTGGCCGTACGTGACCTGCGGGTCTATACCGAGGCTCTCGGCGGTTCTGTCTTTCATTACCGCGATAAAACCGGAATGGAGGTTGATGCCGTTCTTCATCTCCGTAACGGAAGATATGCCCTCGTGGAAATTAAACTCGGCGGTACCGGCGCCATCGATCAAGGCGCCGCAAGTCTCACCAAAATGGTAAGCAAAATTGATGTGAGCAAGGTCGGCCAACCCGCCTTCCTCATGGTTCTCACCGGTGTCGGTCGCTACGCCTACCGCCGCCCGGATGACGGCGTGCTCGTCGTCCCCATCGGCGCCTTAGGACGATAAAACCCTGGGCGCCGGAGGCGCCTATTTACGATTTACGATTTACGAATTACGATTTGGGATGCTAGCGCGCGTTGCGTGGGGAGGAGAGAAGTATTCCGGCGGGCAGGGCGCTGAGGCAGGGTGGTGCCGAAGCGTCAAAGCCAATATCCTAAAAAACGCTTGATCATCCCACGAGGGAATGGTATCATGGGTGCGTCATGGTGGATCAGACCACTTTAGCAGATCGAGTAGCTGCTCGTCGTAAAAGATTGGAGCAGGAGTTCAGATCGTCTGAGCGCACCGCTACAGCAAGGGTGGCTCGTGGCAACGTCTACCTGCTCATGGGCAAATATGCCACAGAGAAGGACTTGCAACAACGACTCAGCCGACTTTCTCAGTTATTGAAAGTTTTTGCGTAAATTGGCATGCCTACGGATACGGAGAAGCAGGAATTCATAGAAGGGTTCATAGCTGCTGAGGGAGCTCTAAAAAAATATGGGGTCAACCCAAATTTTTGTGGAAAGTTGAATTTTTGTTAAAAAGGTGGGAGCATTCAAGCAGGACGCGTAGACGATAGTTCTGAAAGTTTCGGAAACCATAGGCGCGACGCTGGATGAGTTTCATCTTGCGGTGGAAGC
>CANQSY010000041.1 GCA_947626635.1 uncultured Akkermansia sp.
TAAGCGGAGCTACGCTGATCTTCCTTAGCGTAAAATAAAAATTCTCCCACCTAATTATTATAGTTGACTTCGTACATAGGCAAACGCCTCGCGTTTGCCCCGTGGGTGGAAAATTAACACTTGCGTTGCAAGGCGCGGGAGTGTACGATGAGGTTATGGCAGATGAATCCCACAGAGCGGAGAGCAAGGAGCCGAGGGAGGGAGTGCAGGCGGTTATCTTTATAGGGGCGAGTGCGATATCGATGATGGTGGCTGAGTCCGGTGGTGGAGGGGTGCGTGTGCTGGATGTACTCAGTCAGCCCATCGAGCTGGCGCAGGACGTGTTTGCCGGGGGTGTGATACGGCGTGAGACGATGGAGCGCTGTGTGCAGATCATTCGGGAGTACAGGGGCTTGTTGCGGGAGTACGGGGAGGAGGTGCCCCTGCGGTTGCTGGCGAGCAACGTACTCATGGGGATGCGGTCGATGGACAGTGTGGTGAACCGCTTGCTGAACTCCTGCGGGCTGCACATGGAGGTGCTGGATGACGGGGAGATGACGCGCCTTCTCTATCTCAACATGAAGGAGCTGCTCGTGCAGCGTCCGGAGCTGTCGGAGCAGAAGGTGCTTGTGCTGCATGTGGGACCGGGCAACACGCGTCTGCTTCTTTTCGACCACGGCCGCATCACTTACTATGCCAGCTATCGTATGGGGGCGCACCGCACCGGGGTGAGCATAGGAGACACCTCCTTTGGCGGACCGGAGCATGAATGCAGCCTCATTCGCGAGCACATCCGCGGGGTGGTGGAGCAGCTTCACCACGATGCCGAGGAAGCCATCCCGGTTTCACCTGCCACCATGGTCGTGTACGGTCCGGACTTCCACCGCATCCATGCTCCGCTTTTCAGCGCCGACGATGTGAAGAGTGCGGATCTCAGCCGGCTGGTGCAGCAGATAGCAGCGTTGCCGCAGGCGCAGCGCATGGATCGGTACGAAGAGGATTATGCGAATGTGGGCTCCTTGTTGCCCTCGGCGGTGATTTTCCTTTCGGTGGCCCAGGAGTTCGGGGTGGATTCACTCCTCTTCCCGCAGGAGGAATACAGTGGCGCTTTCCTGCGTAGTTTGCTGCCTTCACAGAAGGATGATTTTGCCTTGGAGCAGGAGGTGATTCACTTCTCGCTCTTGCTGGCGAACCGTTACAGGGTGGACCGGGCGCACGCTCAACACGTGCGCAAATTAGCCATTTCACTCTTTGACCAATTACAGCCGCTGCATGGGCTCAGTCGCCACGAGCGCCTGCTCTTGAAGGTGGCGGCCATCCTGCATGAGGTGGGCGCCTTTATCAACCCCAAGGCGCACCACCGTCACGGACAATACATCATCCTCAACTCGGAGATATTCGGCCTTTCGCGTAAGGACGTGGAGGTGATCGGCATGCTCGCGCGCTACCACCGTCACGGTTTCCCCACAACGGAGGATCGTTCGTACGCGGAGTTGGACCAGACGGCTCGTCTCCGTGTGCAGAAGCTGGCAGCCATCCTGCGCGTGGCGGATGCCATGGAACGTGCCCATTCTCACCGCATCTCCCAATTTTCCGTGCGTTTCAACAACCGCCGGCTCGAGCTGGTGGTGAGCGGAGTCCATGACCTCACGATCGAAAACCTCGCCTTGCGCACGAAGGCGGATCTCTTCACGACCATCTTCGGCTACGATGTGCAACTGGTGCATGAATAAAGCGGGCCGACAACGAATCAACGGAGAATGATCACAGGATACCAGGAACTGCTGGATTGGCAGCGCAGGGCCTGTAGGCAGAGGCAGGGGCGCACTGTGTTGGACTTGGAAGCAGACAGCCTGCACCGCTACCGAGAGCGCCTCTGCCTCATTCAGTATGCGGACGAGCAAGGTGTTGAGATCATTGATCCCCTGGCGCTCAGCGATGAGATGCAGCCATTCTGTGAATGGCTGGCAGGGGCGGAGGTATGGATGCACGGGGCGGATTACGATATGACCCTTTTGTTGAACGCGTACGGGGTCTTGCCCCACCTCATTTTGGATACGCAGATTGCGGCGCGCCTCCTCGGACATGAGCAATTCGGTCTCGCAGCCCTCGTGGAGCATTACTTCGGCATCACGCTGAGCAAAAAGAATCAGAAGGCTGACTGGGGACGACGTCCCATTTCTCCGGATATGGAGCAGTACGCGCAGGGCGACGTCATCTACATGTTGAAGATGGCTGACCTCATGGTCGATAAGTTGAAGGCGCTCGGACGCTACGACTGGTTCCTCGAGAGTTGTGAATTCAACATGATGCGCGCCCGCCGGCGTAAGCACGTTGCGCGCGCCCTCTGGCGCATCAAGGGAAGTGGCAAGCTTGGACGTCGCGGTCTCGCCGCTCTCCGACAACTATGGCGCTGGCGTGAGGCAGAGGCGGAGGTCATCGACCGCCCGCCCTTCATGGTGTGTCTCAATGAGGACCTGCTGCGCTGGAGCGAACAGATACAGAACTTCAATCCTGTGACTCCCCTGCCGCACGGCCCCTCTCTGCGGATAGCCCACTTTCGCCGTGCCCTGCGCGAGATTTTCAGCATGGATGAGGAAGAGTACCCCCTCCTTCTCACACGCAAGCGCAAAACCATCCCGCTGCACCCTGAATCCGTCATCGACAGCTTGCTCGAGAAGCGCGATGCCGTCGCGGCGGAATTGGGAATTGAGCCCGCCCTTGTCGCCTCGCGTGCCCAGCTTGAGCAAACCTCCTTCACCAAATACGATGCATCCCCTGAGGGGCTCATGCGCTGGCAACGCCGGCTGCTCGGTCTGCCGTGCTGATGGGGCGGCGCTGAGTCAAGGCGGCGGGGGCACCGGCAGAGTATATTTATGGGGATAGGGTAAATGGCAAACGCAGTTTCTCACGCGTTTGCCGTGACCTCGAGACGCAGGATGGATGATTGACCTGCTCGCAAATCACGCTTGATTGAAGAGGGAGTGAACCTCCGCGAGGAAGGCGTCGGCCAGCATGGCGCGCGCTTCGGTCTCGCCGATGCCGCGTGAGAGCAGGTAGAAAAGTTGCTCCGGGTCGATAGGGGCGCTCGCCGAGCCGTGCGAGCAACGGACGCGGTCAGCGAGGATTTCCAGCCCGGGGAGAGAATGCACCGTGGCGTCGGGACTGAGGAGGAGATTGAGGTTGGAGAGGTAGGAGTCCGACTCATGCGCGCCGGGCTGCACGCGGATGTTGCCGCCGAAGATGGCGGTGGCGTCAGCATCCACGATATTTTTGTAGAGGAGCCGACTCTTGGCGCCGGGTGAGGTATGGAGCTGGCGCGTGCGTTGGTCGAGCCATTCACCGCTGTGCAGACGGTTGGCGGAGAGGAGGAGGAGGTCCGCTGCGGGAGCGGAGAGGAAAGCCGTTGTTTCCTCGCGTGCCCAGAGGTGATGGTTGTACGTAGTGAGTTGGCGGACGCATGAGCTCTCCGCGCAGGAGATGCGGGAGATGTTCAGCGCGCGCGAGGACCCGGAGCCGAGCTCGCGCAGCTCGAGTCGCAGGGTGGCGCCGGGGTGCACCGTGTAGGAGCGCAGGGCGACCAGTGCCGAGTCCCGGGTGTGCTCGTGTTCTTCAATGATACGAACGTGCGCACCGGGGAGAACTTCCACGTGGATGCCCGCGCAGGTGAGCGCTCGGGCTGCACAGTGGATACGGATGGGGTGTTCTTCGGCGTCGGCTTTCTCCGGAATGCGCAGGGCAAGGGTGGAGCTCAGGCGCTGCAGGGCGAGCTCCTCGATGAACCCGGAGGCAATGGAGACTCCGCCGAAAGCATCTTGCGGCAGCTGAGGACAAATCCAATCCGTCGGAGCATCGCAGGAAAGCAAGTCGGTGTCGTCCGATTCCTTCGTTGAGGTGAGGCGGGCGATGAGGTCCCGCGCGAAGGATTGAGGACGTCCGAAGCGCCAATCTTCGTTGAGTCGGTCCGGCGGGGTAGTCGTCGCTGCCGGAAGGTGCTGACGGGTGGCGCTCATCCTACGGAGTCCTCCATTTCTAAGTCAATGAGGCGACGGAGCTCCACGGAGTACTCCATGGGAAACTCGTTGACCAGGTCGTTGATAAAGCCGTTCACTGCGAGACTCATGGCCTGCGCCCTCGTGAGTCCGCGCTGCTGCATGTAGAAGAGCATCTCCTCGTCCACCTGGGAAACGGAAGCCTCGTGCTGCACGGCGGAGGAATCGCCATGCACGGTGATGGCAGGGTAGGTGTCCGTGCGGCTGTGGGACTGCAGCAGCAGGGCGTCGCATTCCGTGTGGTTGCGGCAGTTGTCCATCCCCGGCAGCACATTCACCTCGCCGCGGTAGCTTGCGCGTCCCTTGCCGATGGAAATCGACTTCGCGACGATGTTGGAGCTCGTGTGCGGGGCGGCGTGAATCATGCGGGCGCCGGTGTCCTGCAACTGACCGTCGCGCGCGATGGAAATGCTCACCACCTCGCCGCGGGCGTGCGCACCGCGCAGCAGAACGGCCGGGTACTTCATGGTGACGCCGGAGCCGATGTTGCAGTCGATCCAGCGGATTTGCGCGCCTTCCATGGCGAGACCGCGCTGGATAACCAGGTTGTACACGTTTTGCGCCCAATTTTGCACGGTGACGTACTGGATTTTGGCGCCGGGGAGAGCGACGAGTTCAACCACGCCGGAGTGGAGGGTGGCGGTGTCGTATTTCGGTGCGGTGCAGCCCTCCATGTACATGAGCTCGGCGCCCTCGTCCGCGATGATGAGGGTGCGCTCGAACTGTCCGAGACTCTCGGAATTGATGCGGAAGTAGGCTTGCAGAGGCTGAGCGAGTTTCACCCCCTTCGGCACGTAGATGAAGGAACCTCCGGAAAATGCGGCGTGGTTGAGCGCGGAAAACTTGTTGTCGCCCATCGGGATGACCTTGCCGAACCACGGACGAAAGATGGCTTCATGGCGGGTGAGCGCTTCCGTCGAGTTGGTGAAGATCACTCCCTTGGCGGAGAGCTCGGCGCGCATGTTGTTGTACGCCGTTTCGGAATCATACTGGGCATCCACGCCGGCGAGGAAGGCGCGCTCCTGCTCCGGAACGCCGAGTCGCTCGAAGGTGCGCTTCACCTCGTCCGGCACATCCTCCCACCGGCGTTGCGGAGCCGTGGTCTGTGCGAGGTAGTACCGGATGCGCTCAAAATCCAGCCCGGCGATTTCCTGAGGCGCCCAGTGCATGGGCATGGGCATCTCGCGAAATTTCCTGAGCGCTGTTTTGCGAAACTCGCGCAGCCAGTCGGGTTCTCCCTTGGCGTCGCTGATGTAGTCGATGGTGGCCTCCGTCAGCCCATAGCCGGCATCCAGGGCATTGTTCTCCGGAAAGGAGAAGTCACCGCGGGTGTCGCGTGGGGGAAGTTGACGCTGAAGCTCATTGCTCATTTTTCAGGAAGTCAAAGCCGTGCTCCTCAATGTAATCGACCAGGTCGCGTCCCCCCGTCCTCACGATGCGACCGCTCGAGAATATGTGAACGACGTCCGGGGTGATGTAGTCGAGCAGCCGCTTGTAATGCGTGATGATGAGGAAACTGCGGAAGGGCGCGCGCATGGCGTTCACCCCGTCGGATACGATGCGCAGGGCATCCACATCCAGCCCGCTGTCGGTCTCATCCAGGATGGCGTACTTGGGCTCCAGCATGAGCATCTGCAGCACATCATTGCGCTTCTTTTCGCCGCCGGAAAAGCCTTCGTTGACGGAGCGCGCGGTCATCTTGGCATCCATGCCGAGCTGCTGCATCCGGGCGCGCAGCTGCTTGTAGAAAGCGACGGCATCCGGTTCCTCGCCCTGGGGGAGGCGAGCTTTCATCGCGGCGCGCAGGAAGTTGGCGTTGCTCACGCCGGGAACCTCGGCCGGGTACTGAAAAGCGAGGAAGAGACCGGCGCGGCTGCGTTCGTCCACGCTCATGGCAAAGAGGTCCTGTCCATCCAGCTCGGCGCTGCCCTCGGTGACTTCGTAGTCGGGGTGTCCGCAGAGGACTTTGGAAAGGGTGCTCTTGCCGGAGCCGTTGGGACCCATGACGGCGTGGACCTCGCCGGCGGGGAGTTCCAGGTCAACACCGCGCAAAATTTCCGCCCCGTCCTTGACACGTGCGTGGAGGTTTCGGATGATGAGGCTCATAGCAGAAAGCGGAGGGTTGCCGGGCAAGCGATATTATTTCAGCGCATCAAAGGCTCCCTTGAAGAAGTAGTAGCCCCAGCCCCAATCCGGGTCGCCGCTCCAGTCCGGGTCGTAATGATGCCGCGGACGCAGGAAGCGCTCCGGGTGCGGCATGAGACCCATGGCGCGACCGGTGGGGTCTTGGAGACCGGCGATGCGCAGCTCGGATCCGTTGTGGTTATCTGCGTATTGGAGAGCGACGCAACCGTTGTCGAGGTATTTTTGGGCATCGCCGGGTTCGCAGACAAGGCGTCCTTCGGCGTGAGCGGAGGGCAGTTCAAATTCCTGCGGAAGGTACTGAGTGAAGGGGCAAGTGGAAGAGACCTTCACGAGGCGATCCCACATACACTCAAAGCGCTCGGATTTGTTCCAGATGAGAGAAGCGTGCGGGAGGATGCCGAGTTTCGTGAGGATCTGGAACCCATTGCAGATGCCGAAGAGGAAACCGCCGTCGGCGTGGTGCTTTTGCAGGGCGTCGCCGAGGAAGCGTTCCGTCTCCAACTGAGCGAGGCGTCCGCTCATCACGTAGTCACCGTAGGAGAAACCTCCGGAAAAAACGACCAGTTGCGCTTTCTTCACGTGAGCCGGCGTGGCGGTGGCGATGGGTTGCACCTGCGTGGAAAAGCCGGCGGCGCAGAGCGCGCGCTCCGTCTCCACGTCGCAGTTCGTTCCGGGGTATTTAAGCAAGAGTGCGTGAGGCATGGCGTGCAAATCAATAGTAAGGGGTGAGTCCGTGTTTCCAGATGTGCTTGAGGTCCGCGATGCTCGCCTGCAGCACGGTCTTTCCTCCCGCCGTCAGAGTCAGCTTTCCGTCCGTCGTGGCATGACCGACTCGTGCGCACGGGCAGCCCTCCATGGCCGCGGCGAACTCCTGCGCCATGTCCTCGTCCACTTCCACGAGGAAGCGTCCCGTGCTTTCCGCGAAGCAGGGCGTCACGTTGTTCTTCCAGCCATGCTGCGTGGGCAGGGCGTCCAGGTCGATGGCTACGCCGCCTTTGCCGGAGAATGCCATCTCCGCGGCTGCCACGGCGAGCCCGCCCTCCGAGAGGTCATGCGCGGCGAGCACGAGACCCTTGGTCAGTGCGCGCTCGTAGTACTGCTTGTAGGTGGCGAAGTTCGCAGAGCAATCCGTCTGCGGTACCTTGGCATCCGTTATCCCGTGCCTCCGTGCGTAAACAGAGCCGCCGAGTTCGTCCTCCGTGCGACCCACGAGGAAGAGCACGCTGCTGCTGCGGCGCAGGGAGGAGCCGCAGACGTGCTCGGCATCGTCCACGACGCCGAAGCCGGAGCAGAGGAAGGTGACGGGGATGTTGACGGGACCGTGCTCGGTCTCGAAGTAGTTGTAGAAGGAATCCTTGCCGGAGACGTAGGGCGCGCCGTAGGCGAGTGCGGCGTCGCGGATTCCCTTGGCGCATTCGACCAGGCGACCCAACTCCACCGGGCTCTCGGGGTTGCCCATGCAGAAATTATCCAGCAGGGCGATCTTGTCCGGGTTTGTGCCGGAGATGATGAGCTGGCGCACGGTTTCGTCCACGGTTCCCGTGCCCATGGCGTAGGGGTCGGTCTTTCCCCATTCCGGAAGGATGGCGAGCGCAAGGCTCATGAGCTTCTCCGAGCCGTCGATGTCGATGACGGATGCGTCCTGCGGCGCATCGGCCGAGGCGCCGGCGAGGGGCTTGAGCACGGTGTTGCCCTGCACCTCGTGGTCGTACTCGCGGATGATGGGCTCACGGGAGACGACGGCAAAATCGGCGAAGATGTCCTTGAGGTCGTCGGTGAGGTGGGAGTCATCCGGCTCCAGGCCGGTCCGGGCAGGGGAGGAGGTAAAGGTAGAAGTGAGGTGTTTGGTGGGAGCATCGTGCAGCTTGGAGTTATCCAGCTCGCAGACGAGTTCCCCGCTGTGCCACACGCGCAGCACGCCGGAGTCGTTCGACTCGCCCAGCACGGTCATCTCCGTCTGGAAGGTGTCCGCCAGCCGCTGCAGTTCCGGCACATTTTCCGGCTTCACGGCCATCACCATGCGCTCCTGCGATTCAGAGAGGAAGATCTGCCAGGATTGGAGCCCTTCTTCCTTGAGCGGTGCGCGCTCCAGGTACAAATTGCCGCCGGTTTCGGAGAGCATCTCGCCCGCCGCGGAGGAGAAACCGCCCGCGCCGCAGTCCGTCACAAATTCAATGAGTCCGCGCTCCCGTGCCTCCAGAATCACATCGAGGGTCTTCTTCTCCTCAATGGGATTGCCGATCTGCACGGCCTGCTGGTCTTCCTCGGCGGAGGCCTCGCCCATGGCGGCGGAGGAGAAGGTCGCGCCGTGCAGACCGTCCTTGCCCGTGCGTCCGCCGATGACGACGACAGAGAGTCCGGGTTTCATCTCCTTGGCGATGTCGGACTGGGGAATCACGCCGGCAGTGCCGCAGAAGACGAGCGGGTTGTAGATGTAGGCCGGGTCGAATTGAATGGCGCCGGAGGTGGTGGGGATGCCCATGCGGTTGCCGTAGTCGCGCACGCCGTGCACCACGCCGCGCATGATGCCCAGCGGGTGGATGATGTTGTGCCCTTCCACGAGTTCCGGCGGCGTGTCCGGCGCGCCGAAGCAAAAGACGTCTAAGTTGGCGATGGGTTTGGCGCCCTTGCCCGCCCCCAGGATGTCGCGGATGACTCCTCCCAGACCCGTGTTGGCGCCGGCGTACGGCTCGATGGCGCTCGGGTGGTTGTGCGTCTCGGCCTTGAGACACACGGAATACTTGTCGTCCAGACGGATGAAGCCTGCGTTGTCCACGAAGCAGCTCAGCACGAACCCCGGCTTACGCGCCATGATTTCCTTGCTGGGACGCTGGATGTAGGTTTTGTACATGCTGTGGATTTCTTCCGTGACGCCGTTGGAAGAATGCTGCACGGTGGCGGCGAAGATGCGGTGCTTGCAGTGCTCGGACCACGTTTGAGCAATAACCTCAAGTTCCACATCGGTCGGCTCGCGATCCATCTCGCGGAATATCTGCTGCACCACGAGCATATCCTCCGTGGAGAGCGAGAGCTTCATGTCGTGGCTCAGCTGCGTGAGGGCTTCCTCGCTGAGCTCGCGGACCGGTATCGTACGGTAGGTGGCGGACATCATAAAATTATCGGACGCTCCAGGTGTGGATGGCAGGGTTGCATACATCTTTGCAGAAGCGCGCGGCGAGTGCTTGTTTGTCGCCCTTGCCGAAGATGTAGATACGTTGGGTGATGGTGAGGGCGCGCAGGGAAAAGGGCAGACCCTTGCGACCGGCGTAATTGGTCATGATGGCTTCCTTCTCCAAGTCGAGCGCGCCTTTTTTGATGCCGTACGAGATGCAGAAGAGCTCGCCGCTGAGAGCGGGGGTCCCGTCCTCCTGCACCTTCTGGGAAATCGGGTCGACCAGCACGCGGCGCATGTAATCCCGCGCCGCTTCTTCGTCCCCTTCGCACTCCACCGTGTAAAAACGAGTGTGGTTGTACGTCAGCTCGTCGGCTATCGGCGTGTAGAGCAGCTTGTTCGCATCCGCCGCCGCCTGGAAACGGCTGAATACTTCAAAGGTAAGCGTTGCCATGACGCAGGTTTCGGGGTAGAGTGAGTTGCAGGTTCGCGCTTACTTCTGCAGACGGCTGAGCACCTCCGCATACGACTCCATGAACTCGCCCAGCCCCTGGCGGAAGCGATCCTTGTCCATCTTCTTGCCCGTCGCCACATCCCACAGGCGGCAGGTGTCCGGCGAGATCTCGTCCGCCAGCACGATCTGCTTCGGATCCGTCGCCAGACGTCCGAACTCAATCTTGAAGTCAATCAAACGCAGGTTGGCCTTGAGGAAGAATTCCTTGAGGGTGTCGTTGATGAGCAGAGCCATCTTCTTGATGGCGGCGCACTCCTCCTCCGTCGCCGCGCCCATCTCGCGCGCATAGTCGTCGTTGATGAATGGGTCGTTGAGCGCATCGTCCTTGTACGAGAACTCGACAATCGGCTTGCTGAACGCCGTCCCTTCCTTCACGCCCATGCGCTTGGAGAACGAACCCGCCGCCACGTTGCGCACAATGACCTCCAGCGGCATGATGCTCACTTTCTTCACCAGCAGGTTGATGTCGTCCACATCCCCCACGAGGTGGGTCTTCACGCCCTTCTCCTCAAGCATCTTGTAGATGATCAGGGTGATGGCTTTGTTCATCTTCCCCTTGTTTTCAAAATCTTCCTTTTTCACACCGTTGAACGCTGTGGCTGAATCCTTGTACTCCATGCGAAGTACGTTGGGGTCGTCGGTCGTGTACAATCTTTTGGCTTTGCCTTCGTAAATGGGTTCCATGGCGTTGAGGGGGTTGATTTTTGTCCCGCGCCAACTATACCCCCACTTCCCCGATTGTCAAGCCAAACGCACATCCATTCCAAGAAAAAGCGTCCGACAGGTGAATATCGGCACGTCATGTAGCATAAACCATTGGTTATGTATGATGTACGGTGGAAGCAAAGCCTGCGAGACGGCAGGGCGTAACTAATAACCTTTCTAACTAAACAAGGCTGATGATTTTTCCCCACCACCCATGCTGAAGCATTGCATCTTCGCGAGCAAGCTCGCCGAATCGTAATCGTATGTCGTAAATTGACGCTTCGGCACCCCACTGCCTCAGCGCCCTGCGGGCAAAAGCTGCGCTTTTGTCCAACCGCACTTACCGCCCGCTTCGCGTGCGCCCTACACGGGGCCGTCGAGCGTCTTGTAAATAGGCACCACCAGGTGCCTCCCGCTCCGCAGTACCGCGAGCTACGCTCGCCGAACTTCCTCCATCGTACATAATTAATGGCTTATGTTGCATCACACACTGATAAACGCCTGTTTGCCCCTCGTTTTTCTTGGGACACATGTGTTTGACAAATGGGGGTGAGCTGGGATAGAATGCGGACCATGAAAGCGCGACTTGCCGTATTGGGATCCGGGAGTGGGACAAATTGTCAATCGATTTTCAACGCGATTGACGATGGGAGGTTGGACGCCGAGGTCGTGATCGTGTTGTCGGACCATGAGGATGCGTACATCCTGGAGCGCGCGAGAAAGCGCGGGGTGCCGACCGCTTGGCTGGATTGCGGCGGGTACAAAAACAAATTCCCGGAGGAGGCGCAGGAGGCGCTGGCTCGGCAGCTCAGTGAATTGAAGGTGGATCTGATCTGTCTGGCGGGTTTCATGCGTTTGGTGAAAGAGCCCCTGCTGCGGGCTTTTCCCCGGCGAATTTTGAATATCCACCCCGCCTTGCTGCCTGCCTTTCCCGGCGTGGAGGCGTGGAAGCAGGCGCTTGAGGCGGGGGCTACCCGGACCGGCTGCACGGTGCATTACGTGGACGCCGGGATGGATACCGGAGAAATCATCATGCAAGCGTACGTTCCCGTGCTGCCGGACGATACGCCGGAGTCCCTGCACGCCCGCATCCAAGTGCAGGAGCATATCCTCTATCCCGCCGCCATTACATCCGCCATGGCCCGACTCTCCGTCTGACCGGGTCCTCAGGGAAGGTTACAGGGTCGGCTCAAGTCCGAGGCGGCGAAGCTGGGCGAGGTCGGTCTCAATCCCGGCGCCGGGGATGGTGAGGTAGTTGCCGGACATAAAAGCATTAGCTCCGGCGGCAAATATCTCGTACTGTCGCTCCTTCAGGACGCTGACTCGTCCGCCGCAAATGCGCAGCGTGGCGTCCGGAATGACATGGCGAAAGAGGGCAATGATGCGCAGAGCCTCCTCGGCGGACATGACCGGTTGCTCGGCCAGCGGGGTGCCCGGATGAGGGTAGAGAAAATTGATGGGTATGTTGCGGATGCCCTCGTGCTTCAGTTCAAGAGCAAATTGAATGCGATCCTCCCAACTTTCACCCAGCCCGAAGAGCCCTCCGCAGCAAACGGATAGTCCGTGCTCCATCGCCTGATGGACGGTGTCCAGTCGGTCGCGCCATAACTGCGTGGTGCAGATGTTGGGGTAGAAATTTTCGTTGGATTCGAGGTTATGGTGAAGGCGGGTGAGTCCTGCCTGTTTGAGTCGTTCAAGGGCGTGCGCCTTGAGACGTCCGAGCGAGCCGCAAATCAACGGTTTTTCTTTTCCTTTCGTACGGCGATTCTCGATGAAGCGGGCGAGCTTTTCCACGTCCTCATCCGTGAGGGCGCCCCCGGAGGTCACGATGCCGCAGCGAGCTACCGGATATTTTTCCCAGGCGCTCACGATATCCTCCAATTCCTGTTCATCCTTGAAGGGGTATTTTTCGATAGGGGTGGAGTTGAAGCCGCTCTGGGAGCAGAAGCGGCAATTCATGTTGCAGTTGCCGCTCTTGGCATTGATGATGAAGCAGATTTTTATTTTATTCGAGAAAAAGTGCTCCCGCAGTTCGTTCGCGCCGCACATGATCTCCGTCCTACCGCGACTGAGCAGTTCCATGGCCTGCTCCTTATCCAACCCGCCCGATGTCAGGGCCTTCTCCGCGTATTCTGTCATTTCGACCGGCATTATGCTACAGATGAAACGCCCTGTAAAGCAGAATATCAAGGCATCCAGGCAACCGCATTGTCTAATGCGGTTGCCATTGACGATTGACGATTGACGAATTACGATTTATTGATAACGTGCGCATTGCGCAGATTTTTTGGATTGTTAACGAATGCAGAGTATTCTTAAGAGCCGTCATCATGATGACCGCTTGTTGCCATGATTTTTGATAGGCATCAGCGATGATATCAATCAATAAGAGCATTCTCTCCATCGATTACCTTCCCTCAAATGCGTTTACCCTGTCAACGCATCATCATTTCAATAGTTCCGCTATGCTCTTGCTTGACGCTTCGGTACCCCACTACCTCAGCGCCCTGCGGGCAACGCATGCGCGTTGTCCAATCGCCCTTCCCGCCCGCTTCGCGTGCGCCCTATACGGGACCGTCGGGCGCTTTCGCTTTCCCGCGACACCGGCGCGCGAATTCCCCGAAATCGTAAATCGTAAATAGTCAGCGTCTTACGCTGCATGGTGCACCGCTAATCACTTGTTGGGATCGTTTTTTTTCGTGACATGGTGATGGGGTCGCCGCGCAAAATGAACTTGACGGGACACAACCAAGCACATAGAATGAGTGCCGTATGAAAAAGGTGTACCAGAAAACAGCGAGGAGCCTTCGAGTGAGTGAGCTGGCGCTCTTGGGTGTTGTTTGTGCGGTGGGGTTGAGTTCATGTGGCGACGAGGAAGGGTCGTGGTGCGGACACAAACACGTGCGTCCGGAGTCCCCGGCGGAAGAGAAAGCTCCGACGGTTGAGGTAGCGCCGGCGCCGGAGGAGCCTCGGCAGGACCTGCAGAAGGAGCTGTTCGACTACATGGTTTACACGATAGCCGACAAGGTACGCGGTTTAGCGACTCAACCCGCATGGCGCGCGGAAGTGCGCGATATGCGCAACAAGCTGGAAGCGTACTACGACCGTGTCAAGGAAGAAGGGGCGGACCCGATGGAGGTGGTGCGTTTGGGGATGCTGTTGGCGGATACGACGCACGACATGACGGCCTACCCCCGCGCGCAGGGGATTTATGAGAATGTCCTGAAAGATTGGGAAGCGTTGCCGGAGGATGTGCGGACGAGTGTTGCCGCGCGCCGCATTCGCAGCGCCCTTGCCAACAGGATGGGTTCGTGCTGCCTCATGCAGAGACAATTTGCGGAGGCTTTGCCTTATTACGAGAAGGCCTTGGAGCTGGACAAGGAGCTCTTTGATTCATTGGCGCCGGCGGATGATCAACCGCTGCCAGAGGGAGATGAACTGGGAGAGGACCTGGAAAATGTGTCAGCGGACTTGCTGAGTTCCTACCGTTGCCTGGGCGAGTGCCAGGAGTTGGCGAACGACCCGGAGCAAGCGCGTGAAACCTACCAGAAGGGGCATGAGCTGGCAACGCGGATGAAGCACCTGCGTCCTTCAATGTCCATTCAGTATATTCGCCTGCTGACGGATTTAGGAAACTTGGAGAGTAGGGCAGAAGATCCGCGCAAGGCGCTGGCTGCTTGGGCCAGAGCCGCCAAGATAGCGGATATGCTGAGGCGCTCAGATGCTCCCTCGGCCATCCGGGTGCGCGCTGCGCAGTACCGGCGCGAGTTGGAACCCTCCATGAAAGCGGCGCAGCATCAGCTGATATCCCAGCAGCAGGAGGAAGAGGTCCAGCAACAACCGGCTGAGTAATTCCGACGCGCCCAGCGGCTATGGCCGAGTACGTGATATCTGCGGCGGCGCTGGAGCGCAACGGGAAGCAACTGCGCGAGGTGGGCGATGCCGGCGGGGCTCACATGCTGATCGCCCTCAAGGCCTATGCCGGCGTCCCCGGGTTGACCTACCTGAAACGGTACGCGGAGGGCTGCTGCGCCTCCGGACTGTATGAGGCGAAGTTGGCGGCGGAGCACGTGGGAGGTCACGTGGCCGTGTACTCCCCCGCCTATCGGGAAGAGGAGCTGGAGGAATTGCTCGACATTGCTCACCACATTGATTTCAACAGCCTCCCGCAGTGGGAGCGCATGGGCGAGCTCTGCCGCAATCACCCTCGGGCCCAACGCGGGGAAGTGAGCTTCGGATTGCGCGTGAATCCCGGCTATTCCACGGGACACACTCCGCTGTACGACCCTTGTGCGCCCGGCTCGCGACTGGGCGTGGAGGCGTCCCGACTGGCGGAAGCGGGACCCGACCTCCTGCGCGGCATCAGCGGCCTCCACCTTCACACCCTTTGCGAACAAGGCGCGCAGGAGCTCATGGATACCTTCCGCGCTTTCGAGAAAAGCTGCGGCGCTCTGCTTGCCTCGGAGGATATCCGTTACCTCAACCTCGGCGGAGGTCATTGGATTACCCAGCCCGACTATGACCGCGCGGCGCTCGTGCGTTTTTTGCGTGAGGTGCGTGAACGCTACGGCGTGGAGGTGTACCTGGAGCCGGGGGAAGCGTGGTGCATCCACACAGGTGTGCTGCGCGCGCGTGTGCTGGATATTTTCGAATCGCTCGGCTACCGCCACGCCGTGCTGGACGTGAGCGTGAGCGCGCACATGCCGGATGTGTTGGAGATGCCGTACCGTCCGCAGGTTTACCTTGCAAGGACGGATTGCTCTGAGCCGCTTCCCGCCTCCTCCTCGCAGTTGCCGGCGGTCTGTTTGCCCGGGGAGCATTATCTGCAGGCGGGCATGGCGGAGGAAGGGGAATACCGCTACCGCCTGGGGGCTCCGACCTGTCTGGCAGGCGACGTGTTGGGGGATTTTTCCTTCCCCTGTCCGTTGCGTGTGGGGGACGTTCTGGTGATGGATGATATGACGCACTACACCATGGTGAAAACTACTCACTTCAACGGCGTGCCGCATCCGGATATCGTGATGCTTCACCCGGACGGCCGGCTGGAATGCACGCGCCGCTTCGGCTACGAGGACTACGCCAAAAGTCAGTAGCCCCTCACCGACGCATGGTGAACCCCATCACCCTCATCATCATTTCAAAAATTCCGCTGCGCACCGGCCCCGCTGGAACGCGCCTTTGGCGCGCAAGTTACCTGAAATCGTAAATCGTATGTCGTAAATCGTAAATAGGCGCAGCCCGGCGCCCCGGTTTTTTGGGTAGCGTGTGAATTTAGTTGCCAAACCGGGTAGAGGGGTGTAGAATACGGCGCCCTTTCCTGACGGGGAGGGAGACAGAACCCGAGAAAAAAACCATGAGCCCCGAAATACTATTTTGGATCGTGCCGGTAGCATCGCTGATTGCGTTGCTTTTTGCAGCTATCTTTTTCTTCAGCATGAAGAAAGCCGAGGAGGGAACAGACCGGATGAAGGAGATTGCCGGGTATGTGAGGGAGGGGGCGATGGCATACCTGAAGCAGCAGTACAAAATTGTGGCGATTTTCTTTGTGATTATTGCCATCGTGTTCGGGGTGATGGCCTTTTTCGATTTGCAGAATGACATCGTGCCCGTGGCGTTCCTGACGGGGGGCTTTTTCTCCGGTTTGGCGGGCTTCATCGGCATGAAGACGGCAACGTATGCCTCCGGGCGAGTGGCGGAGGCTTGTCGCGACGAGCATGATGGGCTGAATCGCGGCCTCAAGCTCGCCTTCCGCTCCGGGGCGGTGCTGGGACTCACGGTGGTGGGTTTCGGTCTGTTGGATATTTCCGGTTGGTACCTCATCCTGGACAATACCGGACTCGTGGGCGGGGAGGGAGTCAGCAAGCTTGTGGAAATCACCACCATCATGTTGACCTTCGGCATGGGCGCCTCGCTCCAGGCTCTCTTCGCTCGTGTTGGCGGCGGTATCTACACAAAGGCTGCCGATGTGGGAGCAGACCTCGTGGGCAAGACCGAGTTCCACTTCAATGAGGATGACCCCCGCAACCCCGCCACCATCGCCGACAACGTAGGTGACAACGTGGGCGACGTCGCAGGCATGGGCGCGGACCTCTATGAGTCCTACGCCGGCTCCATCCTGGCTTCTGCGGCGCTGGGGGCGGCGGCTGTCGCATCGGTGCACGGCACGTACGCGCAGGGGCTGCAGATGGTGATGGCTCCGATGATCATCGGCGCGGTCGGAGCGATCCTTTCTGTGCTCGGGATTTTCATTGTGCGCACGAGGCAGGGAGCGACGCAGAGTCAGTTGATGGCGGCGCTCAACCGCGGCATCAACTTCTCGGGCGTGCTGATTGCCCTGGCTTCTGCGGCGATTCTCTACCTGTTGGGGATCGAGAACTGGCTGGGGCTGTGGGGCTCCATTGTCATCGGCCTCATCGTCGGCATCCTCATCGGCAAAGTGACGGAGTACTACACGTCCTTTGAGTATAAGCCCGTCAAGTTCATCGCGGAGAACGCCACCACCGGTCCTGCCACCGTCATCATCTCCGGCATCGGGGTGGGAATGATCTCGACCTGCTGGCCGGTCATCTTCATCGTCGTGGGCACAATCGGCGCCTACCTCTGCGCCGCACACAGCCTGGAGTTCACCTCGCAGAACATCAGCTCCGGTCTGTACGGCATCGGCATCGCCGCCGTCGGTATGCTCTCCACCCTCGGTCTTACCCTCGCCACGGATGCCTACGGTCCCATATCCGACAACGCCGGCGGCAATGCCGAGATGAGCGGGCTGGGCGAGAGCGTGCGCTCCCGCACGGATGCGCTGGATGCCTTGGGCAACACAACCGCCGCTACCGGCAAGGGCTTCGCCATCGGTTCGGCCGCCCTCACGGCGCTGGCTCTCCTCGCCTCCTACATTGAGGAGCTCAAGATCGCCGCGCAGCGTCTCGGGGATGCCCCCATTTTCCTGAGCGCGTTCAGTGAGCAACCGGTCGGTACCGGCACAACGGTCGCGACCTGGGGGATTGAGGAATTCATGAAGAACTTTGAAGTGACGCTGATGAACCCGAAGGTGCTGCTGGGCATCTTCATCGGCGCGATGCTCTCCTTCCTCTTCTGCGGTCTCACGATGAATGCCGTGGGACGCGCCGCCAAGCGCATGGTGGAGGAGGTGCGCCGCCAGCTGGCGGACCAGGATGTGCTGGAGGGGCGCAAGAAAGCGGACTACGCACGCTGCGTGGGCATTTCCACTCAGGGAGCGCAGCGCGAGATGATCGTGCCGTCCCTCATTGCCGTGGTGGTGCCGATCCTGACCGGTCTCGTGATGGGAGTTGCAGGCGTATTCGGTCTGTTGGCGGGAGGTCTCGCCGGCGGCTTTGTTCTGGCCGTCTTCATGGCCAATTCGGGCGGCGCCTGGGACAATGCCAAGAAGTTCATTGAGACCGGCAACGCCGAGTTCTGCGGTAAACACACGCCGATTCATGACGCCTCCGTCGTGGGCGACACGGTGGGCGACCCCTTCAAGGACACCTCCGGTCCCTCGCTCAACATCCTCATCAAGCTGATGAGCATGGTCAGCATCGTCACGGCCGGTCTCAACATAGCTTTCTCGTTGCTGTAATCCTACAGCATCTTACTACCTACTTCGCGAAGGAGTGGTCCGACCGGACCACTCCTTCTTTGCTGCCGACCTCCGTCTTCCCCTTTTTAACTACTATCACCGTTGGCCCCGAAAATTCCGCTGCGCATTCGCACCGCTGGAACGCGCTTCGCGCGCGAGTTACCAAATCGTAAATCGAAAATCGAAAATCGTAAATAGGGCGCCGTTAGGCGCCCCCGCCTTCTCCCGCTTTCCTCCTATCAATGCACTCTTGCTCCTGAAAATTCCGCTACGCTACTGCTTGACGCTTCGGTACCCCACTACCTCAGCGCCCTGCGGGCAACACATGCGCGTTGTCCAATCGCCCTAATTAAAAGATCTGTTAAAATGGGCGTGAGGTGATAGAATCACCTTGCCGGAGC